>REEJ01000090.1 GCA_007695125.1 Trueperaceae bacterium | reverse complement strand
CAGCGGGCGCAGGAGGCGTACGCGCTGCTTCTCCTCGAACTCGCGGCTCAGGATTGACGCGGGCGCGCCGCGGGTCATGGCCGTACCATCGTGGTGCTGAATATGGATGCACAGATGATGGACGTCATGGCCGTGAGCGCGCGCACGGTAATGTCGGATCGAACTGTGATCGCGCCGCTCCAGCCCGAGTGGAACGACACGGGGACAGGGTCGATGGCACGCCTGCGCCCCCGTCACCGCCGCAGCGTCGCCGCGGACGTACCCTGGTACCAGACCCGTCCGTACCAGACCGTCCGCGCACGCCCGGGACACGGACCGAACGGTGTCGTCGCCCGGGATCCCTTCTCGCACGGAGAGACCTCTACCGAGGGAGGCGCCATGTCCGTCACTGCCGTCCCGAGCCATCCCGGCGCGCCACCGTCCGCATCCGACCGCAAGAGCGCCCGCGGTGCGCCGCCTTCCGGCGACCTCCCGGCCGTCGAGCGCGAGGGTGACACGTGGACGCTCCGTTCCTACGCTGCCGTGAAGGCCGTGCTGCGTGCCGGCGACGCGGTCACGCAGGCCGGTTTCAACGCCGAGCTCGCTACTCGCACGGGGTTGCGGCCGCCGGTGCTGTTCGAGGACGGGGCCGCGCACCGCGAGCATCGCGTCGCCATCGCGCGCTTCTTCACGCCCTCGACCATCGACGCCGAGTACCGCGTGCTCATGGACACCCTGAGCGACGCGCTCGTCGCCGACTTGCAGCGGCGCGGCCGCGCCGACCTCGGCGACCTGTCGCTCGAGCTGGCCATGCAGGTGGCGGCGCGGGTCGTGGGGCTCACCGACTCGTGGCGCCCCGGTCTCGCCCACCGGCTCGAGGCGATCCTCGCCCTGCCGCGGCTCGAGGGCGTGCCGGGTTGGCGCCGCGCCGCGTCGCTGCTGGCCACGAACCTGCACGTGCTGCGCTTCTACCTGTTCGACGTGCGGCCGGCGATCCGAGCGCGCCGGAAGGAGCCGCGCTCCGACGTCATCGGCCACCTGCTCGAGCGCGGTTACAAGGATGCGGAGGTGCTCATCGAGTGCATCACGTACGGCGCGGCCGGGATGGCCACGACCCGCGAGTTCGTGGTGATGGCGGCCTGGCACCTGCTCGAGGACGACGCGCTGCGCGCCCGCTACCTCGCGGGCGACCTCGCCGAGCGCACGCGCGTGTTGCACGAGATCTTGCGGCTCGAGCCGGTCGTCGGGCACCTGTACCGGCGCGCCGCGGAGGCGTTCACCATCGAGCACGACGGCACCGCCACCACGATCCCCGCGGGCGCGCGCATCGACCTCGACCTGCGAGCGGCGAACGCCGACCCGGCTGCCGTGGGGGCCGATCCGTTGCGGCTGCGGCCTGGGCGGAGTCTGGGGCCGCGGGTGGGTGAGGCGGTGCTGTCGTTCGGCGACGGTGCCCATCGCTGTCCCGGCTCGTTCCTGGCGATCGCGGAGTCCGACGCCTTCCTCACGCGGTTGCTGCGGCTTCCGCTGCGGATGGTGGCGACCCCGCGGCTCGGTTGGAACGATTTGATCGAGGGGTACGAGGTGCGAGGGCTGGAGGTCGCGGTCGGCTGAGGGCACATGCGAGCGGCGGTGCTTCGGGGATCGGGACCAAGGTCGCAGCGCGGACGGGCCACCCCGCTAACCCGCACAGGTCGTCGACGTGATGTACTTCCTGCCGCGCGCCAGGCGCGAAACGTAGCATCGGCGACGTGCCATGGGCTCGCGGCATCCCCACCGGCGCATGACGAGCGCCCCGCGCCTTCGCTCCGTGCCGGCCCTGAGCCTTCGCGCTCGTCGCGGAGGCCGAGACCGTCGGGGCCGCGGGGAGAACGCGTGACCCTCTCCCAGCGACTCGGCGGGTCGCGTCTCAACTGCGAAGAGGGGTGTGCGAGCGGACCGTGGCTCGGAAGCAGGAGGTACGAACATGGTGCGGTCGACTCTTGGCGTCGTTTTGATGGTCGGTGTTCTGCTCGTCGCCTCGGCGTGTGCAGACGGCGTAGGCCAGACAGCGCTTTCGGTCACTGTGACCTCGCACGAGGACGGGGTGACGGTCCTCGGTGACCGGAACGTCCAGATCATCGGAACCGTCGTGGGGGCATCGGCGGTCACCGTCTCGAGTGCTGCTGCCAACGTTCCCGCCAGCGTCTCCGACGGTACGTTCGAGGCCACGTTGCGTCTCGATGACGGCGCGAACGACCTCGTCGTGACAGCCTCGCGGGGTAGCGAGTCCGTCACGGTGACGCTGGAACTCGTGTACCCGTTCCTCGACCTGTCGCCGTTCCCGGTCGCGGATGTCGTGATCGGCGGCCTGCGTGACGACGTCGACCAGAGCGTCAGCGCCACGAGCGTCGCCGGACCGTACTCGACTGCCGCCAGCGACGGTGGGCGCCTCTACCTCGGCGACTTCGAAGCTCAGCGCGTGCTCGTGTTCGACAGCTTCCCAGAGGCGGACGGGGCGGCGGCGGCAGTCGTGCTCGGCCAGCCGGACTTCACATCGTCGGGAGCCGGACTGGGCCCTGCGTCGTTCAACGGTGTGGCGGGCGTGGCCGCGGCGGACGGGCACTTGTTCGTTCCCGATCGCGCGAACCACCGCGTCATGGTGTGGACGTCTCCGCCCACCGAAAACGGCGCCGCAGCGGACTTCGCCCTGGGACAGGACGACCTCGACTCGGCCGCCTCCGGCTGTAGCGTCGATCGGTTCCTGGAACCGAACGATGTTGCCGTAGCGGGAGGCCGACTGCTCGTCGCCGACAACTTCAACCGCCGCGTCTTGGTGTGGAACACGCTGCCTACCTCCCCGAGCGCGCTACCCGACCTGGTCCTGGGCCAAGTCGACTTCGACACGTGCGACGCGGCGGGAGCAACCGCCTTCGGTTCGATATTGAGCGTCTGGGCAGACGAGACCAGGGTCCTGGTGGCGGACTACGCCAACCATCGCGTGCTGCAGTGGAGTACGTTCCCGACGTCGAACGGGGTTCCACCAGACGTTGTCCTCGGCCAAAGCGACTTCGAGACGACCACGGCGAGCACCACGGCTGCCGGACTGTCGAATCCGCACGGCGTGACGTCGAACGGTAACCAGATCTTCGTCACGGACACGGCCAACCACCGTGTGCTCGTCTGGGATGCGTTCCCGACGACGTCCGGCGTGGCGGCCGATCGTGTCATCGGTCAGTCCTCGTTCGACCTTGGCGCCGAGAACGACACGAACCAAGACGGGTCGCCCGGCCCGGGCGTCTCGGCCGCCACGATGGCGTGGCCGTACTTCGGGACGATCGTCGACGGCGCTTTGGTCGTCTCCGACTACGACAACGGGCGCTACCTCGTGTTCCGCTGAACGGGGGCGAGACCGTTCTTCGTCCTAGAGGGGCGAGCGGCGGCGCGACACGGCGAGCGCGCGCGCCGGCTGTCTGAGCCGGGCGCCGCTCGTCGTGTCGCTCACGAGCGCTGCTGGTGTGCGCCGGCTGCCTTCGGCCTGCACGCGGTTGCGATCACCCTGCGGCTCGCTGCGCGGCGAGCGTAGCGGGAAGACGATCTGCGCCAGGCTTCCGAACGCCGGCAGGAGCAGACGGTTCTTCGGCGTGTGATGATGCCGGTCGCGTTGCAGCGCTGGTGCATGGCAGGGAACCGGGTCTTCGCTCGGAGTCACTCAGTCAGGCCCCGCTGGAAGCTGGTCACCATCGCGTCGAACGTCGCCGCGTACGAGGCGAACTCGTCCGCCGCTGCCTCGAGGTTGATCAGGTACGCGTAGCGCTCGTCGGCCATCACCAGCACGGTCCCGCGCACGTCGAGGCCCTCATCGGTGCCCGTGTAGCTGATCCCGATGGCGTCGAGGCCTCCCACCACCTGGTCGGGCAGGTCGGTCATCTCCAGGTCGCTGAGGAAGGCCTGGAGGTCGTCGACGAGCAGTTCGAGCAGCGCGGCCGGGTCGCTGGTCGGCAGGGCGTCGAGCTCGATCGCGTCGACGATGACGAAAGTGAGGCCGTCGTTGAAGTCGATCTGGTTCGCGCCGGTGTACGTCGTGACACCCCAAGTCGGTGGGTACGACATCGCGAAGCCGGCTTCGTCGTTCGTCATGGTGGTCGGAAGGTCGAGGGCACTCGACGTGTCGGCGCTGGCACTGTGCAGGAGGGCGGTGGCGGCGAGCGCGACCGTGAGCATGAGAGCGGAGCGTGGGCGAGACAGCATGACGTACCTCCAGTGGACGATACCGGCCACGAAGCGCTAGCGAACGCGTTCTGTAGCGAGCCCGGTAAGGCTACCCTGCCGTGCGACCGAGCGCGGGCCCTGAGCCCGGGGCGTTCGTAGATCCCGATGTCGGCGCAATAGCGTTGCTCGTGCATGCCCGGCCCGTTGTCCGCACTTTCGAAGCACAGCGTGTCGGTGGTCCCGGCGAACGCGTCGATCGTCGCCTGACGAATGAGCGCCACTGCACTCGTCGGGGGTCGCGCAGCATCGTGTCGCCTCGGTTCAGATGTCGACCAACGCTGCAACAGCCGCAACAGTCGCAGCAGCGGTCGCACGCGCCTCGCACCGTCCCGAGGCCATGGGCAGTCGGCCTCATGCGTTCGGGACATCGTCTCGCCTAGCCTGCCCGGGCGGTGCAGCGACACCGGCGTGGGTCGCGTGCACGTCGGAGACGACCGTGCATCAGCAGTGCTGGCGGAGGTGACCGTATGGATCGACGACCTGGGTACGCAAGCGCCGTGCGGGCGGTGGCCGCTCGGGCGGCGCTCACGCTGGTCCGCCCCTCCGCGAGCACCGCGGTGGCGGTCGCGCTGGTCCTCGCCGCCTCGACGGCCGTTGCGCACCCCGACGAGCGCGTGGTCGATGGGACGCTGCGGCTCGAGCCTGGCGAGACCGCGTCGTTCCCGATGTCGGTGCACTTCCACCGGTTGGTCGCGACGTACCGATTGCACGAACCGGGCGAACCGGGCTTGACGCTGCTGGTGGTTCCGGGCGTGGTTGCGGCCGACGGGGTCGACGACCGATCCGGCGCCTCGGCCGTCGTCGCGATCGAACTCGGTGGCGTGGGGCGCCTGCACCAGCTGATCGACTGCTGCCTGGGGATCGACTACGCCGACTACCGGCTGCTGGTCCGCAACGACGGCGCCGCGCCGGCGCTGCTCGACCTGCGTGCGTGGATCGTGCACGACGAGTTCGCGGTCGTCGTGCAGCGCGCCGAGCCGGGAGCCCTCGAGGTGCCGCTGGCCATGTTCCTCGCGCTCGGCGTCATGGCGACGATGGTGAGCGCACGCAGCCGGCGCCGCGTGTTCGAGGTCGTGGGTGACGCTGGCGCGCGGTCGCCAGGGGCGCTGCCCTTGGGGTGGAGCGCGGGCTTGTTCGTGTGGGCCTGCGCGCTCGCGGGCGGCCTCGCCGTGGCGGGCGCCGTGCGCTACGGCACGGGTCCGGTGGACGGCCTCATCGCCATCATGGCCGACGTCCCGGTACCCGGTGGCCCGTTCGGTTCGCGCGCGGCCACCGTGATGGGCGTGATGATGCTCGCGTGGGTGGCCTCGATCGCGCTCTGGATACGCGCGGTCCACGTCGGTGCGTACGTCTGGTCGCGGTGGACGGCGCGCATCGGGTTGGCGCTGGCCGCCGTGAGCCTGGCCGCGGGCGTGGCGATGGCGTGGACGTACGGTTCGTGGCCGGTGCCCATCGGGCTCGCGTTGGTGTTGGCCGCGCCGCTCGGCGCATGCTCGCTGGCGCTGCGACGGCAGCGGCGTGGAGGTCGCGCCATCGACGTGACGTAACGGGCGATCGTGTGCTCGCGTGTACCCTGGAAGGTGTCACCCGAACGCGGCCGGCGCGATGCGCGCGCTGGCCACCGAAGCCCCCGTCCAGCGCCGGAGGTGCCCATGACCGACCGCAACGATCGCGATCCGTTCCCCGCTTTCGACGACGAGCACAGCCCAGACGGTGAGGGCCTGCACCCGACCGGGGAGGGCGTGTCGGAGACACCGATCCACTCGACCTACGAGGCCATCGCGCAGCGCAACGACCTGGCACGGCAGCTCGAGGACGTGCTGGCGAGCGCTCGCACGTGGGCGCGCAACGACGGCTCGCCGCAGGCGCACGCCATCGCCGACGCCCTCGGCGAGATCTACGAACGACTCGGCGAGCCCAGCGAGGCCGACACGGCGGGCTGATCGCCAGCGGGCGCGGCGTCCCACACGGCCGCGGCGAGCGACGGCGTAGCGGAAGGATGCCGTGCGATCGGCGACCGACCCAGCCCCGCAGCGGTGGATCCGTGAGGCCCCATGCTCGGCCGTGCATGCCCTGCGCCTGGTCGGGCCGGGGGTGGTGCCGAAGGGGACGAACAGGGAGCCTGTCTTGTCGAGGTGTTCATCGTCGCGCTACACGACGGTGGTGCACCACTCGTCATGCGCGCCTGGGCGCACAACGGGGAACGTCCCCAGGACCCGGTCGGGCCTCGCGCCGCGCCGTGTGCGCCACGCAACGTGGCTCGCCGACCGGCTCCTGCAGGCTGCACCACATCCACGCTCGACCATCGACGGGGCGGCGACGCCCGGCCGCCCGATGGCCGCGTGACTCGACACTCACCACGGGGTGACTCGAAGGGAGCGTGAAGGCTCGCATGAACACCATCGACGTCATGCACCATGGACATCGAACGGTCATGCAGGCGATCGACGGACTCGAGGCCGGGCAGTGGGAGGAGCCGCGCGTCGTCGGTGTGTGGTCGACGAAGGACGTCGTCGCGCACCTGGCGGCGTTCGAGACGATCCTCATCGACGTCCTCACGTCGATCCAGGACGAGGACGCCGAAACGCCGATCTTGGACGAGCTCTTCGGGGCAGGGCCCGCGGCGTTCAACGACGCCCAGGTGGCGCTGCGAGCCCATCACATGCCGGGCGCCGTGCTCGAGGAGTACGAGGCGAACGTCGCTCAGGCACTGGAGTTGGCGCGAGCGGTTCCCCAGGAGCTCTTCCGGCGCAACGGGCTGCTGGCCTGGTACGGCGACGAGCACGACCTCGACGACTTCATCGTGTACACGTTCTACGGGCACAAGCGCGAGCACGCGGCCCAGATCGAGCTGTTCCGAGCGTCCCAGTGAGCACCGCACCGGCGCGGGCGGGTTGCATCACCTGACCGGATGGTGCTGCGGTGCCGCCTACGGTGACGACCGCATGGAGGCGCGCGACGACGGTAGCTGGAACTTGCGTCGGTAGGCCGCCGGGGTCAGGCTGGTGATGCGCTTGAAGACCCGCCGGAAGGCGGCCGCCTCGTCGTAGCCGACGCGCACGCAGACGTCGTCGACGCTCGCGTCGGTGCGTTCCAGGAGTTGCTTCGCCGCCTCGACCCGCAGCCGCTGCAGGTACGCCTGCGGCGTATACCCCGTCGCGCGCTTGAAGCGGCGGTTGAAGGTCGGCCGCGACAACCCGCTGCGACGGCACAGCGCGTCGACGCTCGCGTCGAGCGCCTCGTCCTCGTGGAGCCAGCGCTGGACCTCACGGACCGTGGCGTCGCCGTGATCCGTTGGCGGGTCGAAGGGGACGAACGGCGCCTGCGTCCGGGTGTCCCAGTGGTAGAGCAGGAACTTCCCGATCGCTTGGGCCGCCGTGGGTCCGGCGTGCCGCGCGATGAGGTGCAGGACCAGGTCCTGCCACGAGCTCGCCGCTCCGGACATCAGGAACTCGCCGCGCGAGCCCGAGACCACGAGCAGTTCGTCGACCCGCAGGTCGATGTGCGGGAAGTTGCGGCGGAAGGTCGGTTCGAACGCCCAGTGCGTGGTGGTGCTCAACCCGTCGATCAGGCCCGTTTCGGCGAGCAACAGCGCACCCGCGCACGCGGAGCAGAGGTCCGCTCCCCCAGCGTGCATCCGGCGCAGCCACGCAACCGTCTCCGGATGGCGGCCCGTCTCCCACTCCTGTCGGTTGAAGAGCATCGACGCCATGATGACGGCGTCGGTCTCCTCGACCTCGCGCACCGCGCGATGCACCTCCAGCGGCAAGCCGCAGGCGCTCGGGAACACGCCGCGCTCGGGGCCGACGATCTCGACGTCGAAGAGCCTGGTCGAGCCGCCGTCGGGCGAGGCGGCGACGGCGTCGACCAGGACCAGCGTCTCGTAGAGGCCGTGGACCGGCGTGCCGGTGGACTCGGGCAACGCGAGAAGGGAGACGCGACAGGGCGCGCTCGGTGGCGTCATGGCTCACCTCCGGTGATGGGAACGGACCGCTTGCGACCAGCGTCGCTCTGGTCCGGCCATGGGATGTCGTCTACGGTGTCGGCACTGCATGCAGAGGTGCGTCGCCCGGGCGACGACGACACGACGTGGCCGCGCCACGACGAGGAGGTACCCATGTTCATCGCCATCGATCACGAGATCCACGATCCGGAACGTTTCCAGCAGTGTGCCGAGCAGGTGTTCCCGCTGCCCGAGGGCTTGCACGTCCACCAGTTCCTGCCCGCCACCGACCTGAGCAAGGCCGCCTGCCTCTACGAGGCCCCCTCGGTCGAGCGCTTGCAGGCGTATCTGGACGCCGCGCTTGGCGACGCCAGCACCCAGCACTACTTCCCGGTCGCCGAGACCCACGCGATCGGACTGCCGGAGTCCGTGACGCGGACGCCCCAACCGCAGGCTTGAGATGGCCGGCGTCGACCGTCCGGCTCGCGGCCACGACGTGATCGTGGTCGGCGCGGGCTCGGCAGGATGCACGCTGGCCGCTCGCCTCAGTGAGGACCCGGCTCGCCGGGTCCTCATGCTCGAGGCCGGCAGCGACGATGGGGACCTGCGCCGCGCGTCGTCGCCGCTCGCCGACGCGAGTCGCCTGCCGCCGTTCGACGGCGCCCGCATGAGCACCGCGCTCACCCACCTCCCGACCGTCATGGTGGCGGATCGCATCGCGGGCTGGATGGCGCGAGGTTCAGGCGTCGGTCGGCGCCATGACGCCCGTCAGGCCTTGTGCCGCACCGTCAGCACCACGATCTTGGTGCTGTGCGCGAACGGCCCGGGGTCGACGGGCGGCGCCCCCACGCGCGTCGAGGGGTAGCCGGTCACGTCGTCCGGGACGCCGATCACACGCTCGATCTCGAGCCAACCCCCGGCGCACAGCGCCTCGAGCTCGCGCATGAACTCGACGCCGGGGAGGAAGAGCGCGTTGTTGACGACGACGAGTGAGCCGCCGCTGCGCACGAGCGGGCGCACCTTGTTGATCAGGCGGATCGTGTCGCGGTTCAGGTCGACCGTGCCCTTGTCGGTGCTGGCGTAGAAGGGCGGATCGAGGATCACACGGTCGAAGCGTTCGCCGCGCAGCCGGGCGCCCTTGACGAACGACCAGAAGTCGCGCGCCTGGAAGTCGGCGCGCGGGGCGACGAAGCCGTTGAGGGCATACGACGCCCGTGCGACGTCCAGGTAGCGCGCTTTGAGATCGGTGTGCAGCACACGCGTTGCGCCGCCGGCACGCGCGGCCACGCCGAGGCTGCCGGTGTAGGCGAAGGTGTTCAGGACGCTCAGGCCCTCGCTCGTGTCGATCAGCCAGCGCCGCAGCAGCCGGGTGTCGAGGTAGAGGCCGGCGTCTTGGTGCATCAGCAGGTCGACCGCGTAGCGCACGCCGTGCTCGAGCACCTCGCGGGGGAGCGGCGCGGTCGTCGACGTGGCGCCGTCGACGGCGCCGACGCTCTTCCAGGCCACCCGGCCGCGGCGCGCCTCGTCGCTCGCCCCGGGGCGCTCCTTCACGACGACGGCGCGCAGCCACGGGAGCGCCGTGGGGAGCCACGTCACGACCGCGTCGAGCGCGCCCGGGTCGTCGTCGGGCGCGGCCTGGTGGTAGATCACCGCGGCGGTGCCGTAGGCGTCGATGACGAAGCGCGGATCCCCCTCGAGGTGGCCGTTGCACAGGCGGTACGCCGTGGCCTGCCCGCCCTCGGTGAGGTGCGACCGAGCGGCGACGGCGGTCGCGACGACGGGTGGGACGCTCGGGGTGTCCATCACGCGATCAAAGCACGGCGGCGGCCCGGCGTCGCGGTCTTCGAGCAAGGCGTCGCCGCGATCAGGCGGCGAGGGTGCGTGCACCCGCCGCGCGGCCGAGCACGTGATCGACGAAGCGCGGGACGGGATCGAAGCCGATCACGTTGGGCGCGTCGGCCACGAAGTTCGAGAGGGCGTTCACGTCGTAGAAGACGGGCCTGCCGTCGCGGTCGTCGATCAGGTACTCGACGCCGCCGACCTCGATGCCGGCGGCGGCCGTCAGCCGTTCCACCGTCCGTACGACGTCGTCCGACGGTTCGAACGCGCGCACGGAGGCGCGGGTGTCGTTCGCGTCGGCCACCTCGCCCGGCACCCGGCACGCGTCGGCGGGGCACAGGTTGAACGAGTCGGGCGCGGCGAGCTGCAGTTCGATCGCGTACAGGAAGCGCCCGCCGAGCACCTCGACCCGCACGACGCTGCCTCCGCGCGGTGACAGGCGCTCTTGGACGAGGGCGATGCCGTCGAAGCCGAGATCGATGTCGCCCGAGGCGCTCGCCTCTGCGAGGTCGTCGGGCGTGTCGAACGATCGGATGCCCGCGCCGCTGCCGCCGACGTTCGGCTTGATCAGCACCGGGAAGGTGAACCCTGCGGCCGCTCTGGGCGCTTGGCGAGGGTGGTGGATGACCCGGGAACGTGGGTGGGCGATGCCCAGGCGGGCGAGCAGCGCGATCTGCCGCGCCTTGGAGAACTCGAGCCCATAGACGTCGGCGCCGTGGAGGACGGGCACGCCGTGGCGCTTCAGGTAGTCCAGCAGTTCCGTGGTGTACGGGATCGTGTGCCCGTTGCCGCGCGTGAACGCCGACGGGCTCATGCGGTTCAGGACGAGGTCGACGTCGGGGTTGGGCGCGCTGGGATCGAAGACGTGGTCCGGCGCGAACCAGTGGAGCACCTCGACGCCGCGGCGCTGGAGCTCGTCGAACGTCGCCTGGAACCAGGTCGGGTGCTCGTACAGGACCGCGATGCGGGGTGTGGAGCGAAGCTGGGTACACATGGCGCGCCTCCTCGATATAGGCGACAAGAGTGATCAACTATATACACCGAGCCGCCGCCACGCGACCTTCGTGCGCTACGCTGACCCATGAGACACCGTCTGCTCGGCCGCACCGGGGTGCGCGTGTCGCCCCTCTGCCTGGGGACGATGGCCTTCGGCGGCGACGCCGACGACGCCGAGTCCGCCCGCATGTACGCCCTCGCGCGCGACGCCGGCGTCGACTTCGTCGACACGGCGAACGTCTACAGCCGGGGCCGCTCCGAAGAGGTGGTCGGCCGCCTGATCGCCGATGAGCGCGACCAGATCGTGCTCACCAGCAAGGTGTTCGGACGCATGGGTGATGGCCCGAACGAGCGTGGACTGTCGCGTCGCCACATCGTGTCCGCGGTCGAGGCCAGCCTGCGGCGGCTGGGCACCGATCGGATCGACGTCTACTTCGTGCACCAGTTCGACCGCGACACGCCGATCGAGGAGACGCTGCGCGCCCTCGACGACCTCGTGAGGCGCGGACTCGTGCTCTACCCGGCGGTGAGCAACTGGGCCGCCTGGCAGATCGCCAAGGCGCTCGGGATCAGCGCACGAGAGGGCCTGGCTCGCTTCGAGGTGATCCAGCCCATGTACAACCTGGCCAAGCGCCAAGCGGAGGTGGAGATCCTGCCGCTGGCCGCTTCGGAAGGCGTGGGGGTCATCCCCTACAGCCCGTTGGGGGGCGGCCTGCTGGTGGGTCGCTACCTCGGGCGCGGCGCCGAGCAGGCTGGCCGTTTGGTCGAGAACGCCATGTATGCCAAGCGCTACGCACGTGAGCTCGAGTCCGACGTGGCGGAGCGCTTCGTCGCGTACGCGGCCGAGCGCGGCGTCCACCCGGCGACGTTGGCGGTCGCCTGGGTCGGGTCGCATCCGGCCGTGACGGCGCCGATCGTCGGGGCCCGCAACGCCGAGCAGTTGGCTCCCTCGTTGGCGGCCGCGACGTTCACGATGACGCCGGCGATGCGCGCCGAGATCGCGGCGCTGACGCCGCCGGTGCCGCTCGCGCACGACCGCGCCGAGGAGGCCGAGGGCTGAGCCCAGGCGCCTCGGCACGTGATTCATGCGAGTAGGGTTGACACGAATAATTGGTGTGACTATAGTCAACATCGATCATGGTGACGGCACGCACCCGCCCGTACGACATGACCCTGCGCGCACAACGCGCGGCCGAGACCACCGAGCGCATCGTGAGCGTCACCGAGACGCTGCTGTTGGAGCGACCGCTCGCCGAGGTGACGCTCAAGGCGATCGCCGCCGGGGCTGGGGTGACCGTCCAGACGGTGTTGCGTCACATGGGCTCGCGCGACGGCTGCCTCGACGCCGTCGCGGCGCGCCTCGGCGAGCGTGTGGCTGAGCAGCGCGGCGCCAGCGCACCCGGCGACGTCGACGGCGCCATCGCCGGGCTGCTCGACCACTACGAGGCCGACGGTCGGCTGGTGCTCAACCTGCTGGCGCAAGAGGGCGGCAGCGAGCCACTCGCCCGCCGCGCCGCCGAGGTCGGCCGCGCCTTCCATCGCGACTGGGTACGACGGTGCTTCGCACCCTGGTTGGGCGAGGCCGATGCCGGCGACGTGCGTGAGCGCGTCGACGCTCTTGTCGTCGCCACCGACCTCTACGTCTGGAAGCTGCTGCGCCTCGACCTGGGGCGCTCCCGCGAGGCCACGGAGGGGGTGCTGCGGCACCTCGTCACGGCCGTCTTGGAGGCGCGATGAGCCGGATCCTGATCTACACCTCGCCCGCCCGAGGCCACCTCTACCCGATGATGGACGTGGCCCTCGCCCTGCGCTCGTCCGGGCACGACGTGGTGGTGCAGACGCTGGCCGACGAGCGCGCCACGCTCGAGGCGGCGGGCGTCGCGCACCGCCCCATCGCCGCCGCCATCGAGGCGCTGCTGCTCGAGGACTACCGCGGCGGCAACCCGATGGCGCAGCTGCAGCGCACCTTCGACACCTGGCTCGCGCGTGCGCCGCACGAGGTCGACGACGTGCGACGGGCCGTCACGGAGTGGTCGCCCGACCTGCTCGTCGTCGACACGAACACCTGGGGTGCCGCGGCCTACGCCGAGTCGCTCGGTCGCCCGTGGGCGCTCTTCCAGCCCTATGTGCTGCCCTTGGCGTCGAGCGACACGCCCGCCTTCGGGCTCGGCTTCGCGCCGCCGCGCAACGCGTTCGATCGGCTGCGCGACACGGCCCTCCGCACCGCCCAGCGCCTCGGCACGCGTCGTCAGATCGCTCGGCTCGATGCGCTCCGGGCCTCGCTCGGGGTGCCCCCCGTGCGCCGCTTCGACGGCATCGTCGCGCGGCCCGACCTGGTCCTGTACCGCACCGCCGTCCCCTTCGAGTACCCACGGCGGGTGTGGCCCGCGAACGTCGCGGCGATCGGGCCCGGCCTCTGGGCGCCGCCTGGCGAGTCGCCGCCATGGCTGGCCGAGCTGCCCAGGCCGCGCGTCCTCGTGAGCGTCTCGACCGAGTTGCAAGAGGACGGCGCGATCGTCGAGGCGGCGATCGAAGGGCTCGCCGACCGACCCGGCAGCGTGATCGTCACGACCGCC
>REEJ01000186.1 GCA_007695125.1 Trueperaceae bacterium | reverse complement strand
CGGGACGGGTGTGGTCGTGGTTCGCGAGGAAGGTGCCGCGCCAGGCGCCCGCCGGATAGGCGTCTTCGTCCTGCCGGAGCTGGGCGCGCAGGCCGATGGCGCTGCGGCTCTGGACGGCTGCGTTCAACTCCCGCCACAGCGGGTAGTTGAACGACATGTCGAGACCGGCATCGCGGTGATAGGCGGCGATGGCAGGCGTGGACGTCCACGTCTCGCCCACGATGAACGCACCCGGATGACGCGCGCGCAGTGCGGCGTTGAAGTCACGCACCCAGGCCAGGTTCTCGGCCGTGTTGGCGATGACCCCGTCGTCGCTCTCGATCACGTGCTGGATCGCGTCGACACGGAAGCCGTCGACGCCGAGGTCGAGCCAGAAGGCAGCGATGTCGAGCATGGCTTCGGTCACGGCTGGATTGCGGTAGTTCAGGTCCGGCATGCCCCCCTCGAAGAGCCCGAGGTAGTAGGTGCCATCGCCCGCGGCGTGCCATGCCGGCCCACCGCCGGTGCCGCGCCACGCCAACCGCTCGTCCGACCAGACGTACATCGCCCGGTACTCGGGGTCGCCCGCCAACGCTCGCTGGAACCAGGGGTGAGCGCTCGACGTGTGGTTCACGACCAGATCGAGCACGACGCGCAGGCCGCGCGAGTGAGCGGCATCCACGAAGACGAGGAAGTCCGCCATGCTGCCGTAGTCGGGGTTGATGGCGCGGTAGTCGGTGACGTCGTAGCCGTGGTAGGTGGGGCTGGGATGGATCGGCATCAACCACACGCCGGTGGCGCCCAGCGAGACCACGTGGTCGAGGCGCGAGGTCAGGCCGCGCAGGTCGCCGATGCCGTCGCCGCTGGTGTCCGCGAAGCTGCGCACGAACACCTCGTAGTACACGCCGGCGCTCGGATCGTTCGGCCAGCGCTGCTCGGGGGGCGGCGCCGTCCAGCTGCCCTCGCGAGCAGCGAGCGGTGGGGCGGCGTGCGTCGCGCCGAGCGCGGCGCCGAGCGCGACGACCAGCGCCACCACGAACGCGACGAGGCGACGGGCGTCGGCGCGACGACCCAGCCTCACGGCCCCTCCTCCTCGTCGCGCTCGATCGGTCCGCCTGGCCAGCGCCGATCGACCCACGCCAGCGGAGCCGTGGGGACCCCGTCGACGCGCATCTCCCAATGCAGGTGTGGCCCGGTCGAGAGACCAGTGCTGCCCACGTATCCGATCACCTGGCCGCGCTCCACGACGTCGCCCTCGGCGACGGCGAGGGCGGACTGGTGGAAGTAGAGGCTGGTGACGCCGAAGCCGTGGTCCAGGACCACGAGGCCCCCCTTGATCGGATACATGCCGGAGACGCGCACCACGCCGTCGTTGGTGGCGTGAATGGCCGTGCCGGTCGGGGCGGCGATGTCGGTCCCGAGGTGGAAACTGATGGGCCCACCGGGCGCGTAGCGCCGCGGCAGGCCGAAGGCGGACGTGGCTCGACCCTCGAGTGGGAGCACGAACGTCCGAGCCCAACGCGGCTCGGGCCCGACCGCCGCGAAGGCACGCTCCAGCGTCTCGGCCTCGAGTTCACGCCCCGCCGGCGTGACGACCGACAGGGTGCTGGCCGCAACGTTGAGCTCCTGAACGGGGTGCGGATTGGCCTCGATCGTGACCACGCCGAGCACCTCGTGTTCGTCGCCGAAGGCGTCGATCACGACCCCGCGCACCGTGCGGACGCCGGGATCGCTCTGGAGCGGCACGGGGATCAGCGCCGTGAGTTCGCCGTCGTGGAGGAGGCCAGCGAGGCGCCGTCCGTCGAGCTCGAGGAAGGCGTCGACGACCTCGAGCATCGGCACGCGGGCCGGGTCGCCGTGCCAGGCGAGCCGCAGCGTCAGCGCGTCGCCGACGGTCAGCGTGTCGGTCGAGGTGAGGCGCGGTGCGGGTGGCCAGGCCGCCCGGATCGTGCGCTCCTCGCGAGACACGCGACCCGCGGCGTCCTCGGCCTCGACCTCGAGATCCCACGTGCCGGCCTCCGCCAGGAGCGACACGCGCAGGTCCTGCGTGACCTCTTCGATCGTCGTGTCGGCGTAGCGCACCCGCACCGTGGCGGGCACGTCGACGGACACGAAGACGTCGAGCGGGCGGCCGGCCACGGCGTCGTCGGGGGCCTCCAGGTAGATGCGCGGCGGCTCGCCGGGTGGCGCCGCCGAGCCCAGGACGACGCCGACCGCCACGCTCAGGATCGCTCCGACCACGATCAACGGCAGCGTGCGAGGCCAGCGGTTGGTGCGCTCGGTGCCGGGCACCGGCGGCGCGCTCACCTCACGGCTCGCTCTCACCGGATCGCAGGCTCGTCACGAAGGGCAGGTTGCGGTAGCGGTGATCGATGTCGAGACCGTATCCGTACACGTACGCGTCCTCGATCTCGAAGCCGAGGTAGTGGACCGGCACCTCGACCAGGCGACGCGACGGCTTCGACAGGAGCGACGCGACGCGCACCGAGCGCGGTCCGCGGCCCTGCAGGTAGCCGAGCAGGTACTGCATCGTGAGCCCGGTGTCGACGATGTCCTCGACCAGCAGCACGTGCTTGCCCTTGAGCGACTGATCGAGGTCCTTGACGAGCTTGACCTCGCCCGACGACTCGGTGCGCGACCCGTAACTCGACACCGACAGGAAGTCGACGGTCAGCGGCAGCGCGATCGCCCGCACCAGGTCGGACATGAACGGGAACGCCCCGTTCAGGACGCACACGACGTGCAGCGGCTCGGAGCCGTAATCGGCGGTGATGCGGGCCCCGAGCTCGCGCACGCGCGTCTCGAGCGCGTCGCGGCTGATCTGGACGGGTCCTGGACCTGGGGTGAGGTAGCGCTCGCTCATCAAGAGTGTCTCCGCCGCGCTCCGGTCCGACGGGCCTCGGCACGGCCCGGGTCGCGACCGGCGTCGTCCCGAGTATACCGGAGCCGCTCCACCTCCTCGGCGCCGAGTTCGCGCCACGAGCCGGCTGGTAGGTCGCCGAGCGGCAGCGAACCGACATGCGTTCGCAAAAGCCGTTCGACCGGCGCACCGACCGCGGCGAACATCCGTCGCACCTGGCGCTTCCTGCCCTCGCGCAGCACGAGCATGGCACCGCCGGCGACCGGCCGGACCGCATCGGCGCGCGCCCAACCATCGTCGAGCAGCACGCCGTTGCGCAGGCGGGCCAGCGCCTCGGCGTCGGGTGTGCCAGCGAGGCACCACACCCGGTACGTCTTCGCGTGGCCGTAGCGCGGGTGCGTGAGGCGCAGCGTCAACTCGCCGTCGGTGGTCAGGAGGAGCAGGCCCTCGCTGTCGAGGTCGAGGCGGCCGACCGGGTGCAACCCCGCGACCGTCGGCAGCAGGTCGAACACCGTCCGACGTCCACGTTCGTCGGCGGCGCTCGTCACGACACCACGCGGCTTGTGGAGGGCGAACGTCCGCTGGTCGGCAGCGGGCTCGACGACCCGACCGTCGACCCGCAGCTCGTCACCCGGAGCGACGCGGTCGCCGAGCACTGCACGGCGGCCACCGATCGTCACGCGTCCGGCCGTGATCAACGCCTCGGCACCGCGACGGCTCGCGACGCCGGCCCGCGCCAACACCTTCTGCACCCTCACGCCAGCCGTCACCTGCTCAGGATACCGGTCGATCGCGTCGGAGACGACGACATGACCGTGGTAGCGTCGCCGACATGCTGCATCCTCTGCATGAACGCTACGCAGACCTGCTCGTCGGGTACTGCACGTCCGTCCGCGAAGGCGACGTCGTCAGCATCAACGTCGAGAGCGAGGCCCTGCCGATGGCGCGGGCGCTCACGACCGCCGTGCTGCGCGCCGGCGCCCGTCCACTGCTGCGGATCACGTACCCGCAGTACGAGGCCGATCTCGTCACCCTCGCCAGCGACGCCTACCTCGCAGCGGAGCCGGTCGTCGAACTCGAGGAGATCCGCCGCACCGACGCCTTCATCCGAGTGGCCGCGCCGCACGATCTGCGCGCCATGCAGGGCGTGGACAAGTCGCGCATCGCCCGCCTCGCCAAGCATCGCGAGAGCGTCCAAGAGCACCGCGTCGCCCACACCCGCTGGGTGGGCACGCTCTACCCCACCGTCGCGGGCGCCGTGGCTGCAGGCATGGGCCTCGACGAGTTCGAGTCCTTCGTGTTCGGCGCGATGTACCTCGACGACGCCGATCCCGTCGCCCGCTGGAGCGAGCTCCGCGACCTTCAGGCGACGCTGATCGAACGCCTGACCCGGGCACGGACGCTCCGCATCGTCAAGGACGGCACCGACATCACGCTCTCCGTGGCGGGGCGGACATGGGTCAACTCGGACGGGAAGCGCAACATGCCCTCGGGCGAGGTCTTCACGGGACCCATCGAGGACAGCGCAGAGGGCGTCGTGCGCTTCGACGTGCCGAGCAGCGTCAGCGGGACGGTGGTCAGCGGCGTGCAGCTGCGCTTCGAGCGCGGTGTAGTGGTGGAGGCCTCCGCCGAACAGGGCGAGGACCTGCTGTTGGCGCAGCTCGACGTCGACGCGGGAGCACGGCGCTTGGGCGAGGTCGGGATCGGCACCAACGCCAAGATCCAGCGCGCGATCATGAGCACGCTGTTCGACGAGAAGATCGGGGGCACGGCGCACCTGGCGCTCGGTCGCTCGTACGCCGAGACGGGCGGAGTGAACGCCAGCAGCCTGCACTGGGACCTCATCACCGACCTGCGCCAGGGCGGGCGGATCGAGCTCGACGGCGAACCCTTCCAGGTCGACGGTCGGTTCGTCTGAGGCGCCTCGGGACTTGCGCCGCATCGGTGCCGGGCGCTACACTCTGTTCTTGTCGCTCACGACCACGCCCAGTGCCGCTCGGCGCCGTGTGGTCTGGCGTCCGGGTCCTGACTGGACGCTGTGAGCGCGCCGCGCCGAAGTGGCGGAATTGGTAGACGCGCACGATTCAGGGTCGTGTGTCCGCGAGGACGTGTGGGTTCAAGTCCCACCTTCGGCACCAACCGCGAGGCCCCGGAAGCGACGCTTCCGGGGCCCGTCGTTCGTCGCGTTGCGCTACCGCGCGCTCACGCTTCGGCCGGAGCCTCGAGGTACGACAACGCTCCCAAGTCGCTCAATGCGTCCGCCACCTCGCCGAGGAGGGCGAGCCGATTGCCCCTGACCTCGGCGTCGTCGACCATCACCATCACGCCCTCGAAGAAGGCGTCGAGCGGCGCCTTGAGGCGCACGACTTCGGCGACGGCCGCGTCGAGGCCTTGCAGTTCCACTCCGGGTCCGTGGCCCAGGTCCCACGGCGCGAGTTGCTTGCGGACACCCGCCATGAGGCGCTCGACGCCGCGCCGAGCCTCTGGGAGCGCGTCGTGCAGCGGCCCCTCGACGGGGTCACGGAAGAGGCCGGGCTTGACTCGTGCTGCGCCGCCCGTCTGCTTCGCCAAGTTGGCGGCGCGCTTGTGGAGGGTGAGCAGGTCGGCGAAACCGGGCACGGCCACGAGGCCCTGGAGGAGATGCGCGCGCCTGGCGGCGCCGATGACCGAGCGCGAGCCGTGCACGGCGGCGCGGACCACCATCGGTGCGATCCCCTCCTCGGCGAGCAGACCGGCGACCCGGTCCCACAGGTAGCGCTCGACGTCGGCGAGCACATCGTCCTCGACCACGGGCGCGGAGTACGAACCGGCGACCGCCTGGAGCACCTTCGGCAGCGGGACGCGCCAGCCCTGCGCCGTCAGGGTACGGAGCGCGCCGAGCGCTGCACGGCGCACACCGAAGGGATCGGCCGAGCCGCTCGGTCGTCGTCCGATCGCGAAGAACCCCGTCACCGTGTCGAGCCTGTCGGCGATGGACAGCAGGGCCCCGACCCGGCTCGCGGCGAGCGCGCCGCTCGGACCGCGCGGCAAGACCCCATCCTCCAGCGCGATCGCGACCGCCTCAGGCAAGCCCTCCGCCCGCGCGTAGGCACAGCCCATCGTGCCTTCGAGCTCGGGGAGCTCGTACACCATCTGCGTCGCCAGGTCCGCGCGGAAGAGCGGCAGCGCCTGCTTGAGCACCGCGGCCTCCTCCTTGCTGACGCCGAGCAGCTCGGCGAGCCGGCGCGTCGCCTTCGCCACCCGCGCGACCTTGTCGGCCATCGATCCGAGCTCCTTGTGGAACGCGATACCGGCCAACGCCCAGGCGTGCTGCGCCAGCGTGGCGCGCCGATCGGCGTCCCAGAAGAAGCGCGCGTCGTCGAGCCGTCCGCGCAGCACCTGCTCGTACCCGGCGCGCACCACCGTATCGTCGGGGACGCGGTTGTTCGAGATCGCGACGAACGAAGCCGCGAGGGCGCCACCCTGCTCGCGGGTCGGGAAGAAGCGTTGGTGGTGGATCATCACCGTCGCGAGCACGGCGTCCGGCAGGTCGAGGAAGCGCGCGTCGAACGAGCCGAGGATCGCGCTGGGCGACTCGACCAGGTCGGTGACCTCTTCCTCGAGCGCGCTGTCGCGTTCGAGCAGGAGCCCCGCCGTCGCGGCCGCCGACTCGGCGGACGCGATCACGGAGGCTCTCCGCTCGCTGCGGTCGGCGCTGACCGAGGCGCGATCGAGCGCGTCCGGATAGTCGCCGGCGTGGGCGAGTTCGATCGGTCCTTCGTGCAAGAAGCGATGGCCGCGGCTGGTGCGCCCCGCCTCGATGCCCGCGAAGCGCACCGGGACGACGGCGTCGTCGAGCAGCGCGACCAACCACGCCAGCGGCCGGACGAAGGCGGCGTCGCCATCGCCCCAGCGCATCTTCCGTGGCGCGGGGAGGTCGTCGATCACGCCGGCGAGCAGCGGTGGCAGCAGCTCCGCGGCGGGATCGCCTCCGAGCTCGCGACGGGCGAAGACGTACCGACCCTTGTCGGTGTCCTCGACCAGCAGGTCGGCCGGATCGACGCCGCTCGCGCGTGCGAACCCGATCGCTGCCTTGGTGGGCCGGCCATCGGCGTCGAAGGCGGCGCTCTCGGCTGGCCCGCGCCGGACGTCGGGGCGGCGCTCGCTGAACGCTGCCAGGTCGTCGACCAGCACGGCCAAGCGCCGGGGCGTCGAGTAGCGGCGGATCGCGCCGTGAGCGAGCCCGGCACCGCCGAGGCGCGCCGAGACGATGCCGACGATCGCGTCGTCAGCCTGCCGCACGAACCAGCTCGGCAGCTCCTCGGTCCCGATCTCGAAGAGGAGCGTGGCCATCAGGCGACCTCGGCCGGCGCAGCGGCCGCGCGCGCTGCCAGGTAGGCGCGAGCGCTGGCCTCGGTCAGGCGCCGCACCCGTTGCACGAAGCCCTGACGCTCGGTGTGCGAGAGCACCCCGCGGGCATCGAGCAGGTTGAAGGCATGCGAACAGCGCAGGGCGAACTCGTAGGCGGGGTGGACGAGGTCCAGACCGAGGAGGCGCTGCGTCTCGGCCTCGAAGCGATCGAAGAGCAGACGCTGCAGGTCGGCGTCGACGTGGTCGAAGTTGTACGCGCAGTGCTGGCGCTCGAAGTCGGCGCGCAGGTCGCCGAGCGTGACGCCCGGCGCGACCTCGACGTCGAACGCGTGCTCCACCCCTTGGAGGTACATCGCGAGGCGCTCGAGGCCGTACGTGAGCTCGACCGAGACGGGAGCGCAGTCGATCCCACCGACCTGTTGGAAGTACGTGAACTGCGTGATCTCCATGCCGTCCATCCACACCTCCCAACCCAGGCCCCAGGCGCCCAGGGTGGGCGACTCCCAGTTGTCCTCGACGAAGCGGATGTCGTGGGCGAGCGGGTCGATGCCGAGGTGGTAGAGCGAGGCGAGGTAGGTGTCTTGGACGTCGGCAGGCGACGGCTTGAGCACCACCTGGTACTGGTAGTAGTACTGGAAGCGGTACGGGTTCTGGCCGTAGCGGCCGTCGGCCGGGCGTCGGCTCGGTGCGATGCCCGCGACGCGCCATGGTTCGGGGCCGAGGGCGCGCAGGAACGTCGTCGGGTAGAAGGTGCCGGCGCCGACTTCGGTGTCGTGCGGGGGGGCGATGACACAGCCACGGTCGGCCCAGAACCGGTCGAGCGCCATCGTCATCTCTTGGAATCGCATGATGGTTCCTCCGCGCGCGCGCTGGGTGAGGGGTGCATGAACACGTGCTGAACGAGATTGTTACGCATGTCCTACCGTCACCACCGTCGACCGCGTACTATAGCACCATGCGGCCGATCACCACGAAGCCCGTTCCAGACGGCGTTCACGCCCACCCAGACGGGCCTTTCGGTGCGTTCGAGCCAGGCCGTCACCCCTCCAAGGCCGCGCCGTGAACCGTTACGACGATCGCGCCCGCCTCGTGTTCCACTTCGCTCGCGAGGAGGGCTCGAAGCTCGGTCACGCCATGATCGGGCCCGAGCACCTGCTCCTGGGGTTGATGCGGGAGGGTGGCAACGCCTCGAAGGCGCTCGGCGAGTTCGGGGCGACGCTCGAGGGCTTCCGGCGCCAGGTCGAGGAGATGGTGGGTCGCGGCGACGGCCTCCCCCGCAACGAGACGGCCGCCATCACGCCACGCGCTCGCCGCGTGATGGAGTTGGCCGGCAGCGAGGCGCGCAGCCTCGGCAGCAACGTGATCGCGACGGAGCACATCCTGCTCGGCATCATCAGGGAGGGCGACGGCGTCGCCTACCGCATCTTGCAACAGCTCACCCGCGACGTCGACACGGTGCGCTGGCGCATCCTGGCGGCGAGCGATCCGAAGCAGCAGCCGGAGACCGTCAACACGCCCTTCCTCGACGAGTACGCGCGCGACCTCACGAAGGAGGCCCGCGAGGGCAAGCTCGACCCGGTCATCGGACGCACGGAGGAGATCCGTCGTGTGATCCAGATCCTCTCGCGCCGCACCAAGAACAACCCGGTGCTGATCGGCGAGCCGGGGGTCGGCAAGACCGCGATCGTCGAGGGCCTCGCGCAGGCGATCGTCGAGGGGCGCGTTCCGCCGAACCTCGAGGACGTGCGGGTGCTGTCGATCGACTTGTCGAACATCGTGGCCGGCACGAAGTACCGGGGCGAGTTCGAGGAGCGATTGCGCCAGGTGATCGAGGAGCTGCGTTCGGCCAAGGTCGTGGCGTTCATCGACGAGCTGCACACGCTCGTTGGTGCGGGCGGTGCGGAGGGGACGCTCGACGCGGCCAACATCCTCAAGCCGCCGCTGTCGCGCGGCGAGGTGCAGGTGATCGGCGCCACCACCACGGGCGAGTACCACCGTTACATCGAGAAGGACGCCGCGTTGGAACGGCGCTTCCAGCCGGTGATCGTGCTCGAACCCTCGCCCGAGGAGTCGCTCGAGATCCTGCACGGCCTGCGCGAGAAGTACGAGGCGCACCACGGCGTGGTGATCCCCGAGACGATCCTCGAGTTGTCGGTGCGCTTCGGCGAGCGGAGCCTGCCGGGCCGCAACTTCCCGGACAAGGCGATCGACCTGATCGACGAGGCGGCGTCGCGCACCAGGCTCAACAAGTCGCTCGGCTTCCCCGTCCTGGAGGGCGCGGATGGCACCCCGATCGTGTCGCGTGAGGACGTCGAGGCGGTGGTGAACTCCTGGGGCGGCGTCTACGTCGACGATCAGGACGCGGAGAAGCTCGCGCACATCGAAGAGAACCTGCGCCGCGTCGTCGTGGGCCAGGACAAGGCGATCCGCGCGCTCGGCGCGGCGCTGCGGCGAGCCCGCGTCGGTCTCGGCGGCCGGACCCGGGTCTCGGCCTCGTTCTTGTTCGTGGGCCCATCGGGCGTGGGCAAGACCTTCCTGGCGAAGCAGTTGGCACTCGAGCTCTTCGGGAGCGAGCGCTCCTTGGTCCGCCTCGACATGTCGGAGTTCCAAGAGGCGCACACGATCAGCAAGCTGATCGGTGCCCCGCCCGGCTACGTCGGTCACGAGCAGGGCGGCCGGTTGACCGAGGCGGTGCGCCGCCAACCGTTCACGGTGGTGCTGCTCGACGAGATCGAGAAGGCCCACCCCGACATCTACAACACGTTCCTGCAGGTGCTCGACGACGGACGCCTCACCGACGGCTTGGGTCGCACGGTCGACTTCCGGCGCGTGATCCTGATCATGACGTCGAACACGGGCTTCAACCGCGGTGCCGGTGTCGGCTTCCAGGGCACCGAACAGCGCGACGTCGACGCGCCGCTCAAGACGATCTTCTCGCCCGAGTTCCTCGACCGTCTCGACGAGGTGGTCGCGTTCGAACGCTTCGACAAGCGCGCGATCGTCCACATCACCAACGCGATGCTCGACGACATCCGCTCGGAGCTCGCGACGCGCGACGTCGAGGTCAGCTTCGGTCCCGAGGTCGCCGGGTTCCTCGTCGACCGGCTCCCGGCCGGCGAGAGCGCTCGTCCGCTGCGCACCGTGTTGCGTGAGCACATCGAAGACCCGCTCTCGCTCGAGTTGCTCGAGCGTGGGAGCGAGGACCCGATCCTGGTGACGGTCGACGGCGGTCGCGTCGTGTTCGCCAGGCCCGTGCCCATCGTCTGACGCAGGCCGTCTGGATGACGCTATGCTGACGCGCATGACTGACGGTGCGGAGGTCCCTCCGGAGCGGTGGCCGCGATGGCGAAGCTGATCAGGTCGTACGTGTGTGCGGCCTGTGGCGCTCGTTCGCCGGGACCGCTGGGACGCTGCCCGCGCTGTGCGGCCTGGGGGACGGTCGAGTTGGAACGCGAGACCGCCGCGGCTCCCGGGCCGAGCCGTGAGCGTGCGCTGCGCCAGCTCGTGCTCGACGACGTCGACGCGCTCGCACTCGAGCGCGTGTCGAGCGGCATGCCGGAGGTCGATCGCGTGCTGGGTGGCGGCTGGGTGGCGGGCAGCGCGCTGCTGCTTGCCGGTGAGCCGGGCGTCGGCAAGTCGACGTTGTTGCTCCAACTGGCCGACGCCGCCGCACTGGCGGGCCGCACGACGCTGTACGTCGCGGGCGAGGAGTCGCCTGGGCAGGTGAAGCTGCGCGCCGGTCGGCTCGGGGTCGCGGGGCGACTCGCGGTGACGCGCGAGACCGATGCGGCCACGCTCGCCGCCCACCTGCGCGCTGCGGCTCCCGATCTGGCGATCGTCGACTCGATCCAGACGCTCACCAGCGAGGACGGGGCGGCGCCTGGTTCGCCGAGCCAAGTGCGCGACGCGACGGCGCTGTTGACGCTCGCCGCCAAGGAGGCCGGCACGACGCTGGTCTTGATCGGCCACGTGACCAAGCAGGGCTCCATCGCCGGACCGAAGGTGATCGAACACGTGGTGGACGCCACGTTCGCCTTGGAGTCTGCCGCCGGCCTGCGGGTCTTGCGCTCGCTCAAGAACCGTTTCGGCCCCACTGGCGAGGTCGGCGTGTTCGAGATGGCGACGACGGGCCTCGTCGCCGTGGCCAACCCGAGCGCCGCGTTCTTGGCAGAGCGGCCGCTCGGTGTGCCTGGTTCGGTCGTGGCCGCCGTGTTGGAAGGACAGCGGGCGTTGCTCGTCGAGGTCCAGGCGCTCGCCTCCAAGAGCCCCTATGCCAGCCCGAGACGCGTCGTGCAAGGGCTCGATGCGCGTCGAGTCGACGTCGTGCTGGCGGTCCTCGAGCGGCGGCTCGGACTACCGCTCGAAGGCCTGGACGTGTTCGTCAACGTCGCTGGCGGGCTGCGTGTCACCGATCCCGGCGCCGACCTGCCGCTCGCGGCCGCCGTCGTCTCGGCGGTCACCAACCGCGCGGTGCCCGACGGTTACGCGCTCGTAGGCGAGATCGGCCTGGCGGGCGAGCTGCGGCAGGTGGCGCAGCTCGAGCGTCGCGCACGCGAGGCGGAGCGCGCCGAGCACCCGCACCTGGTCGCGCCGCCGCAGCGCGGGGCGTCGGTCGGGCCGGGTCACATCGCCGTCACCACGGTGCGTGCGGCGCTCGACGCGCTGTGGGGCCAGGCATGAAGAGCATGAAGGGCATGGAGAGCGCCCCCGAGCGTCACGCCACCTCGTCGTCCGGTCGCTCCTCATCGCTGGCCAGCGTCATCATCCGGGTCCCGCTGGCCGCGGTGGGGGCCGTGCTCGGCCTCGGCTGGGGGAGCTGGTGGCTCGACCTGGGCTGGTTGACCGGCCCGAACACGCTGCTCTACATGAGCATCGTGGGCCTGTTGATCGGCTACCTGGTGAGCGGGCGGATCTCGGAGCGTTGGAGCCACCATCTCGAACGCTGGCTGCAACGCATCGGCGACCTCCCTCCCGACGTCGTGCTCGCGGGCGGCACCGGCGCCACCGTGGCGCTGCTGATCACGGTGCTCCTCAACACCGTGCTCGCCGCGGTGCCGGGGTTCACATGGTACTGGTCGCTGCTCATCGCGACCTTGCTGGTGACCGCTTCGTCGTGGTTCTTCATCGAGAACCGTCGCATCGTGGGCCTCGGGCGCGTCCTCCTGCCGTCGGCAGCGACGTCCGACCGCTTCGGTCGCGACAAGGTCGTCGACACGTCCGCGATCATCGACGGGCGGCTGGTGGACGTGGTGGAGGCGAACTTCATCGACGGCCGCCTGCTGGTTCCGCAGTTCGTGCTGGCCGAGTTGCAGCGCATCGCCGATGCCGACGAGCCGCTGCGTCGTCAGCGTGGGCGCCGCGGCCTCGAGGTCCTCGACCGCCTGGTCCAGCAGTCGAGCGTGCCCACCGAGGTCGTGCAGGACGACCCCGGATCGGGCGCCGTCGACGATCGCCTGATCCGGCTGTGCCTCCAGCGTCCCGCCGACCTCGTCACCACGGACTTCAACCTGAACCGTGTCGCCGCGTTGCAGGGTGTGCGCGTCTTGAACCTGCACCAGCTCGCCAACGCGGTCAAGGCCGCGTTCTTGCCGGGTGAACGGCTCTCGCTCACGGTGGCCAAGCCCGGGCGCGAGGCGGGCCAGGGCCTGGCGTACCTCGAGGACGGCACGATGGTCGTGATCGAGGACGCCGCGGAGCTCGTTGGGCGCACGGTCGAGGTCCAGGTGACGAGCAGCCTCCAGACGAACATGGGCCGCATGATCTTCGCTCGGCCGAACGGAACGCGCGGTGAGGGTTCGGAGGCGGCACGGGACGCACGTGCGGCCGACGCTTGACGCCTCGGCGGGCGGCGCGTACGCTGCCTGCGGCCCTGGGCGCGGCCGGGTCCGGTTCGAGGGGCCTTAGCTCAGCTGGGAGAGCGCTCGCTTTGCAAGCGAGAGGTCGCGGGTTCGAATCCCGCAGGCTCCACCATCCGCACGACGCCCGGCCTCGCGCACGTTAGGGAAGGCCCGGACGCCTCGGCATCCGGGCCTTCTCGACGTCGTGTCACCTGACACGCATGTCGTCATTCCTCCGACACGATCCGGGACATTCGTCCCGCAGGCCGTGGCCGACACGCTATGCTACAGTGCGCGCTATGCCACAGGCCACGAAAGTCCGCGCAGGACGGCATGGCTGAGACAGCTGCGCGACTCTTGCAACCCGAGGAGGTCGCCCTGTACAGCCTCGTCGAGTGCGCCGCGGGACGCGGCGCCACCATCGCTCAGCGCCCAGGGCGCGCCGTATCTCATCACGCCGAGGTCACCGTCTGATGCCGCAGTACTTTCCGCCCAACACCAACGCGTTCGTCCGCTGGGCGCTGCTCGGTGGCGGTGCGTTCATGGTCGCGCTGATCGTCGCGCTGCCCATCTACGCTCGCACGATGAACAACGCAGTGGG
>REEJ01000298.1 GCA_007695125.1 Trueperaceae bacterium | reverse complement strand
GACGCAATTGGCCCGACCTCGCCATCGGCATCGCCCTCGTCGCGGTCATCGCGGGCATCATCGCGACGCTGCTGACCGGCGGGTCGTTCTTCCCGCTCGGCCCGAGCACGCCTGCCGAGACGCCATCGCCCCCGGCGGTCGCCACACCGGCGCCCGATCCGGAGCCGACCCTGCCGCTCGAGCCCGTGGTTCCGGACGAGGCTGCCGCGCCGCCCGCCGAGGAGCCGCCGCCGATACCGCAGCCTGGCGTCGAGGTGCTCGCTCCGGACGGCACTCCGGCCGACACGCCCCCCGCAGCGGTCGCCCCCGACCCGGCGCCGCCGACCGATCCCGAACCTGCGGCTCCGCCAGCGGCGGTCGCCGACCCCGCACCCACGCCTGAGCAGCCCGTCGCCGTGCCCGACCCCGAGCAGCCCGTCGCCGAACCGATGCCGGCGGCGCCGGCCCAGCCGACGGCGGCACCGGACGCGTCATCCGATCCCGAGGCGCCATACCGCGTCTCGGTGGGCGCGTTCGGAAGCGCCGAGAACGCCGAGCGTCAGGCCGCGACCTTCCGCGCCGCCGGGTTCCCCGTGTTCACCGGCACGCAAGGCAACCTCACCATCGTGCTGGTCGGACCGTACGAGTCGGAGGCGGACGCCGTGGCGGTGGCCATGCGGATCCGCGGAGGCGACTTCGGGATCGACCCGGTGGTGTACCGCTTCCAGCCCGACGCCACGTCGGCAGCAGGTGCGACGCCTGCGCCCTCGGACCCGGCCGGCCCTGCCGCGGCTCCGACCCCGCCCGCCGCTCCGGCACCTGCCGCGACGCCTGCCCCGGCGCCAACCCCGGCGCCAACCCCGGCACCTGCGCCGGCCGCGTCCGGGGAGCGCTACGTGCAAGTCGGCGCGTTTGCGACGGCTGCGAGCGCGGAGCCGCTGCGCGAGCGCCTCGCCGGTCTCGGGTTCGCCACGCGCGAGGTCCAGGAGGACGGCCTCGTGAAGCTGCTCGTCGGCCCCTTCGACGACGCCGCGCTCGCTGCAGCCCGGCAGCGGCTCGACGCTCAAGGCATCCAGAACTTCCCACGCTGATGGCGAACATCCCGACGGCGACGGTGGGTCGCCTCGTGACCTACCTGCGCGTGCTCACGTCCCTCGCCGCCACCGGCGTCGAGCGCGTATCGTCCGACGAGTTGGGCGAGCGCGCTGGTTCGAGCGCATTCCAGGTCCGTAAGGACCTCGCCACGTGCGGACGCTTCGGCACGCGCGGCTCGGGCTACACGGTCGCAACGCTGGAGCGCGAGCTCCGGCGTGTCCTCGGCCTCACGCGCGAGTGGCCCGTCGCCATCGTCGGCATGGGGCGTCTCGGTCAGGCCCTCGCCGACTATCCGAACTTCGGTGCGTACGACTTCGTGCTCCGCGGGGCCTTCGACGTCGATCCCGACAAGGTCGGCATGGCGGCGGGCCGCCTCACGGTGCAGCACCTGTCCGAGCTGCCGCAGGTCGTGCGCGACGAGGGCATCGGCATGGCCTTCCTGACGGTGCCCGGCGCCGCCGCCCAGGCGGCGGCCGACACGCTCGTCGCTGCCGGCGTGCGCGGGATCCTCAACTTCGCACCGAGCGTGATCCACGTGCCAGACGGCGTCCGGGTCGAGAGCGTCGACTTCCTCGCGGGCCTGCAGCGACTCTCGTACGCGCTCGGTGGACTGCCGGCCGCGAGCGTCGACGTGGAGGCCTGATCCGCGCCGGGTCGCAGACGCGGCGGCACCCCGCTCGACCGAGCGGCGCGGTGCGATATGGTGCCGCGTCATGATGCCGCTGATCGCCGATCGACTCGAAGCGTTCGAATCCCGGATCCAGGCCGAGCTGCGGTCCGAGGTCGCCTTCATCGAGGCGATCGGTGGCGACTTGGTCGGTGCCGGTGGCAAGCGCCTGCGGCCGAGCATCAGTTTCCTTGCCGGTGCACTCGTCGGTGCCGACGACGAGGCGAGCATGCAGGTCGCCCTCGCGGTCGAGCTGCTGCATTCGGCCTCGCTGCTCCACGACGACCTCATCGACGACGCCGACACCCGACGGGGTGCCAAGGCCGCGTTTCGCCGCTACGGCAACGTGGTCAGCGTCATGTCGGGCGATTACATGCTGGCGCGCGTCCTGGGCATCCTCGCCCAGCTCGGCTCGGACGCGTTCACGCAACGCATGTCGGAGACCGCGGCCCGCATCTGTGAAGGAGAGGTCCTCCAGTTCCAGATGGCGACGCTGGAGACCTGGGACCTGCCCACCTACGAGGCCGTGATCGAGGGCAAGACGGCCGTCCTGGTCGCCACCGCAGCCGAGGGCCCCGCGCTCGTGTCCGGCGCGGACCCAGCCTCGAGCGCGGCGCTCCGCGACTACGGCATGGCCTACGGCCGCGCGTTCCAGCTCCGAGACGACTACCTCGACCTCCTCGGCGACCCGGAGCGCCTGGGGAAACCCGTCGGTGGCGACCTGCGCGAGGGGAAGGTCACGCTCCCCGTCCTGGGGCTGATCACCGGCGGTCACGACGAGGCATTGGCGATCGTGCGACGGCACGCTGGCGATGCGGGTGACGTCGAGCGCATGATCGAGCTGGTGCGGGAGCACGGCGGCGACCGCGACACGCAGCGCGCCATCGCCCACGAGGTGGTGCGCGCTCAGGCCGCACTGGCGACGCTGCCGGCAGGCCCGGAGCGCGACGCCCTGATGGCCCTACCGGAGGCCGAGCTCGAGCGGATCCGTTAGGAGTGCGCGGCGCCGGCGCGCCGCGGCACCCAGGCCCAGCCGTGCCATGCGTCGAAGACCAGCAGGAACCCGCCTTGCACGATCACGCCGAGGCCGTGCCCCAACCCTTCGGGCGTGCGCCACAGTGTGAGCACCGCGATCCCTGCGAGCACGTAGAGGACGTCGAGGCCAGCGTTCAAGCGCAGCAGGCGCAGCAGCCGCGCTCCGAACGCCGCGCCGACGCGGGTGTCGGACGGCCCGGCCGCGGCCAGTCTGCGGCGACGGTCGCGCGCACCCAGAGCGGCGATCACGCCGTCGATGGCGCCCCACACCAGACACTGGATCGAGAACCCGAGCACGACCGGTGCCCAGGCCGACGGCCACGCCCCCGCGGCGTGGCTGGCGAGGCCCGCCGTGCCGACCGCGACGCTGAGCGCCGACCAGGCGCCGAGCTGCACGCCGACGATGCGCGCGTGGTTCCACGGGTCGGGGTGCGGGGCGGCCTCGCTCACGGCGCGGCGTCGCTGGCCGGTTCCTCATCGCCGGTCGCGTCGGACGGGGCCTCGTCGCGCCGCGTCTCGTCGCGCACCCATTCGAGGTAGGCCTCGAGGCCGCCGACGGCCGGGTAGGCGACCACGCACGGTACGTCGAACGGATGCGCCACCCGGACCGCTTCGGCCAGGGCCGGCACGCGTTCGGCCGTCGTCTTGGCGATCGCCACCACCTCGGCCTCGACGTGGACCGAGCCCTCCCAGCGATATACGGACCGGGCTCCGGGCAGCACGTTCACGCAGGCGACGTGACGGGCCTCTACCAGCACGCGCGCCACGTGGTCGGCCGAGGCCTCGTCGGGGAAGGTCAGGTACACCGCCACCACGTGTTCTTCCATGCCTCCGAGTCTACGTGACCCGAACGACGTGCCTGGGCGGGCTACACTGTCCCCCGATGAGCGAGATCGATCGCGAGCAGGTATTCCAGTTCTTCCACCAGCACCCCGAACGGCCGTGGCACGTGCAAGACGTGCAGAAGCGACTCGAGGTCGAGGACCGCACGGCGTTGCGCCAGGTCCTCTCCGATCTCGTCGACGACGGCCGCTTGGTGCGTACCAGGCGCCGTACCTACGGGCTCCCCGAGGAGATGAACCTCGTTCGTGGGCGGCTCCAGGTCACGGCCGGCGGTTACGGCTTCGTACTCAACGAGGACCGCAGCATCAAGGACCTCTTCATCCCGGCCGAGCGACTCGGCGGGGCGTGGGACGGCGACACCGTCCTGGCGCGGCCGATGCCGCTGCGCAGCGACAACGGGCGCGCCTCGGGTGAGGTCGTGCGCATCCTCGAGCGCGGCCACGCCCTCGTGGTCGGCACGCTCGAGTACGCCCAGGGCTATGCGATCTTGCGCCCCGACTCGGTGCGCTTGCGCGAGCGCATCCTGCTCCTGCCCGACTCGGTCGGCACGCTCGAGGCCGGCATGCGCATCGTAGGCACGATGATCTGGCCCGAGTCCTCCGGCGAGCGCGAGCCCTTCGCCGAGGTCGACGAGGTGCTCGGCGATGGCGACGACCCGGCCGTCGAGACGCGCGCGGTGATCGTCAAGTACGGCCTCAAGGACGCCTTCGATCCCGAGACCCTGGCCGAGGCCGCGGCGGTGCCGCCGGACGTCGACGCCGAGATGCTCGCCGGGCGCACCGACATCCGTGACGTACCCACCTTCACGATCGACGGCAGCGACGCCAAGGACTTCGACGACGCGCTCTCGGTCGAGCGTGTCGGCGGTCGCGGCAAGGCCCAGCAGCTGCGCATCGGTGTCCACATCGCCGACGTCAGCTACTACGTGGCAGAGGGCACGAGCCTGGACCGGGAGGCCGTGGAGCGCGCGACCAGCGTGTACCTCCCCGGCAAGGTCCTGCCCATGCTTCCGGAGCAGCTGTCGAACGGCATCTGCTCGCTCGTCGAGGGCGAGGCGCGGCTTGCGCTGTCGTGCTTCGTCGACCTCACGCGCGAGGGCGAGGTCAAGAAGGTCGCGTTCAAGGAGACCGTGATCCGCTCCGATGCCCGCCTCACCTACGAGCAGGTGCAGGCGTTCGCCGAGGGCGGCCGCCTCCCGGCCGGCAAGCTCAAGCTCGAGCGCGACGTCAAGGTCCTCCTCGACGTGTCGAAGACCCTCCGTGCCCTGCGCATCGGCGCGGGCGCGCTCGACTTCGACTTCACCGAGGCGAAGGTCGACGTCGACGAGCGAGGCGACCTGCACCTCACGCCGGTCTCGAGCAACGCCGCGCGGCAGCTGGTGGAGGAGATGATGCTCCTCGCCAACCGCCTGGTGGCGCAAGAGATGCGCAAGCGCGACCTGCCGGCCCTCTACCGCGTGCACGAGGACCCGAGCGCCGAGAAGATCCAGATCCTCCAGAAGGCGTTGCAGCGGCTCGGTTACCAGGTCGATCTGGCCGACCCGAAGCCGCAGGACCTGCAGGCGGTGCTCAAGCAGGCGGCCGGGAAGCCCGAGTCGCAGCTCGTGAGCACGTTGCTGCTGCGCAGCCTCAAGCAGGCTCGCTACTCGAGCGAGAACCTGGGGCACTACGGCCTGGCGTTCGAGAACTACCTCCACTTCACCAGCCCCATCCGGCGCTACCCCGACCTGGTGGTCCACAGGGTGCTGCGTGCGATGTTGCAGCACCGCTTGGCGCCGACCCTGAAGGAGCGTCTGCGCCACGACTTCCCGAAGCTCGCGGAGCACGTCAGCACCCGCGAGCGCGTGGCCGAGGACGCCGAGCGCGATCTCACCAAGTACTTCCACGCCGTCTGGGCGCGCGATCACGTGGGCGAGAGCTTCACGGCGACCATCTCCGGCGTCACCAACTTCGGCGTGTTCCTGGCCTTGCCGAACGGCGTCGAGGGGCTGATGCACGTGTCGCAGCTCGAGGACGACTACTACTTGTTCCTCGAGGACCAGCTGATGCTGATGGGCAAGTCGACGCGCAAGCGCTACCGGATGGGCGATCGCGTCGAGGTCAAGATCCTGGCGAGCAACCCGGTGAACCGGCAGATCGACCTGCTGCCGGCCCACATGGAGCTGCCGGAGGTCGATCCCGACGAGGTGGCCGAACGCGAGGCGCAGGCCGCGCGGCCTGGACGTCCGCCCAAGACCCCTCTCAAGTCGCCGCTCGAGGCTGGCGCCGCCACCCCTGGCGTGTCCGCGCCCAAGCGGGGTACCAGGAAGCCGGCGAAGGCGACCGCGCAGCCGGCCGAGAAGCCGTCAGGGAAGGCATCAGGCAAGGCGTCAGGCAAAGCGTCAGGCAGGGGGCCCAAGAAGGGTGCCCAAGCGGACGCAGCCGAGGCTGCTGCCACGCAGGCGGCCACGCGCGGGTCTGCGAAGGCCGCGAAAGCAGCGAAGGCAGCCGCGCAGCCAGAGCCTGCGCCGTCGAGCGGCAAGCGTCGGCGCAAGGCCGCCGACGACCGTTCCGCGCTGGCAGCGAAGGCGCCGCCCGCCACGCGCAGCGATGCCAAGCGCGGCGACGCGAAGCCCGCCGTCGCGCCGCCACCACCCGCGAAGCAGGCTCCCGCGACCGTACCCGCGAGCGCTGCCGGGCGACCCCGCAAGCGCCGCAAGTTGGTGTTCGGCTGATGCCGGTGGCGCGCGTGTGCCGCTGAGTCCGGCGGCAGGCGCGCGCCTGCCACATCGGTTGCCGTGGTCTGCTACCATGTCACGAATGTTGTCAACGCCAATGCCCGCGGTACATCATCTGGTACCCAGCGCTCACTACGCGGCGGGTGTGGCCCTGAGCGGCGCGAACAGGGAGCGAGGGACATGATGGCCCAGGAGTTCCGGTATCCACTCACGCGCATCTGCCTGCGGAGCGGCACCCTCACCCTTCCGTTGGGGATGCTGCAGGTCTTCCCGGACGATGGCGAAGTCGCCGCGCAGGACACCCTGCGTGGAGGCGAGGTGCTGTTGCACGTCGAGGGCCGGCAGGTGAGCGGCCTGGACGAGTTCTTCGTCGAGCACGCGCTCGAGGTCAACGACGAGATCGTCGTGAAGGCCCTCGACGACGGTGGCCTCGGCCTCACCGCGGTGAAGCGCGTCAGGAAGCCCGATTACCACCGCCCCGAGGTCCTCGGTCGACTGATCGACGAGGTGGCCGAGGCCGGCGTGCCCATGACGGAAGGCGAGATCCGCGCGCTCCACCCGGACGTGCCGACTGGCTTCCCGCTCAGGCAGGCGCTCGAAGCCGATGAGCGTCTGACGCTCCACCAAGGGCGCTGGCAATCGAGCCTGGCGCTCGAAGAGGAGCGCCGTGCCGTCGAGCGGGCGGCGGCGGAGCGCAAGCAGGCAGAGGCGGCGCGCCGCGCCGAGGCCGCAGCGGAGGCCGAGCGCCGCGCCGATGCGGCCGCGAAGGTCGCCGAACAGCGCGAGGCCGAGCGCCGCGCCGAGGCGGCGGCCAGAGCGGCGGCCGAACGCGAGGCCGACCGCGACGCCGCCCGGGCCGAGGAACCGAGCCCGGCCCATCCAGACGTCCAGGACGATCGCGCCGAAGCCGAGCGAATCAGCCGTGCCTCGTTGAACGAGCGCGCCGAGGAAGACACGCGCGCGCATGCGCGGCGCGAGCGGGACGCTCGCGCCGACGCCCGCGCCGCCGAGCGCGAGGTCGCCGGTGAGGCCGAGTCCGGTGACGGGGCGGAGCGTTTCGATTGGAACGAGCCCGTCGGCCGCGGGTTCAGGTTCCCGTGGCAGCGGGCGAAGGCCAAGACGATCAAGAGCGGACCTGAGCCGAGCGCTCCCACCAAGGACCCGTTCCGGCTCGACCGGTTGGGTGAGGCTCGCCCTTCGGCCACGCGGCCGACCGTCGTGCCGACCCCGCGCGCCACGCTGTTCCCGAGCGACACCGCGCTCAACAGCGCCTCGTTGCCGCCCGGCGATCCGGTCAAGACCAAGCGCGCCCGTGAGGCCTTCGCCAGTGTTGGCTATCGCGTCGAGGGCCTGGCCCACGGCCAGTTGATGCTGCATGCCGACCTCGGTCGACGCCAGCACAAGGTGCTGCTCCACGTGCTCCCGGACGAGCAGCGCCTCGACTGGGCGGCGCTGTTGGCGCGCCGGCGCGAGTCGGGCGCGACGTACCTCGCAGTCGTCGGCGACCACCGCGACCTGCACCGCTTGACCGCACCTGCCGATCTCGCCCGGGCCACGCTCTGGTCGTGGGCGGGCGTCGAGCGCGTGCTCGACCTGGTCGGCACGGTCATGCTGGGCCCCGTCGACCTCGAGCCGCACTTCGAGCGCGACGGCATGTTCGAATACGGTCTCGAGCGCTTCGAGCGCAGCGTCGCGAAGCGCGTGCAGGAGAAGGGCGTCGTGTCGACGGTGCTCACCCGCCTCGCGGGCCTGCGTGCCCCCGCGGTCTTCGTGATCGAGGACCTCACCGGCGACACGGACGTGTCGCGCGACCAGATCGTGCGCGTGCTCGAGCGTCTCTCCGAGGCCCCGTTCCACCTGATCAGCAAGGTCGACAACGGTGAGTTCTGTCTGCGGTACCGCGTCCACGACGCCCTGGACCAGGTGGCCGAGTACGCCACCTCGTTGCGCGCTCGCTTGCCCGAGCGGCAGCGGCCCCGCGTGCGGGGCTTCTCGGACGAAGAGGTGACGTCGCCGCTCGACCCGATCGGGGCCGACGACGTCGATTTCGCGCGCGTCGAGGCGAGCGCGGCGGCAGCGGAACCACGCGTCGAGGAGCGGCGCCCGGCGCCGCGGCCCGAGCCGCGGGTCCAGCCGCCTGCGAAGGGTCGCAGCGGTGTGTCCGAGGCGCGCGAGGCCGTGTCCGTACCGGCGTCGGCGTCCGTACCGCAACGCACGCATGCCGCTCCCGAACCGGAGCCCACGCCCGCCCAGAAGCGTGGTGGCCAGGACGCGCTGTTCGGCGGCGGCTTCGCCACCGGTTTCGGCGAGGATCCTGACGACGAGATCGACGTGTCCCAGGTGATCGACCGCAAGCCCAGCGGCCGCAAGCGCCGCTGAGCGCATCAGCCTGACCGAACGTAGCGAGGTGTCGCCGCCGCCGCCCGTTGGGGGGCGGCGCAGACACGTCTCGTGGGATCAGGCCGGAGCGTCGATCGGTGGCGCGACGCGGTGCAGGTCCTGCAGGGCGTGCACGCTCGGTGCCGTGCGGGCGTGCCCGCGTCGCAGGGCCTCCAACGACCAGACGGCCGCCTCGCGCGTGCTCAAGAACGGCACCCCCTCCTCGAGGGCCAGGCGTAGGGCGCGCGTATGCGTGACGTCGATCAGCAGCGCGTCGTCGGCGACCTCGTCCCCTTCGGCGCTCTGGCCGGCGACGACCTCGAAGCCCAGCTCGAGGAAGCCGGCGATCACAGGGTCGTCGTCCGCCAGGCCGATGCAGCGCACCCGCCCGCTGCTCGGCAGGTGCAGGTTCGCCCCGGCGAGAGCCTTGCCGTACGCGAGGTAGGGATCGGGGTCGATGCCCATCGACTCGCCTGTCGAGCGCATCTCGGGACCCAGCACCGGCAGCACGTCGGCGAACTTCAGGAACGGCAGCACCACCTCCTTGGCGCTGTAGAACGTCGGCTGCGGCGTCTCGGTGAAGCCGATGTCGCGCAGGCTGCGCCCCGCGCTCACGAGCGCGGCGTACTTGGCGAGCGGATGGCCGATCGCCTTCGACAGGTACGGGATGGTGCGGCTCGCGCGCGGGTTCGCCTCGATCACCAGCACCTCTTCGCCCTTGATCACGAACTGCACGTTGATCAGGCCGCGCACGCCGATCGCCTCGGCCAGCCGGATGGTGGAGGCCCGGATCTGCGCCTGGACCTCGTCGCTGAGCGTCACCGGAGGCACGATGCAGGCTGAATCGCCCGAGTGGATGCCGGCGCGCTCGATGTGCTCCATGATGCCCGCGACCACCGTCGTCTCGCCGTCGCTGATGGCGTCGACGTCGACCTCGGTGGCGCCCTCCACGAAGTCGTCGACCAGGATGCTGGGCGCGCCCTCGAGTTCCGCGTAGACGACCTCCAGGTAGGCGCGCAGTTCGCCGACGTCGTGGACCACCTGCATGGCGCGACCGCCGAGGACGTACGACGGACGCACCATCACCGGGTAGCCGATGTCCCCGGCGAGCCGCTCGGCGTCGGCCGCGTCCCTCGCGACGCCGCCGGCCGGTTGCGCGATGCCCAACGACTCGCACAGCGCGTGGAACGCGTCGCGGTCCTCGGCCGCGTGGATCGCCGCCGCGGACGTGCCCCACACCGGCGCGCCGGCGTCCTCGAGTCCTTGCGCGAGCTTGAGCGGCGTCTGCCCGCCGAGCTGGACGATCACACCCTTGGGCTGCTCGTGATCGATGATGTTGAGCACGTCCTCGAGCGTGAGCGGTTCGAAGTAGAGGCGGTCGGCCGTGTCGTAGTCGGTCGAGACCGTCTCGGGGTTGGAGTTCACCATGATCGTCTCGAAGCCGGCGTCGCGCAACGCCCAGACGGCGTGGACCGTGGCGTAGTCGAACTCGACGCCCTGCCCGATGCGGTTCGGCCCAGAACCGAGGATCACGACCTTGTCGCGATCGGACGGCCGCACCTCGTCCTCCCACTCGTAGGTGGAGTAGTGGTACGGGGTGTAGGCCTCGAACTCGGCGGCGCACGTGTCGACCGTCTTGTAGACCGGGCGCTGCCCCTTGCCGATGCGGAGCTCGCGCACGGTGGCCGTGGCGGTGTCGGTGAGCTGGCCGACGTCGGCGTCCGAGAAGCCCAGGCGCTTGATCTCACGCCACAGCTCCCAATCCCACGTGTCGGGTGCCCCCAGATCGCGGATCTCCGCTTCGGCGTCGACGATCTCCTCGAGTTGCGCCAGGAACCACGGGTCGATGGCCGTGCGCTCGAACAGCACCTGGGGTGAGGTGCCCCGCCGTAGGAGTTCAAGGAGGGCGGGGAGCCTGCGTGGGTTGGGGTAGAGCCGCGCCTCGAGCTGCTCGATCGTCAGGTCGCGCGTGGCGCTGCGCACGTCGAGCTCGAGCGAGCGCAGCGCCTTCTGGAGCGACTCCTTGAAGGTGCGTCCGATCGCCATGACCTCGCCGACGGAGCGCATCTGCGTACCGAGCTCGTCGAGCGCGGCCGGGAACTTCTCGAACGCGAAGCGCGGGATCTTGGTCACGACGTAGTCGATCGAGGGTTCGAAGGCGGCCTTCGTCTCCTTGGTGATGTCGTTGGGGAGCTCGTCGAGGTGGTAGCCCACCGCCAGCAGCGCCGCGATCTTGGCGATCGGGTAGCCCGTCGCCTTCGAGGCCAGCGCCGAGCTGCGCGAGACGCGCGGGTTCATCTCGATCACGATCACGTCGCCGTTCTCGGGGTTCACGGCGAACTGGATGTTCGATCCCCCGGTGTCGACGCCGATCTCGCGGATGATCGCGATGGAGTAGTCGCGCAGGCGCTGGTACTCCTTGTCGGAGAGCGTCTGCGCGGGAGCGACGGTGATGCTGTCGCCGGTGTGCACGCCCATCGGATCGAGGTTCTCGATCGAGCAGATGATGACGACGGTGTCGTTCGTGTCGCGCATCACCTCGAGCTCGTACTCCTTCCAGCCCAGCACCGACTGCTCGACCAGCACGGTATGGACGGGGGAGTCGTGCAGGCCCTGGCGGACGATGCGGCGGAAGCCGGCCTCATCAAAGGCGATGCCGCCTCCGGTGCCGCCGAGCGTGAAGCTGGGCCGGATGATGGCGGGGTAGCCGATCTCGTCGACGAAGGCCAGCGCCTCGTCGAGCGTGGCGATCATGCGCCCCGCCGGGGTCGCGATCCCGATGCTGGTCATCGCCTGTTGGAAGCGCTGCCGGTCCTCGCCCTTCTGGATCGCTTCGTAGTTCGCACCGATCAACTCGACGCCGTGGCGCTCGAGAACACCCGACTCGTACAGCGCCTTGGCGAGGTTCAGGGCCGTCTGGCCCCCGAGCGTGGGGAGGAGCGCGTCGGGTCGCTCTTTGATGATGATGCGCTCGACGGTCTCGGGTGTGAGCGGTTCGATGTAGGTGCGGTCGGCCACCTCGGGGTCGGTCATGATCGTCGCCGGGTTGGCGTTGACCAGCACCACGCGGAAGCCGGCGGCGCGCAGGGCCTTGCAGGCCTGCGTGCCAGAGTAGTCGAACTCGGCCGCCTGACCGATGACGATCGGTCCGGAGCCCAGGATCAAGATGGTGTGGAGGTCGTCGCGTCGCGGCATCGCAGCTCCTGCTGGGTGGGGGGCTCGCGCCTGGGTTGCGCGCCGTGAGGGTCCTCGGTAGCGGAGCCCGCGGCATCGGCGTGGCACGTCGCCGTGACCGCCCAGGTCGTATCCGGCGAAGTGTACCACCGCCGCCCGAGGCGACCGCGTCGGCCTGGGCGGCCGCCGCGTCGTGGCCGGTACGAGCCTAGATGCCCGCGGCGACGGCCTGGCTCGGCGCCGGGTCCAACGACCGCGCGCGCCATCCTCGTCTCCATGCCCGCAGCGCGCATCACCTTCGACGACCTCGCCGCCAGCGACGACCTCGCCGCGCAGTTCCGCTCACCGGCGGTGGAGCTGCTCGACGGACGCATGGTGCGCCAACCCCTGCCGTCCGCCGCCGTGGTCGCCGCCGTCGTGCGGCTCGCGAGCGCCCTCGACGAACGCGCCACCGGCCTCCGTGTCGGCGTGCGCGACGCGGTCGCGGCGCCTCCGAGCGACCTGCTGCGGCCGGAGGTCGGCGTGGCGCGACCGATGGCGTCCTACGCGCGCTGGCCCGCGCCGCCGGCGCACGCGCTGGCGCTCGCCGTCCTCGTCGTCGACGACGAGGACGACGTCGCCGCGCGGCTGCGACGGTATGCGTTCGCCGGCGTTCGCGAGGTGTGGGTGTTGGAGGCGACGGCCGCGACCGGGACGCGCTACGCGGCGCCGCACGGCGTGCGCTACACGCGCCGCGAACTCCTGCTGCCGGGCGAGCCCTGCGCCCCCGACGACGTGCCCTGGCTGCACGTGGTGCCCGTTCCGCGCACTCGTGTGGTCACGGCGCCGGATCAGCCGTCGTCGAGCTCGATCTCGAACGACTCGCCGTCGACCTCGATCACGTCTCCAGGCACCAGCCGGCGCTTGCGGCGTGTCTCGACCTGACCGTTGACGCGCACCTCGCCCGCCTGGATGCGCTGTTTGGCCGCTCCGCCCGTGTCCACGAGCCCGGCGAGCTTGAGCGCGTCGCCCAAGCGCAGGCCCTCGCCTGCATCGCCGTCGTTGGAGCGGTCGGCGGCCACGGCGCTAGTCGAGGTCCACGATCGCCGGGGCGGCGGGGTAGGAGCCGAGGAACTTGACGAAGGCCGCTTTGCGCATCAGGCCGGTGAGCGCCGCGGCGACGTGGGGCTCCTCGATGTGGCCATCGATGTCGATGTAGAACAGGTAGCTCCACGGCTTGTCGCGCCTGGGGCGCGACTCCAGCTTCGTCATGTTGATGTCGCGCCGGTGGAACTCGAGCAGGCACTCCACGAGGTCGCCGGGGCGGTGGCGCGTTGCCAGCACCAGGCTGGTCTTGTGGGGGCCGTCGCTGAGGGGGGCCGCGTCGGGCGCCAGCACGAAGAAGCGGGTGTAGTTGAACGCCAGATCCTCGATGTTCTCGGCCAGCACGACGAGGTCGTAGACCTCGGCGGCCCGCTTGCTGGCGATGGCTGCCTTGCCCTCGCCGCCGTTCTCGGACAGCAGCTTCGCCGCGCCGGCCGTGTCGAACTCGGTCACCGCCTCGAAGCCGTGCTTGCGCAAGAAGGCCTGGCACTGCTGCAGGCCCTGGGTGTGGCTGTACACGCGCCGCACGTCCTCGAGCCGTGTCCCGGGCCGTGCCAGGAGGTTGTGGTGGACGCGCACCACCTGCTCCCCGACCACGTGCAGCACGGAGTCGGTGAGCAGGTCGTAGGTCTGGTTGATCGACCCGGCCAGGCTGTTCTCGACGGGCAGGCAGGCGTGGCTACAGACGCCCTTGAGCGCGGCGTCGAACGCCTGTTCGAAGGTCGGGAACCCGACCGCTTCGCCGGTGGGGGCGAACTGGAGCGCGGCTTGCTCGGAGAACGCGCCAGCGACGCCCTGGAAGGCGACGCGCTGCGGTGTGGCGATGACGTCGGGCATATCGGTGCAATGTATCACCGGCACCCGGGGCGGGGCGCGCGGCGTCACGGGCGTCCCGGCGTCGGCCGGGCGTCTAGAGCCGCTCGACGCTCGCGCGGATCTCGGCCTCGCGCTCGCGCCAGGCCTCGAGCTCGGCCTGCAGCCCCTCGAGTCGTTCGAGTTCGGTCCGGACGAAGCGCGTGTAGGGTTCGATCGCCCGCACGAGCCGTTCCGAGGCGCGCGTGCCCTCGTCGTCGAGTTGAGACCCCAACCCCGACTCGAGCCCCTCGCGCAGTGCTGCCATCTGTTGATGCAGGCGCCGCTTCGCCTGCGCCCTGCGGCGCGGCAGCACCAGCAGGCCGAGGCCCATCACGGCCAGGCCGGCGGCCACGCCGGTGACGTCCCAGGCGGTACTCGTGACGATGGCCACGGCGGCCGCGCCAAGGCCCACGCCGCCGACTTGCATCAGGCCGGTCTGGACCACCGACGTCTTGAGCGCCTCGCCCAGCCGCCGCCCCTCGGCCTCGCGGTCGAAACCCTCGAGGACGCTCTCAGCGCGGTCGCGCAGTGAGCGGATCAGCGCCTGGCGGTCGTACTGGAAACGTCCGCCGATCTCGCCGATCACGCGCTCCTCGCCGGCCCTGCGGCGCTCGTTGACGAAGGTGACGACGTCCTCCCACTGCTGGACGGTGCGTTCCATGAGCCAGTCGACCATCTCGGCGACCGCCTCGTCGATGCGGCGCTCGGCGTCGCGCAGCACGCGCTCCTCGAAGGCCGCCTTGACGTGTTCGGGGCGCAGCAGCATCATCACGCGCGAGAGCCGCACCGTCTCGTCGAAGAACACCTCGCCGCGCCGTTCGACCTCGAGCAGCACGGTGGTCACGCGATCGACGTAGCCCTGCCCTTCGCGCCGGACGTCCTTGCGCCACTGCGCCTGCTGCCGGTCGACCTCGTCGAGCGTGCGGCGGTCGTCGAGCAGCAGGTTGCGCTGCTGGTCGAGGGCTGCGCCGATGTCGCCCGCCACGTGCCGGGCGACGCCGAGCGGGTTGCCCAGTTTGAGCCGCAGGCGGCCCGTGTCGAGCGTGCGGGCGAGGTGCGCTTCGAGCGCCGGGAGGCCACTGGCCGCCAGTCCGTCGGCGTCGCCCGAGGTCTGGGCCGCCCGCGCGCCACGAGCGCTCAGCGCGAACACGGGGGGCGTCGTGCCGAGCGTCTCGCGGGCGTTGCGGCGAACGTATCCGACCACTTCGTCGAGGTCCTCGCTACCGCGCAGCAGGTCCGCCTTGTTCACGATGACCGTCACCGGCTTGCCCCAGCCCTCGATCATCGCGAGGAACGCCCGCTCGGACTGCGTGAAGGGGCGATCCGCGCTCGTGACGAAGAGCACCAGGTCGGCGCGCGGTACGAAGCGCTCGGTGAGCTCCTGGTGCCGCGCGACCACGGCGTTGGTGCCGGGCGTATCGACCAGCACGAGGTCCTGAAGGCGCTCCGTCGGGTGCGTCGCGGTGGCGAGGTCGCCGGAGCGCTCCTCGAAGCGCGCCTCCTCGCCGTGCTGCACCAGCGTGACCCGATCGGTGGTCGGCGTCACGCCCTCGCGCATCACGTCCGCCCCCAGCAGCGCGTTGATCAGGCTCGACTTCCCGGCGTTGAACTCGCCCACCAGCACCAGCAGGAACAGGCCGTCGAGATCCTCGGCCGCGTGGAGCAGCGCGTCGCCGGCGTCGCCACGCACGTCTGCGCGCAGCAGCAGCGCCTGCAGGTCGCGCAGCAGCGCGCGCTCGGCGTTCAGCGCGGCGCGAGCGTCGGCGGTGGCGAGTGCCACGGGGTCCGGCGTGACGGGGTCCGAGGCTGCCCGGTCCGACGTGGCGCCGTCGGGGTTCGGCGCGGACGCGTCCGCGCCGGCATCCGTGTGTGTGGGTCGAGCGTCGTCCGTGCGCTCGTCGAGGTCGTCGCGGGGCTTCATCGGATGCAAGATAGCACGTCCTCATCGGCGTTCCCGTGCGTGTGCGCGGCTCGCTCGCCGCGCTCGGCGAGGGCCGCGCCGGCGACCGGGGCAACGGTGTGTCCGTGGGTCGAACGCTGTCCTCGTGCCGCCGTGGCTACACTGGTCCGCATGACCGCTACGGGCCAGGTCAGGCTCCCCGATCTCGACGACGACGACCTGATGGCGTGGGTGACCCGGCACGGCGTCGCCGCACGGCTGGTCGCGCCGGGGGTGCCGACCCCGACCGTGCCGGAGGCGGCGGCCGCGCTCGGCGTGCGACCGGAGCAGGTGCTCAAGAGTCTGGTGTTCCTCGTCGCCGGCGAGCCGCGGTTGGTGATCGCGGCGGGCGAGGACCGCGTGCGCTACCCTGCGCTCGCGGCTGCGTGGGGCGTCGGTCGCAGGCAGCTGCGCATGGCGACGCCGGAAGAAGCGCAGGCGCTCAGTGGCTACGCGGTGGGTGGCATGCCGCCCTTCGGCCATCGCGAGCCGCTCCAGACGCTCGTCGACGCCCGCAGGATCGTGTCGGGACTGCGCGTGTACGCCGGCGGCGGCACGCGCTCTGCATTGCTCGAGCTCGAGACCGACGAGCTGCTGCGCGTGACGGGCGCCCGCAGCGAACCACTCACGGACGACCCCGATGGAGGAGACCCCGCATGACCGACTGCCAGCACCCGATCCTCGCGCGCCGCATGGCGCTGTTCCTGCTCGTGATCGCATCGACCCTGATCGGCTCGGTGTCGGCCCAGATCGGCGCCGAACCGGACGGCTTGGCCGCCCTGTCGGCGGTAGAGGTCGAGTCCGAACCGGCCGAGGACGGCGTCTTCAGCACCGCAAGCGGGCTGGTGGTCGAGCCGGTGGTGCGCAACGGCGCGCTGTACGCGGTGCGTGGGCAGTCCAGCGCGCTCAGCGACGTCGCGGCGCGGGACGTGGCCGCGCTCGTCGGCGCGGCGACCGGTTTCGGCGCGGGGATCGAGCAGCCCGTCCTCGAGTTCCTGGAGCGCGCACTGCCCGATCTGGCCGGAGCTGGTCCGTCGGTGGTCGGGATCGAGCGCTTCCGGCTGACGCTCGACGTCCAGGACGGTGAGGCGCCCTACGCGCTCACCTTCGCGTTGGCGCTCGCCGAGGTCCAGGACGACGCGTTCCCCGTCGCCCGGCACGTGAAGGGGCCGGCCGACGCTCCGATCGTGATCCGTGACTTCAGCGACTTCTCCTGCCCCGCGTGCCGTCGCTTCGTCGCGGACGTCCTCCCCAGGATCGAGGCGGAACTGCTGCCACGAGGCGACGTGCGCATCGAGTACCACCACTTCCCTCTGATCGGCTCGTTCCCGAACTCGTTCCGCGCTGCCGAGATGTCGGAGTGCGTGGCCGACGCCAACCCGGGCGACGACGAGGCGTTCTGGGACTTCCACGACGCGCTCTTCGAGCGGCAGCCCGAGTGGAGCGGGCTCCCCGACGCCGACGAGGCCCTGTTCGACATCGCCGACGCTGCAGGCGTCGCGACCGACGGGGTCGACGCTTGCCTCGCCGAGGGTCGCCACGTCGCGACCATCGAGCGCGCGTTCGATGTCGCGACGGCGTTGCAGTTGCGCGGCACGCCGACGGTGTTCGTCGGCGGCTACCAGCTCGAGAACTTCGTCGACCTGGGCGCGTACGATCGCGCGATCGGCTACCTCGAGGCCTTCGGCGTGGTCGACGTCGTCGCAGATTGACCGTGCAGGCGTGTGGGTGCAAGCACGGTGCCCAGCGCTCCGGGGCGCCGGTTGGGCTACACTGACGACGTGCAGGAATATCCGAGTCTGGTCTGGCATCTGAAGAACACGAAGCTCTTCGAGGACCTGTCGGCGGCCGAGCTCGAGGAACTCTCCAGGATCACGCCCTACAAGCGCTTCGCACAGGGCGAGATCATCTACCACATGGAGGATCCGGCCGACGCGCTGTACTTCATCCGCGAAGGCATGGTCAAGATCTCGATGTACTTCCCCAACGGGAAGGAGATGATCCTGGGCCTGCTCGGGCAGTACGACATCTTCGGTGAACTGCTGCTGCTCGAGAGCGAGCGTCGGCCGAACCAGGCCGAGGCCGTGATCGACACGACGCTCATCGTCATGCCCGAGGGCGACTTCCAGCGCCTGCTCCAGCAGCAGCCGCGCATCGCGATGAAGTTCATCCAGGTGATGTCGACGCGGCTCTGGCAGGCGCAGCAGTGGCAGGCCGAGGTCGGCGCGTTCGACGCGCCCGGCCGCCTGGCCAACCTGTTGCTGCGGCTCGCGAAGGACTTCGGCGCTCCCGGCGAGCGGGGCACCGTGATCGACCTCAACCTCACCCAGCAGGACCTGGCCAAGATGATCGGCGCCACGCGCGAGACGGTGAGCCATTGCCTGGCGCGTCTGCTCGAGTACGGCGCGGTGCGCCGTCGCCGCGCGCCCATCACGGTCAACGTCGAGGCGCTGCAGCGCTTCCTCGACGAGGCCAGCGAGTGAGCGACCGGCCCGATGAGCTGTTCCTGGTCGTGACCGAGCACGGGCGCGTCGTGGTGCGCGTACGCGGTGATCGCAGCGGCCTCGACGGCGACCTGATCGACGTGCGCGCGCCGCAGGGCGAGGACCTGAGCGCCATCACGATGGAGACACCGCTGCGAGCGTTCGCGGCCAAGATGGTCGACATCGTGCAGGCCCGCGGCAGCGGCGACCTCGAGGTGAGCCCTGGGTTGCTCGACATGCTCGTCAAGGAGAAGGCCTCCGAGGACCTCAAGCGCATCGAGCGGGCCGCCCGGCGGCTCGCCAGCGCCGACGACGAGCCAGCCTAGCCCTCGTCGTCTTCGTCGTCTTCGTCGTCCTCGACCACGTCGCCGAGCGACTCCAACATGCCTTTGTAGAGGGTGAGCGTGAAGGCCTGGACGGCCTCGCGAGCGGCGTCGCCGCGCAACTCGGCCGGGACGCGGGCGTTCGCCACCTGCAGCGCGGCGGCGAGCACGGTCTCGAACATCGGCCAGGGACCGTCGAACGGTGTGTCGTCGGTGCTCACGCTGGCGCTGGTGAGCGCGACGCGATCGAGGGCGACGAGCGCCGACTCCGCTGCGCGGCGCTCGGCCTCGCGCTTGTTGCCCCCCTCGCCGTGGCCGAGGACGACACCGTCCAGGCTCGCCTCCGCCTGGAAGACCGGCTCATGCTCGGGGCCGCTCCTGGTGGTCTCGAACACGGGCTTGCCACGACCTTCGGCCTGGGCGCGCTCGACGAGCGCGGCTTTGGGATGACGCATGGGACTCCTCCTGGCGCGGACACGGAGGGTGGCTCGTCGCCGGCACGCATGGTGCGATCGACGCGCTGCGCTCCGTGGAAGCGCTGCATGGAAGGACGCCCGCGGTCGGCCAGCGCGCGACCGCCCGCGCTCCGGCACACCCGAGGGCGCGGTACGGAGCGCGGGCCGTCGTTCGCGTTGGCCCCGCGGGCGTCCCTCCAACGCACGGTAGCACCTGCGGGGGTCGGGTAGCATGGGCGCTATGACGAGGCTGCTGCTCTGTGACGACCACGCGATGTTCCGCCAGGGCCTTCGGAGCATCCTCGAGAGCGAGGAAGGCTTCAGGGTGATCGGTGAGGCGGCCAACGGCCGAGAGGCGATCAGGCACGCGCTCGACACCAAACCCGACGTGATCTTGATGGACATCCAGATGCCGGAGCTCGACGGCGTGGCCGCCACCAAGGCCATCCTCGCCGAGCACCCCGAGGCGCGGGTGATCATCCTCACGATGTACCGCCAGGACCGCTACGTGTTCGAGGCGGTGAAGGCCGGCGCGCGCGGCTACCTGCTCAAGGACGCCAGCGCCGAGGACCTGCTCGACGCGATCCATCGGGTCGCGGCTGGGGAGACGCTGCTGTCGGCCGAGATGGCCGCGTCGATCCTCGACGAGTTCCGCCGTTATGGGGAGTTGCCGAGGCACCCTGAGCACGCCATCAGTGAGCTGACCGAACGCGAAGAGGACATCCTGCGCCTGCTGGCGCAGGGCTCGTCGAACCAAGAGATCGCGCTCGCGCTCGGCGTCTCGGAGAAGACCGTGCGCAACCGTCTCTCCGAGATCTTCTCGAAGCTGCGCCTGAACAACCGCACGCAGGCCGCCCTCTACGCGCTGCGAGAGGGCATCGCGACGCTCGACCCTGGCGGCGACGGAAGGTGAGCGCAGCGCGTCCCGGCACGCCCCCGGGGCGTGCCGCGGCGCTGGCACGCTCGATCTGCGAGGTCCCTGCGCCGCCGTTCGACGAGGGTCGGCGTGCCTCGTTCGTCGCCGAGTTGTGGCGCGCCGCCGGTCTGGAACCGCGCATCGACGCCATCGGCAACGTCCTGGCCGACGTGCCCGGTGGGCGGGGGCCGCGCGTGGTGCTGGCGGCCCACCTCGACACGGTCTTCGAGGCGGGCACCGACGTGACGGTGCGCGAGAAGGGTGGTCGCTGGTACGCGCCTGGCCTCGGCGACAACAGCTCGAGCCTGGGCGTCCTGACGGCGACCGCCGAGGCGATCGACGCAGGCGCGCTCTCGCAGCGGCCGCGCTTGCTGCTGGCCGCCACGGTCGGTGAGGAGGGCCTGGGCGACCTCAGGGGCGCCAAGGCGCTCGTCGCCGACCTGCGCGGGGAGGTGGACGCCTTCATCGCCGTCGATGGGCACCTGGGCGGCGTGGTGCACCAGGGTGTGGGGTCGGTGCGTTTCGAGGCGCGCTTGTCGGGGCCGGGTGGCCACTCGTGGGGCGACTACGGAACGCCGTCGGCGCTGCACGCTCTCGGTGACGTGATCCATGCGTTGACGCGCATGGAGGTGCCGCGGCTACCCCGCTCCAGCGTGAACGTCGGTGTGGCGCGCGGCGGCACGACGGTGAACGCCATCGCCGAGGAGGCCACGTGCACCGTCGACCTACGCAGCGTCGATGCCGAGGCGCTGAAGCGGCTCGCCGCCGACGCCGAACGGCGCATGCGCTCCGTCGCGCGGCGCCACGGGGTGGCTGTCGAGGTCAGGCGCGTGGGGGACCGTCCGGCCGCGTCGGGTGGGAACGAGGCGCTGGTCGTGCTGGCCGAGCAGGCCCTCCGTTCGGTCGGTGTCGAGCCGCAGCGCTCGGCGAGCAGCACCGACGCGAACGCCGCCATGGCGGCCGGTCTGCCGGCGCTGTGCTTCGGCGTGTACCGCGGCGGCGACGCGCACCGCGCGGGCGAGTGGATCGAGCCCGCGTCGCTCGACGAAGGGATGCTCGCGTTGCGCGAACTGCTGGCGGTGCTGGCGCAGCCCTGAGGCGTGGTCGAGTGGCGCGGCTTCAGGCGTCGACGCTGCCGCTGCGTTCGCGGCGTGCGCGGAGCGCGAGGCCATCGACGCGTTCGTTGGCGTCGTGCCCTGCGTGGCCGCGTGTCCAGCTCCAGGTCACTTCGTGCGTACCGGTCAGCTCGAGGAGGCGTTCCCACAGGTCGCGGTTCTTCACGCTCTGGCGACTCGTCGTGCGCCAGCCGTTGCGTTGCCAGCTGACGAGCCAACCGTCGGTGAAGGCCTTCTTGAGGTACTGGCTGTCGGTGACGATCTCGACCGAGCAGGGCTCGGTCAGCGCCTCGAGGGCGCGGACCGCGGCCGTGAGCTCCATGCGGTTGTTGGTGGTGTTCTCCTCGAAGCCGCTGGCGCTGCGCTCCTTGCCCTTGTACTCGAGGAGGTAGGCCCAGCCACCGTCGCCGGTCTGGGTCTCGCAGCTTCCGTCGGTGTGGACGGTGACGTGCTTGCGGGGCTTCGGCATCGGCGGCATGCTACCGCAGGGAGGTCGTGGCGTCCGCCGGCGGCGCCCGTGGCGGTCTGGGCTGAACAAGGGTTGTACAGCTAGAAACGCAGTGTAGAACGTGCGCTGCACCAGATTGGCACCCCGCTACCAAGGGGGATGTATTGACTTTGTCTAACCTTAGCGCTATGCTTCGTCCAACGTTCGACAAGGCCTCGACGAATCGGGGTGCGGACGCGAGAGGAGCCACGAGCGCAATGGCGCGAGGCAAGTACACGGTCAACGAGGTCGAAGAGCGCACAGGCGTTCCGGCCACCACGCTGCGCCAATGGGAGCGCCGCTACGGTGTGCCGAAGCCCGAGCGTTCCGAGTCCGGTTACCGCCTGTACTCGGACGACGACGTCACCGACATCAAGGCCATCAAGGCACACGTCGACGACGGCGTCCCGGCGTCGCGCGCAGCGCAGATCGTCGGTCGCAACCCATCCGATCAACGCGGCCCGCGCCCCTTGTGCGACCTGAAGGGTGAACTCGTGGCGGCGCTCGTCGACCTCGACGACGGCCACGCCGATCGCGTCGTCGCCGAGGCGCACACGCTCTACCCGGTCGAAGACGTCGTGATCGACCTGTTCCAGCCGGTGATGGTCGAACTCGGCACGCTCTGGCACGACGGCGTCGTCAACACGACCACCGAGCACTTCGCGAGCTCTTACATCAACGGCCGGCTGCGCCAACTCATGAGCCTCTCGGGCAGCAACCGCAGTGGTCACGGCGTCATCGTCGCCTGCGCACCGCATGACCAGCACGAACTCGGCGCGCTGGTGCTCGCGGTGCTGCTGCGTCGCTCCGGCTACCAGGTCTACTTCATCGGCGCCAACACGCCCGTCGAGGACCTCGCCGACATGGCGCGCACCGTGCGGCCGGTCGCGGTCATGATCTCGGCGTCGTCGATCGACTCCGTGCACCACCTGATGAACAAGCGCAACCACCTGCAGGGCATCGCGCCCCTGTTGGTGCTCGGCGGCAACGGCTTCAACACCGATCCCCGCCGCGCCGAACTCGTCGGCGGTCGCTACCTCGCCGCGAGCGGCGCCGACGCCGTCGAGCGCTTCCACGACCTCGTCCGCGAGACCATCGGTACCGAGGCAGCGGTGCGCCGATGAGCGCCGAGCGTCGCAGCGCCGCCGCTCAGGTCTACGACGCCGTCGTCATCGGGGCAGGCCTGGCAGGTGCGACCGCCGGTGCGCTGCTCGCGAACGCCGGACGCCGCGTGCTCGTGCTCGAGCGCGACGTGCACCCCGGTGGCTGCGCCGCGAGCTTCGAAGAGGACGGTTACCGCTTCGCCGTCGGAGCCACGGTCGGCATGGGCCTCGAACCGGGTGGCCTGGTCCGCGGCGTGTTCGAACGCGTCGGCCGCGTGCCTCGCTACCTCGACGTCGACCCTGCCATTCGCGTGCTCGTCGACGACCGTGTGATCGACCTCCACCGCGATCGCCACGCCTGGCGCAGTGCCCTGGCCGCGACCTTCCCGGCCCAGGCCGACGCCGTGGGGCGCTTCTGGGGCGAGGTCGAGCGCCTTGCCACGGCGATGCGCCGGGCCGCCGGTCGCTTCCCCGTGTTGCCCCTGCGCCATCCCGCCGACGTGATCGACAGCGCGCGCGCCGCTCATCCCAGCCTGCTCGCCGTGGTCGCCAACCTCGGTCGCAGCGTCGGCGATCGCCTGAACGCGTACGGCATCGACGACCCGCACGTGCGCGCGTTCATCGACGGCCAGCTGCTCGACGCGATGCAGTGCCGGGCCGACGCCTGCGTGGCGCCCAACGGAGCGCTCGCCCTCGACGTCTACCGTTCCGGCGCTCAGTACGTGCTCGGCGGCCTCGGCAGCCTGGCCGAGGAGCTGCTCGACGTCGTGAGCGCGCGCGGCGGCACCGTGCGCCTCGGCACCGCCGCCCGCGCCATCGTGCGCGACGACCACGGCCGGATCGCCGGCGTCACCACGCGCCACGGTGTCGTGCGTGCCCCGGTGGTCGTCAGCGCCGTGCCGCTGCGCAACACCGTCGCCCTGCTCGGTGAGGCCGCCACGGAGCGCCTCCAGCGGCGCGACGCCGACCAGCCGCGCATGTGGGGCGCCTTCACGCTGTACGCCGGCGTGGCGGCTGCAGCGCTGCGCGAGGCGCCTCGGCCGTTCCAACAGGTCACCGACCTGACGGTCTCGAATCCCGAGGCGCACGCCAGCGACGCACCACCCGCCAACCTGCTGGTGTCGGTCAGCCCGGCTGCCGACCGCAGCCGTGCGCCCGCTGGGCATCACGCGGTCACCGTGTCCACGCACGTCGACGCCGAGCGCTGGATGTCGCTCGCCGACGACAGCGTGGCGTACGAGGCCGCCAAGCACGCCCTCGAAGGCCGCCTGCTCGAGCAGGTCGAGCGGGTCCTGCCCGGTTTCCGCGACGGCCTCGGCTACCTGCGCAGCGGCACGCCCCGCACGTTCAAGCGCTACACCCGCCGGGCGGACGGCACCGTCGGCGGCTTCCCCCAGACCATCGGTCACGCCAACTTCGCGGCGCCATCGCATCGCACCGACGTGCCGGGGCTCTTCCTCGCCGGCGACACCGTCTTCCCGGGACAGGGCGCCCTCGGCGCCACCAGCTCGGGTTTCATCGCGGCGCGCAGCGCCGAGCGCCGACTCCGCTCTTCCACCGTTCTCGCCCGCGGCCATCACCGGTTCGTGGAGACCCAGGAGGTCGCAGCATGACCGTCAGCTACCGGAACGACCGCATCGCCAGCATCCCCGCCGTTCCTCGCGCAGCCCGAGACGACATCGCGACCACTCCGGAGGCCACCATGACCGCGCCGCACCAGACGCTCACCTTCCAGCGCAGGCAGACGCTGTACCACAGCGGCGACCCGGCCCAGTCCGTGTTCCGGGTGCGTGACGGCCTGGTGCGCATCGCCCGCATGACCCCCGAGGGGCGCGTCTTGACCGTGCGGCACGTCCTCCCGGGCGACTACTTCGGCGAGGAGGCGTTCATGGACGGCGAGCGCGCGGAGATCGCGGAGGCCCTCACGTCGGCCCAGATCGAGGCCATCGACCCCGCCATGATCAACCACGCCGACCTGATGACCATCACGCGTTCGCTCTCGCACCAGATGCAGCGCCAGATGGACTACGGCTACCACCTGCAGACCGGCGACCTGCGCCAGCGCGTCGCCCGCTACCTGCTCAAGCTGTCCGACACGCCGCTCGCGCGGCGCGACCCGGCTGGCCGCCCGATGATCTCCGCCACCCACGAGCTCGTGGCCGAAGGCACCGCCTCCACGCGTGAGAGCGTGTCGAAGATCATCACCGAACTGCGGGCCGAGGGCCTCATCGAGTCGGGCTACCGCAGCATCACGATCATCGACCGCGAGGAGCTCGAGGGCGTCTCCGAAGGCTTCTGAGCCGACCGAACCGAGCTCGTTCCCCGACTCCGACGATGACGGCCGCGGCGCTACGCCGCGGCCGTCATCTCGTGGCCATGCCCACCGATCGTCCGCCCTGCTCCGGCAGTGTGCCGGCAGGGTGCCGTCACGGGCGCTCCAGCACCACCACCGCCGCCGCGTGATCGCGGCTGTGCGTCATGGACAGGTGCACCACGATGGCGCGCTCGTCGATCTGCCGCTGGATGTGCGGCGAGAACGCCAAGCGCGGCTTCAGGCCGTCGCGCACCACCCAGACGTCCTGCCAGCCGTGCGCCTCGTGCCAACACTTCTGGAACGCCTCCTTCGCCGCGAAGCGCGCCGCGATCGAGGGGAGCGGATCGGCCTGCGCCCGACAGAACGTGATCTCCTCGGCGGTGAAGTGGCGGTACAGGAAGCGGTGCGGGTGGTTCTGCCACACCTTCTTGATCCGTACCAACTCGATCATGTCGAGCCCCACGGCAACGATCACGACGCCGCCCCGCCGCGCTCGAGGCGCACCACGTCGCCATCGCCCGCGATGAAGGCGGTGCGCGCGAGGCCCAGGAAGAGGCCGGTCCCGACCACGCCGGGAAGCGTGTCGACGGCCGCAGCGAAGGCGGCCGCGTCGAACCCCGCCGGCACCGCGCAGTCCAGCACCGGATGACCGTTGTCGGTCAACGCCGGTGCGGCCTCGCCACCGCGCAGCCGTGGGGTGCAACCCAGCGACGCGAGCGCCGCGGCGGTGCGACGCCAGCCGAAGCGCAGCACCTCGACCGGCACCGGGGCGCGCTCGCCGAGGCGCTCGACGCGCTTGGTCGCGTCCGCCACCAGCACGAAGCGGCGCGCCGCTGCCGCGACGATCTTCTCGCGCGTCATGGCGCCGCCGAGCCCCTTGATCGCCTCGAGCGCGGGGTCGATCTCGTCCGCGCCGTCGATCGCGATGTCGACGCCTGCGGCCCCGAGCTCCACCAGCGGGATGCCGGCCTCACGCGCCATGCGCTCGCATGCCGCGGAGGTCGGCACGCCTGAGACGTCCGTCAGGGTGCCGTCCGCCAGGGCGCGGCCGATCGCCGCGATCACGTAGCGCGCCGTGCTGCCGGTCCCGAGCCCGACCACCGTGCCGCTCCGCACCAGGCCCGCGGCCGCCTCGCCGGCGCGCCGCTTCAGGGTCTCGATGTCGTCCATGCCGCCTCCACGGCGCGCCGTCGCGCTCAACACGTCGCCCGCGCGCGTCCCCGCAGAGTCTACCCCCGGCCGGACGGGCCCACCGCGGCCCGCCTGGGTAGACTGGCGCCGATGAGCACCGCCGCCGACGTCGTCCTCGCCAGCGCCTCGCCGCGCCGCCGCGACCTGCTCGCGGCGCTCGGCGTCGCGGTCACGGTGATGGCGGCCGACGTCGACGAGCGGGCGCTGCCGGGCGAACCCCCGCCCGCGCTGGTCGCCAGGCTCGCAGCCGCCAAGGCGGGCGCGGTCCAGGCTCGCCTCGCGGCGCTCCGCGGCGCCGCCGCGGACGGCCCTGACGGTGCAGATCCGCTCGTGATCGCGGCCGACACGGTGGTCGTCGTCGACGGCGAGGTGCTCGGCAAGCCCGCCGATGCGGCCGAGCGACGCGCCTTCATCGAGCGCCTCGCCGGCCGCTCGCACGTCGTGTTGAGCGGCCACTGCTTGTGGCGCGGACAGGACACGCGCGCCCACGTCGAGCGCACGGTCGTCACCTTCCGGTCGCTCGACGAGCGCGACGTAGCGGCCTACGTCGCCAGCGGCGAGGGCGACGACAAGGCCGGCGCGTACGCCATCCAGGGCCGCGGCGCGGGTCTGGTGGAGCGCATCGAGGGCTGCTACAGCAACGTCGTCGGCCTGTCGCTGCCGACCGTCATCACCCTGGCCCGCGCCCTCGGGGTCCGCCTTGGCTAGCTTCTTCCGCGCGTGGTACGTGTTCGTCGGGCTCGGGCTGCTCACGTTCGTGTTCACGGCGTTCGTCGGTGTGGTCCCGGTCGACGTGTCGAGCGCCATCGCGCTCCCCCACGACCTCGTCGGCAACGCCGGCCGCAACCTGCGCGCGAGCGCGCTGTCGCTCACCGAACGCGCCGACCTGCGGAGCGAGAACGAGGTGCTGCGCGCGGCGCTCGCGCAGAGCGAGGCGGCGTCGCGCCAACTGGAGCTGCGGCTCCAAGAGCTCGAGGTGCTGCTCGACGTACGCCGCAACCACTCGCCCGGCGCCGTGCTCGTCGCACCGGTCGTGGGCTGGAGCCGGACGCCCGCCGTCGACACCCTGACGATCGGCGCGGGCCGTCGCGACGGCGTGACGCGCGGCATGCCCGTGTCGGCGCCCGAGGGACTCGTCGGCATCGTGGTCGAGGTCGGCGAGGCGCGTTCGGTGGTCCGCACGGTGCTCGACCCGCAGTCGCGCGTCGGCGTCGCGGTCCGCGACAAGGGCGGGCAGGGCGTGGCCGTCGGGGAGGTGGGTGGCCTCGTTCGCGTCGACCGCTTCATCCCGGAGCAGAGCGTCGTCGCGGGTGACCTGGTCGAGACCACCAGCTTCGGCGGCCTGTTCCCGCGCGGCATCCCCGTCGGCCGCGTCGCCGAGGTGCTGCCGCAGGACCCGAACGAACTCCGGCGCAGCTTCCTGGTGCAACCGATGGTCGACCTGGCGACGCTGACCGACGTCGTGCTGTTCACGCCGCAATGAGCGGGCCTAGGCCGTCGGCTTCACCACCAGGTTGACGAGCTTGCCCGGCACGACGATCTCGCGCACCAACGTCCCCTCGTCGAGGTAGCGCGCGACGTTCGGCACCGCCTTCGCGGTCGCCAGGACCACGTCCTGCTCGGCCCCGGCGGCCACGTCGATCTCGGCGCGCAGCTTGCCGTTGACCTGCACGGCGTAGCGCACCTCGTCGCGCGTCAGCGCCGAGGCGTCGACCTCGGGCCACGCCTCGAGATGCACCGACGTGGCGTGCCCGAGGCGCTGCCACAGCTCCTCGGCGAGGTGCGGCGTGATCGGCGCCAACAGCGTCGCCAAGGTGCGACAGGCCTCGTCCCAGGCCGGCGTGAGGACCATCGCAGCGTCCTTGGCCTTGGCCATGGCGTTCTGGAGCGTCATCAGTTCGGCCACCGCGGTGTTGAAGCGGAACCCCTCGAGGTCGTCGGAGACCTCCTTGATCGCCGTGTGCACCGCGCGCCGCAGGTCGCGCGTCCGCGCCTCCGTGACGACGGCGGCCGGATCGCCCTCGGGCGGATCGAGCACCACGGCCCAGGCGCGGTTCAGGAAGCGGACCACGCCCTCGATGCCCTGGTAGTTCCAGGGACCACCCTGGTCCCAGGGCCCGATGAACATGAGGTAGGCGCGCACCGCGTCAGCGCCGTAGTCGCTGATCAGCTGGTCGGGGTTGACGACGTTGCCGCGCGACTTCGACATCTTCTCGTTGTCGGCCCCCAGGATCATGCCCTGGTTGTAGAGCCGCTTGAACGGCTCGCCGTGGTCGATCAGGCCCAGGTCGCGCAGCACCTTGGTGAAGAAGCGGGCGTACATCAGGTGCAAGATGGCGTGCTCCACCCCGCCGGTGTACATGTCGACCGGCGTCCAGCGCCGGGCCAGCGCCTCGTCGAGCGGCGCCGTGTCGAGGTCGGGCGCCAGGTAGCGGAACCAGTACCACGACGAGTCCATGAAGGTGTCCATGGTGTCGGTCTCGCGCTGCGCGTCGCCGCCGCAGCTCGGGCAGGTGGTGTGCAGGAACGGCGCGTGCGTGGTCAGCGGCGATTGGCCCGTCGGCATGAAGGCCACGTCGGTCGGCAGCTCGACCGGCAGGGACGCCACGGGCACGGGCACGATCCCGCACTCGTCGCAGTACAGCATCGGGATCGGTGTCCCCCAGTAGCGCTGGCGGCTGATGAGCCAGTCGCGCAAACGGTACGTGACCTTGCGCCGACCGATGCCCTCGTCGTCGAGCCAGGCGATCACCGTCGCGATGCCCTCGGCACCTGCGTCGCCCTTGCCGGTCGGGGTGCCGTCGAAGCGGCCGGAGTTCGCCATCACGCCGTCGCCCGTGTAGGCCTCGGTCAAGGTGTCGCCGTCGAGGTCGGCGCCAGGCGGCTGCACCACCACGCGCACGGGCAGGCCGAAGGTGCGCGCGAAGGCGAGATCGCGCTCGTCGTGTGCCGGGACGGCCATGATCGAGCCGGTGCCGTAGGTCATCAGCACGTAGTCCGCGATCCAGATCTGGACGCGTTCGCCGTTGACCGGGTTGAGCGCGTGGCCGCCGGTGAAGACGCCGGTCTTCTCGTGCCCCTCGGCCTGCCGGTCGATCTCGCTCTTGCTCGCAGCGGCGGCCGCGTAGGCCTCGACCTCGGCTCGCCGCTCGGGCGTCGTCACGCGAGCGACCAGCGGGTGCTCCGGGGCGAGCACGACGAAGGTGGCGCCCCACAGGGTGTCGGGCCGCGTCGTGAAGACGGTGATCGGATCGCCCTGCTCCGTGCGGAAGTCGACCTCCGCGCCCTCCGAGCGGCCGATCCAGTTGGTCTGCATCGTCTTGACCTTCTCGGGCCACTCCAGGTTGGAGAAGTCGAGCAGCTCATCGGCGTAGTCCGTGATCTTGAAGTGCCACTGCGGCATCAAGCGCCGCTCGACGAGCGCCCCGGAGCGGTCGCCGCGGCCGTCGATCACCTGCTCGTTCGCGAGCACCGTCTGGTCGACCGGGTCCCAGTTGACGAAGCTCTCCTTGCGGTACGCGAGCCCGCGCTCGAACATCTTGACGAACAGCCACTGATTCCAGCGGTAGTACGAGGGGTCGCACGTCACGACCTTCTTCGACCAGTCGAACATCGCCCCCATCTGGTCGAACTGCTGCTCCATGCGCTCGATGCGTTGATACGTCAGCGTCGCCGGGTGGACCTTCTCACCCTCGCGCGCCGCCCGGATCGCGGCGTTCTCGGCCGGCAGGCCGAAGGCGTCGAAGCCCATCGGGAAGAGCACGTTGTAGCCACGCATGCGGCGGTAGCGGGCGGCGGCGTCGGCCGGCGCCTCGGCGTACCAGTGACCCACGTGCAGGTCGCCCGACGGGTAGGGGTACATGGTGAGGAAGAAGTACTTCGGGCGCGTGTCGTCGTCGAGGTCGACGCGGTGCAGACCCTGCTCGGCCCAGGCGCGGCGCCAGCGCGGCTCGATGGCCTGCGGGTCGTAGCGCTCCGGGCGGCGGTCGATGGTGGGGCCGGCCTCGGGCGTGGCGGGGGTGGAGTGGTCCATGAGACCGACAGTGTAGCGTCTCGCGGCCGCGCGGCCCACGCGCTCAGGCCAGCGGCAGCGCCTCGGAGCCGTCGTGCAGCTCGTCGAGCGCGTCCTCGATCGCCACCAGGAGCGCCCCCACGTACAGCCGCGCGCGCGTGTCGGGTTCGCGCTCGAGCACGATCCAGCGGCGCGCCTCGAAGAACAAGCACGCCCGCAGCGTGTCGAGATCGCCCGGCAGCTCCCGCGTGTCGACGAAGCGCGCCTGCGTGGCGTTCGCCAAGGCGCCGCACGCCTCGAGACCGAAGTGCGCGTAGGCGTCGAAGGTGTAGGCGAAGACGATGATGTCGTCGAACTCGGCCCGGGGCGACGGCACGTCGGCGCGGGTGAGGGCGTGGTGTGGGACGCTGGTGACGGCCTGTGGCACGCCGGCATCGTACGGCGAACGCCGGGGGCGCGCGGTACACTGCCGCGACACCGGGCCCGGCCCCGTGGGCGATCAGGGCCCCGGCCGCGGCCACGCAGGAGGACCTCAGCATGGACTACGGCCTCGTCGTCATCGGTTCCGGCCCGGGCGGGTACCACGCCGCCATCCGGGCCGCGCAGCTCGGCCTCACGGTCGCCGTCGTAGAGCAGGGACCGATCGGCGGGGTCTGCCTCAACGTCGGCTGCATCCCCACGAAGGCGCTCCTGCACGTCGCCGCTGCGCTGCGCGAGGGAGCGCACGCGAGCGACTTCGGCGTCTCGTTCGGCGAACCGAGCGTCGACCTGAAGCAGGTCGAGCGCTGGAAGTCGGGCATCGTCGCGAAGCTCTCGGGCGGCGTGAAGCAGCTCCTCAAGGGCAACGGGGTGACCACCCTCGAGGGCACCGCGACCGTGACCGACGCACATACCCTGGAGGTCGACGGCCAGCGGATCACCTTCGAGAAGCTGATCGTCGCCACCGGCTCGCGCCCGATCGAGATCCCCGGCTTCGACACGGGCGGCGAGCGCGTGGTCGACTCGACCGGCGCGCTGCTCGTGGCCGAGGTGCCGAAGCGCTTCATGACGCTCGGCGGCAGCGCCATCGGCCTGGAGTTCGCCGACGTCTACGCGGCGCTCGGGAGCGACGTGACGGTCGTGGAGCTGATGGACGAGATCGTCCCGACCGCGGATCCGGACGTCGCCAAGGAGCTGCGGCGCAGCTTCGAGAAGCGCGGCGTGACGATCAGGACCGGCACCAAGGCGGTCTCGCAGCGCACCACCGACGATGGCGTGGAGGTCACCCTCGAGCTGAAGGGCGGCGAGCACGAGACGGTCACCGTCGACAAGGTGCTCGTGGCCGTCGGGCGTCGACCGAACGGCGCCGGCCTGGGCCTCGAGGGCATCGGCGTCACCGTCGACGAGCGCGGCTTCGTCCCCGTGAACGACCACCTCCAGACGAACGTGCCGCACGTCTACGCGATCGGCGACGTGGCCCGCGCACCGCTGCTCGCGCACAAGGCGATGAAGGAGGGTCTGGTGGCGGCCGAGCACGCGGCCGGCAAGCCGAGCGCGTACGACACCCTCGTGCCGAACGTGATCTACACCAGCCCCGAGCTGGCCAGCGTCGGGATGACCGAGGCCGAGGCGAAGGCTGCCGGCTTCGAGGTGCGCGTCGGGGTCTTCAAGCTCCCCGCCCTGGGCCGCGCCATGACGCTGGGCGTCAAGGAGGGGTTGGTCAAGCTCGTCGGCGACGCCGAGACCGACCTGCTGCTCGGCTTCCACATGGTCGGCCCGGGCGCCGGCGACATCGTCTCGGAGGCCGCCCTGGCGCTCGAGATGGGAGCGACCATCGAGGACCTGGCGCTCACGCAGCACGCCCACCCCACGATCGCGGAGGCGGTCATGGAGGCCGCCGAGGTGGCGCACGGCAAGGCGATCCACGTCATGCAGCGCAAGCGTTGACGGCCGGCGGCGCGGGGGACGGTGCGGGATCGCCCGCGATACACGTCATGCAGCGCAAGCGTTGAGGGCCGTCAGGTGCGGTACTCGGCGTTGATGCGGACGTAGTCGGCCGTCAGGTCGCAGCCCCAGGCGCGGGCGCTGCCCTCGCCGGCGGCGAGGTCGATCTCGATCACGACCTCGGCCTCGTGCATCGCGGCCGAGACCGACGGCTCATCGAACGGCTTCGAGGTGCCGTGGAACACCTCCACCCCCTGCAACCGAACGGTGAGGTTGTCGATGTCGGCGACCACGCCGCTCTGGCCGATCGCCGAGACGATGCGGCCCCAGTTCGGGTCGCGCCCGTGGATCGCCGTCTTCACCAGGCTGCTCGAGGCGACCGCCTTGGCGGCCGTGCGGGCGTCCGCAGGCGTGCGGCCGCCGCGGACCTCGACCGTGATCAGCGTGGTGGCGCCCTCACCGTCGGCGGCGATCGCGCGCGCCAAGCCCTCGCACACCTGCGTGAGCGCGGCGACGAGGTCGTCGGGGTCGCAGCGGGTGCGGTTGCTGGCGAGGACGATGGCCATGTCGTTGGTGCTGGTGTCGCCGTCGACGGTCACCTGGTTGAAGGTGGCGTCCGTGATCTCGCGCCAGGCTCGACGGAGCTGGCGCTGATCGACGACGGCGTCGGTGAGGACGAAGGCGAACATCGTCGCCATGTTCGGGTGGATCATCCCCGAGCCCTTGGCGATGCCCAGCACGCGTGCGCCACCCGGGAGGGTGGCCTCGACCTGCTTCGTCACGAGGTCGGTGGTGAGGATGGCGCCTGCGAGGTCGTCGGCGTCGTCGCCTTGCAGGGCGGCCACGGCGAGCGGCATACCGGCGCGCACGCGGTCCATCGGCAGCGGCTTGCCGATCACGCCGGTCGAGGCTGTGAGCACGTCCTGGACGCGCTCGAGGCCGAGCGCACCGGCGCCGATGGCGGCCAGGTCCTCGTTGTCCCACACGCCGGTGTCGCCGTTGGCGCAGTTGGCGTTGCCGGCGTTGACGACCAGGGCGCGGACGGGGTGGAGGGCCGCGTGGCGCGCCCGGTTGCGCGTCACGCACGGCGCCTTCACCAGGTTCTCGGTGCCGACCAGCGCCCACGCGAGCGGCTCGTCGCCGACGATGAGTCCCAGGTCCGGTCGACCGGAGCGCTTGATGCCGGCAGCGACACCGGCGGTGCGGAACCCGAGCGGCAGTTTCATGGCCACTGTCCTTCCATGCGCAACCCGGTCGTCTCCTTGACGCCGAGCGCGAGGTTCATGCCCTGTACCGCCTGGCCGGCGGCGCCCTTGCCGAGGTTGTCGATGGCGCACATGGCGACGATGGCGTCGCTGCGCTCGTCCCAGCGCACCGACACGACCGCGCGGTCCGATCCCGCCACGGCCTTGGTCTGGGGCAGGTCGGCCTGCACGACGATGCACGGGTCGCCGTCGAAGAAGTCCCGGTAGCGCTCGAGCAGGTCGCGGTCGTTCAGCGAGACGCCCTGCGGGCACGCCACGGCGGTCGCGAGGATGCCGCGGTTCATCGGCACCAGGACGGGGTTGAAGGCGATGCGGACGCGTTCGCTCGGGCCGCGGCTGCGGCCGTCCTTGCCCTGCGCGGCGACGCGCCCGAGCGCGACCTCGATCTCGCCGGTGTGGCGGTGCGTGCCGGCGACCTTGTAGGGTCGGGCGTTCTCGTTGAGCTCGGGGTAGTGCAGGCCGAGGTCGGTGGCGCGGCCGGCACCCGACGCACCGGTGACGATCGTGACCACCGGGACGTCGCCCAGCAGCCCGGCGGCGGCGAGGGGCGCCAGGGCGAGCGTCGCGGCGGTGGCGTTGCAGCCGGGGCTCGCCACGATGGTCGCCCCGGGCAGTTCGGAGCGGTGCAGTTCCGGTAGACCGTAGACGGCCTCCCCGATGCGCTCGGGGTGCGGGTGTGGCCCGTACCAGGTCGCGTACGTGTCGGCATCGAGCCGGAAGTCGGCCGACAGGTCGACCACGCGTTTGCCGGCCGTGCGCGCGGCCTCGACGAGCGGCGCGGTGGCGCCGTGCGGCGTCGCGCAGAACACGAGGTCGGCGGCGGCGATGGCGTCGTCGCTGTCGACGAAGCGCAGGGGTACCAGGCCCGCCACGTGGGGCCAGGCGGCGTCGATCGGCTGACCGAGGAACTGCCGCGACGCCAGCGCCGCCAGCGTCACGTCGGGATGGCTGCGGAGCCGCTCGATCAACCCTGCGCCGCCGTAACCGCTGGCGCCCAGGACCGCGACGCGCAGCGCCACCTCAGGCGTCCGAACGGTCGGCCAGCAGCTGCACCAGCACGCCCTTCTGGGCGTGCAGGCGGTTCTCGGCCTGGTCGAACACGACCGAACGCTCGTGGTACACGGCGTCCTCGGTGCACTCCTCGCCGTAGTGCGCGGGCAGGTCGTGCATGAACACGCCGCGCGACGAGAGGTCGGCAAACCACGAAGGCGTCACCGTGTAGCCAGCGAAGGCGTTGCGCCGACGCTCCGCCTCTTCCTCGTGCCCCATCGAGATCCACACGTCGGTGTAGAGCACGTCGGCGCCCTGGACCGCCTCGCGTGGATCGCGCACGATCGACACGTCCGCGCCGCGGGCGCGGGCCGCCTCGAGGACCCCTTGGTCGGGGTCGAAGCCATCCGGGCAGGCGATGCGCAACGTCGTCCCGGCGTGCATGGCCGCGTTGATGTGCGAGTTGGAGACGTTGTTGCCGTCTCCGACGTACGCCACCGTCAGGCCCTCGAGCGCGCCGAAGGTCTCCCGCATGGTCAGGTAGTCCGCCAGCAGCTGGCAGGGGTGGAGGAGGTCGGAGAGGCCGTTGATGACGGGCACGTCCGCGTGCTCCGCGAGCTCGACGAGCGTGGCGTGCCCGTAGGTGCGCGCCATGATGCCGTCGACCCAGCGTTCCAGGTTGTGCGCCACGTCGCGGATGGTCTCGCGCACGCCCCAACCGATGTAGTTCTGCGACAGCAGGACGGAGTGCCCGCCGAGCTGGTACATGGCGATGTCGAAGGTCGAGCGTGTGCGCAGCGACTGCTTCTCGAAGATCATCGCGATGGTGTTGTGCTCCAGCAGGCGGGGCCGATCACCGGCTCGCCAGCGTCGCTTGAGCTCGAGGGAGGTGTCGATCAAGGCGTGGAACTCGTCCGCGGTGAGGTCGCTCAGCGACAGGAGGTCGCGGCCGCGCAGGCTGGGAGTCAGGGGCACGTTCATGAGGCCCGAATGGTATCAGACGCCGAGCAGGCCGAGGTACCAGCCCAGCAACGGCTCGGCGACCGCCAGGGCGAGGAAGGCGCCCACCACCATGAAGGGACCGAAGGGCACGAAGCGCGAGCCGCCCGCGAGCCGCTGCGCCACGCCGATCACGGCGCCGAGCAGCACCGCCAGCAGCAGCCCCACCAGGAAGGCCTCCCAGCCCAGCATGGCGCCGAGCGGGGCGGCCAGCTTGACGTCGCCGAAGCCCATGGCGACGGGTTCGCCATCGTCGTCCCCGGGTGGGCCGGCCTCCTCGAGCGGCGCGCGCTGCTCGCTGCTGCGCCAATCGGCCACCCACCACCACACGGCGCCGAGGAACGCGAACGCGCCTGCGCCGATCACGCTGCCGGCGATGCTCGCAGCGGCGTCCACGCCCCAAGCCGCACCGGCGCCGCTGACCGTGAACACGAGGGCGACCAGCCACAGACCGTACACGAGCGGCTCCGGGAGCCGCAGCGGGCGGCGCGCGACGCTCGAGGCCACGATCTGGAGCGCGCCCACCGCCAGCGCGACCCACACGCCGCCGACCACGCCGGCCAGGGCAGCGGCGTTGACCGTGTCGAGCGAGACCGGCCACAGTCGCTCCTTGGTGTCGGTGAAGCGCCGGAGCGCCAGGCCGCCGATGCGGTTGATCAGCACCAGGACGCCGACGCCGACCGCCGCGCCGACGAGCGCCTCGCCTGGCGTCGGCAGACCGAAGCCGGGCGCGTAGAGGAACGCGCCGAGCAGGCCGACGGCGGCGGCGCCCAGCGTCAGCCCGTCAGGGAGCAAGTAGGTGTCGAGGTCGATCAGGGCCGCCATGAGCAGCATCGCGAAGAGCGCCATGAGGGGCACGGCGGAGGCCCCGGCGTCGATGATCGGGAACGACCATGCGAGGAGGCCGAACCCGAGCGCCATCGCGGCCTCCACCAGGGGGTAGCGGGGCGAGATGGTCGAGCCGCAGGTGCGGCAGCGGCCGCGCAGCACGAGCCACGACAGCACCGGCACCAGGTCGAGCGGCGAGAGCACGCGTTCGCAGCGCGGGCAGCGCGAACGGGGGCGCACCACCGACTCGCCGCGCGGCCAGCGGTACACCACGACGTTGCCGAACGAGCCGATCAGCGACCCGACGACGGCCCACAGGACGACCCACGCGGCGTGCGCGGTGGCTTCGCTCACGGGCGCCGGGCGCTGACGCGGGCTGGTCCGCCGCTGCGGGTGGTGGTGGGGGTGAGGACGCTTTGCACGTTTGGGAGGGAATCCTTCGTTCTCATGATGGCGGTGCTAGACTGCCCACGCTATGAAGAGACTCACCCTCGCACTGCTCGCCGCCGTCGCTCTGATGGTGGTGGCATCCGCCACCATCGGCGCCCAAGACCAACCGACTCGGGTCGTGTTCGTCGACGCCCAGGCCCTCATCGCCGCCCATCCCGGTGGCCAGGCCGCCAACGCGCTGCGCGCTCAGGCCAGCGAGGAGGTCGGCGACATCCGCAACCAACTCGACGGTCTGCAGGCCCGCGCCCGCGCCGGCGAGGCGTTGAGCACCGACGATCAAGAGCGCTTCAACATCCTGTTGACCACCCTCGACGCCGTGCAGTCGCGCTACCAGGCCGACATCGCCGCGGCCGCGGAGCCCGCGATCGAGGCGGTCAACGACGCCATCCGCGACGTCGCCGTCGAGCGCGAGTACACCATCGTCATGGACATCGCCGCCGCCGCCGAGAGCGGCCTGGTGGTCTACGCCATCGACGGGCTCGACATCACCGACGTCGTCTTGTCGCGCTTGCGCTGAGCCTGCAGCGCGCGCTGGGCGCGCCCTACGCGTCGGCGTCGACCCCGTCCGGCTCAGCCAGGAGCGCCGCGGCCTCGCGGCGCTCCGCTTCGTCGAGGGGTGCCGCGCCCAGCAGGTCGGGCCGGCGGCGCACGGTGCGGCGCAACGCCTGCTCGCGGCGCCATGCGGCGACTCGGGCATGGTCGCCGGAGCGCAGCACGTCGGGCACGCGCAGGCCGCGGTAGAGCGCGGGCCGGGTGTACTCCGGGTAGTCGAGCAGACCCGAGCTGAACGAGTCCTGACGGTGGCTCTCGGCGTCGCCGAGCACGCCCGGCAGGAGCCGCACGGTCGCTTCGGCCACGGACAGCGCAGCGAGCTCGCCGCCCATCAGCACCACGTCGGCGAGCGACACCTCGCGGTCGACGAGGCGCTCGACGCGAGCGTCGAAGCCCTCGTAGCGGCCGCACAGCAGGGTCAGGTGTCGATACGTTGCGAAGCGCTCCACGAGACGCTGCGTGAGCGGCTCGCCAGCGGGCGAGAGCAGCACGACCTCGTCCGCAGGCGGTTCGGCGGCGCGGGCCTCGTCGATCGCCCGCGCCGCCACATCGGCACGGATGACCATGCCGGCACCGCCGCCGTACGGGGCGTCGTCGACGCGGTTCGTGCGGTTGCCCGCGAAGCGCCGGAGGTCGTGGACGCGCAGGTCGAGCAGGCCGGCAGCCACGGCCCGACCGACGAGCGCCTCGCGCGTCCAGGGCAGCACCAGGTCGGGGAAGAGGGTCTCGAAGGTGATCCGCATGCGCGCGACCGCCCGCCCGTTCAGGCACCGTCCGGGTCGTCGAGCAGCCCGGGGGGTGGGTCGTGCAAGGCGACCTCGTCGGTGCGCACGCTGACGTAAGGCGCTGCCGCCGGCACCAAGTGCAGCGCGTTCGGCCCGCGTACGCGTATCAGGGTCTGCGGGCCCTCGAGCACGGCGTCGACATGGCCGAACGGTGCGCCGTCCAGGCTGACGGGCAGACCGACGAGCGCTGGCCGCGCTGCCGTGAGCAGCGCCGTCGCCGCAGCGTCGCTGGGGTCGAGCCGGACGGTCGCGTTCACGAGCACCTGCGCGCGCTCCGGGCTGCGGAAGCCCTGGAACGCGACCACGTGGCCCGAGCCGTGAGTGCGGACGTAGCGAACCCGCAGCGCCCCGTGGCCGTCGACCAGCAACCGCTCGGCGCGCCGTAGAGCGGCCGCCTCCTGCTCGCCCTCGACGCGACAATGCAACGCACCCTCGAGCTGGTACGTGCGCCCGAGGCGACCGAGGATGGGACCACCGCGCTCGTCGTCGCGATCGATGGCCGCCGCTGGGGGAGTCACTCGATCAGGTTGACCTCGACCCGTTGACGGCCATCGGCCGCCGCGCGGGCCAGGGTCCGGAGGCTGTTGATGACGCGCCCGCCGCGACCGATCACGCGACCGGCGTCGGCTTCGGCGCAGCGGATGTCGATGCGCACGCCACGATCGTCATGCTCGGCCCGTACCTCGAGGGCGCCGGGTTCGGCGACGAGGTTCTGGACCACGTAGGTGACGAGTTCGACCGGCATGCGTGGCCTCGCTTGGGGTGTCGACCGAGCTCAGGCGCTCGGTGCGGGACGCTGGGTGAAGCCGGCGCGGCGCTTCGCCAACACGCCGGGGACCTCGACGCCGACCTTCTGCAGCAGGCGCAGAGCGGTGTCGGTGGGCTGGGCGCCCTGTTCGAGCCAGTACGCGGCGCGCTCGACGTCGACCTTGAGCGGCTCGGGTGTCGTTTCGCGTGGATCGTAGTAGCCGAGCGACTCGATGTAGTCGCCCGAGCGCTTGGTGCGCGCGTCGACGACGACGACGCGGTAGTGCGGGTTCTTCTTCGCGCCGAGGCGCATCAGACGGATCTTCACCATAGGGACTTCGTTCCTCCGGAGTTCGTGGGACATGGCGGCACCAGACGGCACCGTCCTCGCAGTCGACTGCCCATCGTACACGCCCGGGGCGTTCCTGTCCAACCGCGCTGCCGTGGTCCGCTCAGCGCCGCCCGAGCGCTCCCATGCCGCCGCCGCGGCCGGGCGGTCGCTTGCCCATGCGCTTCATCATCTGCTTCATGTCGTCGTAGGTCCGCATGAGCCGGTTGACGTCCTGCACCGTGGTGCCGCTGCCGCGGGCGATGCGCTTGCGGCGGCTGGCGTTGAGCAGCTTCGGTTCGCGCCGCTCGCGTTCGGTCATGCTCGAGATGATCGCCTCGACGCGCCCGAGTTCGCGCTCGTCGATGTCGGCGCCGGGCGGGAGCATCTTGCCGGCGCCCGGGATCATCTTCAAGACGTCGGAGACGCTCCCCATCTGCTTGATGCGGCGCATCTGCGTGAGCATGTCCTGCAGCGAGAAGTCCGAGAGCTTGCGCGGCCCGGCGGAGGCGTCGTCGTCGCCCTCGAGCGCCTTGGCCTTCTCGATCAGCGTGAGGACGTCGCCCATGCCGAGGATGCGGCCGGCCACGCGGTCGGGGTGGAACGCCTCGAGGCCATCGATCTTCTCGCTCATGCCGGCGAAGTAGATCGGCTTCCCGGTCACGTGCTTGGCCGAGAGCGCGGCGCCGCCGCGGGCGTCGCCGTCGAGCTTCGACAGGATCAGGCCGGTGACGCCCACGCGCTCGTCGAAGGTGCGCGCCACGGGGAGCGACTGCTGGCCGGTCATGGCGTCGACCACGAGGATCTTCTCGGTCGGCGCGACGGCGTCGGAGAGGGCCGCGAGATCATCCATCAGCGCCTCGTCGATCTGGAGGCGGCCGGCCGTGTCGACGATCACCAGGTCGCGGAAGTCCTGCTTGAGGGCGGCGTCGAGCCGCGCCCTGGTGGTGGCGACGCTCTCGCCGTCGGCCACCTCCACGACGGGCACGCCGATCTGCCGCCCGAGCACCCTGAGCTGCTCACGCGCCGCGGGTCGTTGCGTGTCGGCGGCGACGAGGAGCGGCCGGCGGCCCTGGGCCTTGTACCGGTAGGCGAGCTTGCCGGCGGTGGTCGTCTTGCCGGCCCCCTGCAGGCCCATCAGCAGCCAGACGTTGCCGTCGTTGCGCAGGTTCGGTTGGACGCTGGCCCCACCGAGCGTGGCCTTCATCTCCTCGTGGACGATGGCGATCACGCGTTGGTCGGGGTTCAACGACAGCAGCGTCTCGGAGCCGACGGCCCGTTCCAGCACGCGCGCCGTGAAGGCCTTGGCGACCTCGAGGTTGACGTCGGCCTCGAGCAGGGCGACCCGCACCTCGCGCAGCGCCGCCTTGACGTCGTTCTCGGACAGCTTGCCGCGTCCGCGCAGCCCGTCGAAGACGGATTGGAGTCGATCGCCGAGGCTCTGGAACATGGGGTCTCCCGTGGCACCGCGGCGGGCCGGCGGCGTGCCGGCCCGGCGGGCGCTCGAGCACTCAGGCTACCGCTGGCCCGCCCACGAATCAACCGCGTCTCGTGGCCGGCGCCGCGCGAGGCCGGCGATTGGTACCGTCATGGCATGCATGCGTGGCCTCGCACAGTCGCGGGCCGTCGCGCAGCCGCCGTCGACCGGTGGCGGCGGCGCGCCGCTCTGGTGATCGTCGCGTGCCTGGCGACGGCGCTGGCGCAGACGTTGCCCGACGATGCGCCGCTGCCGGCCGCGGCCGAGGCCGCGATGGCCCGTGGCAGCGAGGCCGCCGTCACGGGGCTCGCCGACCCGACGCCGCCGCACCCCGATCACCCCGTGTGGCGCCTGGTGCTCCAGGCCGGGCGTGAGGCGGTCGAGATCGTCGACCACGCCGTCACGCAGCGCTACCTGGCGCGCGCCTACGCGCTCACCGGCTGGTCGGTGCGCGCCCTGCGGGCCTTCGACGAGCTCGTCGCGGCCGGCCACCCGCTCGACGTGGCCGACGAACGCCTCGTCCCCGACCTGGCGTCGTCCACGCTGTACGCGCGTGTCGCGGCCGAGCAGGCCTTCGCGCGCTACCAGGCGGGCGATGCCGAGGGGGCCGAGCGGACCTTCGCGCGCTGGGCGGCGCTCGACCCGGAGGCGACCGAGCCGCTGCGCTGGCTCGGCCGCCTGGCCGGCGAGCGCGGCGATCCGGAGGCGGCGCTGCCGTACTGGGAGCGGCTGGTGGCCCTGGCGCCGGACGACGAGTCCGCCGCGTTCTCGCTGCGCGAGGCGCAGCGCGAGGTGGCCGTGGGCCCGGCCGCCGCCGCGGCCTTCCGCGACGGGATCCAGGCCTACGAACTCGGCGACCTCGAGGGCGCGTTCCAGGCGTTCGCGGCGGCGCACGGTGCCAACCCCGAGTACGTCGACGCGGCCGTGTGGGCCGGCCGGAGCGCACTCGAACTCGAGCGTCCCGAGACGGCGTTGCGCTACTGGACGTTGGTGAGCGAGGCGCGACCCGACGACGGCGGCGCGGCCTACTTCCGGCGTGTGGCACAGGACCAGGTCACGTACGGCGTCGCCGCCGGGCGGGCGTTCTACGACGGTCTGGCGGCGTACGACGGTGGTGCACTCGACGCCGCGCTGGACGCCTTCGAGGTGGCGGTCGCCGCCAACGACGCCTTCACGCAGGCCTGGGTGTGGGTCGCGAGGACGCGTCAGGAGACCGGCCGCTACGAGGCCGCGGTGCGGGCGTGGGATCGCGTGATCGCGCTCGACCCCGACGACGACCGGGCGCGCTACTTCGCATCGCTGGCACGGCAACAGCAGGGCGTGCGGCCCGAGGCGGGAGCAGCGTTCGCAGCCGCGGTGGCGGCCTACGAGATGGCCGATCTCGCGCTCGCCCGCGACCTGTTCGAGAACGTCGTCGCGATCGACCCCGACTCGGCCACCGCCTGGGGTTGGCTGGGGCGCGTGGCCTTCGGCGAGCGCCGCTACGACGACGCCGCGTTCGCCTACGGCCGCGCCGCCGAGCTCGACCCCAGCGACGACGACCTGGCGTTCTTCGCTGCCGAGTCCGCCGCGCTCGCGCGCGAGGCGCTCGCGGCGGAAGAACCGGACGCCACGCTCGAGCCGGAGGAGGTTCGCGACGAGGCCCCCGACGAGGCCCAAGACGAGGCCAGCGACGAGGCGCCCGAGGACGATCCGGACACCCTGCCGTGAGGACCGTCGTCCTGCGTGTGGTGGCGCTGGCCCTGCTCCTCCTGCTGGCGCTCGTGGCGGCGCTCACGGTGCGCACCCTCGGCCAACTGCCGGACGTGACCGTCTACCTGGTTCGCGAAGACGGCGCGGGCTTCGCACTCGAGCCCGTGTACCGGCGCATGCGCGCCGACGCGCACGACGCGGCCGGCGCCGCGCATCCGAGCGAGAGCACGGTGCGGGTCGCGATCGCGGCCCTCGCGGCCGGCCCGAGCACCGATGAGGCTGCGCGCGGACTCGGCAGCGAGGTGCCGCCCGACACGCGCGTCTTGGGCGTGCGCTTCGCCGACGGGGTCGTGACGATCGACCTGAGCAGCGAGTTCACGCACGGTGGCGGCACCGCATCGATGCTCGGGCGCCTGCACCAGGTGCGCCACACGGCGGTGCGACCGGGCGCGGTCGAGGCGGTGCGGATCTTGGTCGAGGGCCGGCCGCTCGAGGTGCTCGGTGGCGAGGGGATCATGGTCGAGCAGCCGTGGAGCGCGCCCGCAGCGGGCCTTCCGCGATGGTGAGCGTCCGCTCGGCAGGCTGCGCGCTCGCCTGGCGCAGCGCGGGTCGTGCGCTGCTCGCTCCGCTCCTCGCTGCCCTGCTCGCAGCTGCACTGCTCGGCGGCGCGTGGGCACAGTCGGCGGCGGGAGAGGCGGTGCCCGGCGGCGGCGTCGAACGCGCCTTCGAGCGCACCTTCGAGGCCGCCGTCGCGATCGTCCGTGAACACTATTGGGACGCCGACCACCTGGCGTGGGACGCCTGGGCGGCCGAGCACCGCGAGGCGGCGGCGGCCGCGCCCGACCGGGCGGCGTTCGACGCCGTGATGCGGCGGTTGCTGCGGGAGCTGGACGACGACCACTCGACGTGGCTCGGCGTGAGCGCCCGCACCGAGGGGAGCGCGCCGACCGACGTGGGGCCCGGGCCGCCGCGGCTCGGCGTGCAGTTCGGCTTCGCACCGGGCCGCGGGCTGGTGGTGGAGCGCGTGTACCCGTCGTCGCCCGCCGCCGCGGCCGGTCTGCGGCGCGCCGACGTGGTCGTGGCCGTGGGCGGCGCACCGCTCGGTGGCTTCGGCAGCGTGTTCGAGGCCGACGGGGCGCTGCGCAGGGCGCTCGAGGCCGGCCCCGCGACCCTCACCGTGGAGCGCCGCAGGGTGCGTCTGGAGGTGGAGGTGGTGGCCGCGAGCGTGCCGTTCGCGGCGATCGCAGGCGCGCCTCATGGCCACATGCTTGACGAGCGAACCGGCTACCTGGCGGTGCCGAGCTTCAACGGCGCGGGGGTGGCGGCCTCGGCGCACGCGGCACTCGCCGGGCTCATCGAGGCCGGTGCCGTGACGCTGGTGCTGGACGTGCGCGGGAACCTCGGTGGCAGGCTGCTCGAGGCGGGCGCGCTGCTCGGCGCGTTCCTGGACGGGACGTGGGCCGACGCCGTGGCGCGCGGTGCGCCGGCGTGGACGGCGCAGGTCGTGCGCGAGGGCGATGCGCTCCTCTCGCGCCTGGTCTCGGAGGACGGCACGGTGATGGCCCAGTCCGTCGTCCCGGGCGCGGCCGTGTGGCGCGGGCCGCTGGTCGTGGTGGTCGGGGCGGAGACGGTGTCGGCCGGAGAACTCGTCGCGCTGGCCCTGCAGGACGGCGGTCGAGCGCAGGTCGTCGGCGAGCCGACCGCGGGCAACGTCGAGGCCGTGCAGGGCTTCACGCTGCCGGACGGGAGCAGGCTGCTGCTGGCGGTGGCCGACCTGCGCGGGCCGAACGGGCTCGCGTTCGCGGCAGGTGTCGTGCCCGACGTGGTCTCGCGGGCCGAACCGGGCGACCTGGCGCGGGGTCTCGACGCGCCCGTCAACGAGGCCAGGCGGCTGCTCGGCGGGCTGCCGTTCACGCCGGATCGGCGCTTCTGATGAGGTGCCTAGGCTCAGCACCCTCATCCGGGCACCGTGATAGACTCCCCGTCGCTGCAACGACAGCGGCGCGACCGGGCATCGCCCTCGCCGCGCCGCTGGACGCTGGTGCGCCCGACAGGATTCGAACCTGTGGCCTTTCGCTCCGGAGGCGAACGCTCTATCCGGCTGAGCTACGGGCGCCCGAGCAACCGCCAACCTAGCACCGGCCCTGGAGGACGTCAAGCCACATGAAACTCAACCGTCGTACGAACCTCATCATCCTTTGGATCCTCGCGGCCGCACTCGTGCTCGGCATGGTCATCACGTTCACGCCGACCATGGGCTTCGGCGGCGGCGGACGCGACGCCAGCGTCCCGGCCATCGTCGTCAACGGCGAACCGATCAGTGAGCTCGCCGTGGTGCGTGCCCGCTCGAACCCGCTCTTCAACCTGGTGACCGAAGGCGAGGTGGGCGCCGACCTCGAGCTGCTCCTCGTCGACGAACTGGTGCGCCAAGAGCTGATCCGCCAGGAGGCCTCGCGTCAACGCGTCAGCACCGCCGAGATCCGCGATGCGGTGGAGGAGTTCAGGGTGAGCCGCGGCGTCGCAGGGCGCGCGAACGACTCGCAGTACCTGGCGATCATCGCCGGCAGCGGCTTCACCGACGAGACCTTCAGGATCTACCTCGGACAGCAGTTGCGCCAGGAGAAGTGGGAGGCCGAGCTGATCGATGGCGTCGACGTCACCGACGCCGAGGTCGAGGCGTACTACCTCGCGAACGAGGAGATGTACCAGACCGAGGAGCGGATCCTCGCTCGGCAGATCGTGCTCGAGACGCGCGACGAGGCCGAGGCGGTCCGTGCCCAGCTCACGGCCGGAGCGGACGCGGCCACGCTCGCCCGCGAGGTGTCGCTCGAGCGTGCCGATCGTGACGGCGCGCTCGGTGCCGGCGCCGGCGAAACCGAGCCTCGGGCGGTCGGCCGGCCTGCCCTCCCCACCGCGGTCGCCACGGCCGCCTTCGCCATCCGTGGTCCCGGCGTCACCGACGTGGTGGAGGCCGCCGGCCTGTTCCACGTGGTGGTGGTGGAGTCGTTCCTGCCTGCGGCGACGCGGCCGTTCGACGAGGTCGCCGACCGAGTGCGCGAGGACGCGCTCCAGGCGAAGCAGGCACAGGCGCTCGACCAAGCGGTGCGGCGCCTGCTGGCCGATGCGCGAGTCGAGATCCCCCAACGCAGCACGTTGGACCTGCGCTATGACGATGGCGTCGTCGCGACGGTCGGCGAGGTCGACATCAAGCGCTCCGAGCTCGTGCGCGCCACCTACACCAACCCGCAGATCCAGCAGGCGCTGTCGCCCGACACGGCCTTCTTGATCACGGCGTTCTTCAAGCCCGCGATCCTCGACCAGCTCATCGACCAGGAACTGGCCTACCAGGGCGCCGATACGCTCGGTGTGCCGTTCGTCGGCCCGCGCCGCTTCGTGGCGCAGAGCGCGCTGGAGTACGTGGCGCGCGACGTCGAGGTCGATGACGAGGCCGTCGAGGCGTTCTACCAGACGAACCTCAGCGCCTACACCGTGGCGGCGAGCGCGGCCGCGTCGCGCGTCGACTTCGAGCGGGTCGAGGACGCCGAGGCCTTCCGCGACGCGCTCCTCGATGGAGAGCCGGTCGACGAGGCCGCCCTTGCGCACGACGGTGTCTTGACGTCCTTGGGGACCGTCCGGCCTGGGCAGGCCGAACCCGACATCGATACGGCGCTGTTCGCGACCGACGCCTTCGACGCGCTTCCCGCCGGTGGCGAGGTGAGCGACGTGCTGGTGCTGGTGGTGCAGCCCGAAGCGCTGCCCGAGACCCTCGAAGACGAGGGTGAGGAGAACGCGGTCGAGGTCGAGGAGCGCATCGTCGTGCTCGTCGCCGATCGCACGCCGGAGCGCGTCCGGCCGCTCGACGAGGTGCGCGCCCAGGTCGAGTCGTCGATCCTGGCCGAGCGCCGCTCTGCGGCGCGTCAGGCGTGGCTCGCCGAGCTGCGCGCCGAGATCGCCGTGACGAACCACCTGGCCGAGGTCGATGGCGACGACCTGTTCGGCCTCGACGGCTTCACCTTCGACGAGCCGCTCGACGAGGGCCTCGAGGAGGCGCTGGACGGCGCGCTGGACGAGGCGATCGACGAGGCGCTCGACGTGGTCGTCGACGACGACGAGACCGATGACGACGGCGCTGCGCCCGACGGCGACGACGCCGACGCGGACGACGCCGCGGCGCAGGACTGACCGCGGTGCCGCGCGCCCTCCTGTCGGTCTCCGACAAGCGCGGTCTGGTGGCCTTCGCCGCCGGACTGGTCGAGTTGGGCTTCGAGATCGTGTCCACCGGCGGCACCGCTGCCGAGCTGCGCGCGGCCGGCGTGCCGGTCACGGCCGTCGACGTGGTCACGGGCTCGCCCGAGATCCTGGGCGGGCGCGTGAAGACGCTCCACCCGCGTGTCCACGCGGGTCTGTTGGCCCGTCCCGAGGCCGCTCACCAGGCCGAGCTCGAGGCCCACGAGATCGAGCGCTTCGATCTGCTGGCCGTGAACCTGTACCCGTTCCGCGAGACCGTGGCGCGACCCGGTGTGGGCGTGGCGGAGGCGATGGAGCAGGTCGACATCGGCGGCCCGGCGATGGTCCGGGCCGCTGCCAAGAACCATGCGGCGATCACGGTCGTCGTCGATCCGGGCGCCTACGACGACGTCCTGAGCGAGCTTCGGGCCGGTGGCGTGGGGGCGGAGCGCCGCCGCGCGTTGGCCCGTGCCGCGTTCGCGCACACGGCCGCCTACGACGCGGCCATCGTGCGCTACCTCGACGCCGACGAGGCCTTCCCGCCGACGCGGCACCTGACCCTGCAGCTCGCAGAGGTCCTGCGCTACGGTGAGAACCCCCACCAGGTCGGGGCGCGCTACCGCGAGGAGGGTGCGCCTGGGGTCTGGGACGAGGCCGTGCAGCACGGCGGCGTGGCGCTCTCATACCTCAACGTGTTCGACGCCGACGCCGCCTGGCAGTTGGTGCACGCGCTCGGCGACGCGCCAGCCGCGGTGATCGTGAAGCACGCCAACCCCTGCGGCGTCGCGATCGGCGCGACGCTGGCCGAGGCCTACGAGCTCGCCTTCGCGGCCGATCCGAAGTCTGCGTTCGGCGGCGTGGTCGCGCTGAACGGGCACGTCGACGAGCAGCTCGCACACCTGATCACGGCCAACGCCAAGGCCGACGTGCTGGTGGCGCACGGCTTCGCGCCCGAGGCGCTGCAGCGCTTCGCGGCGCGGCGCAAGAACATGCGGGCGCTGCGCGCGGCCCCGCCCGGGCCGGCCGGCGACCAGCTCCGGCGGATCGATGGCGGCTTCCTCGCGCAGGGGCCCGACGTCGTGTCGTTGGATCGGGACGGCTGGCAGGTGGTCACCGAGCGACGACCGACCGAGGCGCAGTGGAGCGACCTGACGTTGGCGTGGCAGGTGTGCGCCGCGACGTCGTCGAACGCCATCGTCTTGGTCAAGGACGGCGTAGCCGTCGGCATCGGCGCCGGTCAGCAGAGCCGTGTCGATGCTGCCGAGCTCGCCGCGCGCAAGGCGGCCGGCCGCGCCGCGGGAGGCGCGTGCGCCTCCGACGCGTTCTACCCGTTCCGCGACGGGCTCGATGCGGCTGCGGCGGCCGGGGTCGCCGCGGTGATCCAGCCGGGCGGATCGATGCGCGACCCGGAGGTCATCGCCGCGGCCGACGAGCACGGCCTGGCGATGGTGTTCACCGGCGAACGACACTTCAAGCACTGATCGCACGCAGCGGGCGCTCCGTCGTCGCGTTCGCGCGTCATGCACGGCGCTCCCTGGAGCGCTCGGCACCAGTGGTGGTGCGCGGTGCAGCGTGTCGGGCCAGATATGGTACCCACCCGGTCCCGGCGTGATAGATTCGCCTTCTCCGCCCGAGCGCACGTGAGAGCAACATCACGCCGCACTCACCCGGACATCTAGTACGTTCGAAGTCAGGACGTACAAGGGCTAGTACCCACACTCCCATGAGCCTTCGGCGACAGCGATCGCCCGAGGCTCGGCCGACCGAAAGGGGTCCACCACCGTGGCACACTTCGCTCCACTGCCCGACAGCCAGGCGCTCGCCGCCTTCGACGACCACGCGGTCGCCATCGCCAAGCGGCAGTACTTCCAGCCCGGCGACGACGACCTGATCGGCATGTTCCAACGGGTGGCCAGATGGGTGGCCAACCCGGAGCCGGCCGACGCGCGGAGCGAGCACGCCCAGCGCTTCTTCGACCTCATGATCTCCAAGCGCTTCTGCCCCGGCGGACGCGTGCTGGCCGGTGCCGCCACCAACCACGGCAACGTCCTGAACTGCTTCGTGCAAGACGGTCGCCCCGAGACCGAGGGCAGCGACACGTGGGTGCTGCGCCTGGCCACCAAGCTTGCGGTGGTCACCAAGGTCGGCGGCGGCAACGGCCTGTGCCTCGATCCGATCCCGCCCAAGCGGCCGTACCCGGGCCACGTCGGGCAGCTCTACCTGACGATCGCGCCCGGTCACGCCGACTTCGACAAGGTGCGCGACGGCACGTTCATGGACTTGGTGCACGGCACGTACGTGACCCGCGGCTACCGCGCCGGTCGCTTCGTCGACTACCACGCTGCGCCCGCAGGCGTCTCCGTCAAGCAGGTGGGCGACTCGGTCGAGAGCATCTGGCAGCACGCCTCGGACGTCGTCACCACCTTGCTGAGCGGCGAAGACCTGCTCCTCGACCTGAGCGAGTTGCGGCCCGAGGGGACGCCCGTCAACGGCTCCGGCGGCAGCTCCAGCGGGCCGTCGTCGTTCGCGGTCGAGGTGTTCGACAACTTCGCGCGCTGGGCTCAGCTCGGCGGTGCCGAGTACGCGGGCCCCGTCGCGACGTTGCGGTACGTGTTCGCGCCCACGCTGC
>REEJ01000106.1 GCA_007695125.1 Trueperaceae bacterium | reverse complement strand
AGCACTGCGTCTTCTGCCGCTTCCTCTCGACCGGCAAGGACCACACCGACTGCGGCCACCCCTGCGAACGCCATCGCCTCGCCCTGCGTGACGCACAGGGGCGAGCGCATCCCGTGCTGGCCGACGTCGGCTGCCGCAACACGGTCTTCGGCGCCGAGGCCCAGAGCGCGGCGCGGCACTGGCCGCGCTGGCGGGCGGCGGGCCTGCGCGACGCCCGCGTGGAGTTCGTCCACGCCGGCCCCGACGAGGTGCACGCCGTCCTGCGGGCCTGGCGCGACGCGCTCGACGGATCGCTCGACCCGGACTCCCTCGCGGCGAGGCTGCGGGCGGCGGTACCCCCAGGGGTGACCGAGGGCAGCTACTTCGTGCCGCTCGAGGGCATGCAGGAGCTACCGGTCCTGTAGCCGCTGGCGTGACGGTGCTGCAGCAGCAGCACCGCAGCGTGCTCACCTCGACGGCAGCGCGTTCCGCGCGTCGCCGCAACGCGGTGAGCGCGCGCTGCTACCCCCTGCGGTTGCGCCAGGCATGCCCGAACTGCCGCGACGCGCCGTCGAGCGCGGCGAGGTAGACGAGGTACCAGCCGACGCAGCACACGGCCGCGATGGCGATGCCCGTTCCAATGCCTGACACGCGTACCACGGCATCGGCGACCGAGGTGCTTCCGATCACGCTCACGAGCAACGTGGCAAGCGCCACGGCGACGATCGCTCGGCGCGTCCAGGTGCCGTGACGCCGCTGGCCGACGTCCATCGTTGTGGTCGTGTGGTTCGCCCTCATCGTGACTCCTTGGCTGCTCGTCCGCCGCACGTCGTCGCACCCCGCGATCGGCGCAGCGGTTGGCCGTGATTGGAAGTGTGCAGGAGGGGCCCTGTCTCGCCCCTGTCCGGGCGAGCCCAACGACAGCCCAGCGCTGAGGCACCGTGCGCGGAGCAGCGGCTACACTCTGTGCCATGCGCCTGCGGACACTCGGGGGCCTGGGCCTCGAGGACTCTGTCGCCGCTCGGCGACCAAAGCCGCTGCTGCTCGCCGCCTACCTGGCGCTCGAGGGGCCCACGTCACGCGTGCACGTGAGCGAGCTCTTCTGGCCCGAGGCCACGGATCGCCGCAACCGCTTGTCGGTGACGCTCTCGCGGCTGCGGCGCGAGACGCCAGGCGTGGTCGAGGCCGACGCCGACCGCGTCTGGACCGCGGTGGAGTGCGACGCGCTGGACCTCCAGGCCGCGCTCGGCAGGTCCGACGTCGACGCCATCGAACGGTCGTACCGGGGCGCGTTCTTGGCCAACGTCGACCTCGAGCTCGGCGCAGAACTCGAGGAGTGGGTCCTCGAGACACGCGAGCACCTGGCGGACCGGGTGCGTGCCGCACTGGTCGCCCACGCGATCGGGTTCGCCGAGCGCTCCGACTTCGAACGCGCCGCACAGGTCGCGCAGCGCGCCACCGAGGTCGCGGGCACCACGCTGCCGGAGCCGGACCTCTTCGCGATCGTCGCCGATCTCCTCACGGCCGGCACGGAGGACCGCAGTGGTCCCTGGCGCCGGTTCGCGGCACGGGAAGGCGCCTCGCTCCCGACGCTCGCCACGGCGGTCGCTGCGCGCGCTCGCCTCGCGGCGAACGCGGCCGCGACGGCGGCCAGCCACAACCTGCCGCAGCCCGCAACGTCCTTCGTGGGACGCGAGCGCGAGCTGGTCGGCATCGCCGAGTTGTTCGACGGCCTCGGCGCGCGGCTCGTCACGCTGCACGGACCGGGCGGCACCGGGAAGACTCGGCTCGCGCTCGAGGCCGCCCGCGCCCGGACGCAGACACCTGGCGTCGACGCGGTGTACCTGGTGCCGTTGGCGGGCCTGCGCTCGGGCGTCGACCTGCCGGCGACGATCGCAGCGGCGCTCGGCGTGGCGCCCCCGCCGGGCGCCTCGGCGCTCGACGCCCTCAGCTCCGCCCTCGGCGCGCGCCACGTCGTGATCGTCCTCGACGAGGCGGAGCACGTGAGCGACGACGGACCGCTCTTCTCGGAGCTCCTCCGCGCGTTGCCCCACGTGCGGCTGCTGGTGACGTCGAGGCGGCTGCTCGAGGTCGAGGAGGAGCACGTGTGGCGTGTCGGCGGGCTCACGCTCCCAGACCACGGCGACGACACGGCGGCAGGCGCGTCGAGCTCGGATGCCGTCCGGCTCTTCGAGCACCGCGCGCGCCGCGCCCGCGCCGATCTGACGCTCGGCGCCGCCGACCTCGGGCACGTCACACGGATCTGCCACCTGCTCGAGGGCTCCCCTCTGGCCCTGGAGCTGGCCGCGGTGTGGGTGCGGTCGTTCACGCCGGCCGAGATCGAGGACGTGATCGCACGCTCGCTCGACGCACTCGCGACGCCTTCACGGAACATCGCGCCGGGTCACCGAAGCATGCGGGCGGTCTTCGACCGCTCCTGGGAGCTCCTCGGCGTCGATGCGCGGTGCGCCGCGGCCCGCCTCTCGATCCTCCCCGACGGAGCCACCGACGACTCCGCCGCGGCCATCGCGCTGGCCGGCGCCTCCGACCTCTCGGCACTGGTCGCCGCGGCGCTGCTGGAGCGTGGTGCAGACGGCCGCTATCGGCAACACACGCTGTTCCGTCAGTACGCACGCGAACGACTGGACGACGACCCCGCCGACGTCGCGGAGACCGAGGCGCGCCTGGTGCGGGCGATGCAGACGCTGGCGGAGGCGGCAGAGCCCGATCTCGCCGGCACCGACCAGGCGCGCTGGTTCGCGGCGCTGGAGGCCGAGTCCGGCACGCTGCGCACGGCGCTCGAGAGCGCCGAACGCGTCGATCCCGAGCGCGGTGTGCGTGTGGCGTACGCGCTGCGTCTGTTCTGGTTCGTGCGCTCGCACCTGAGCTGGGTGAGCGTGTGCACCGAGCGCCTCGTGGCGAACCTCGATCCGTCCGTCGATCCGGTCGTGCGCGCCCAAGGGCTCTACGTGGCCTCCCTCGCGCCACCGTGGAGCGAGGCGAGCAAGGCGCTCAACGACGCGGCGCTGGCGCTCGCGCGGAGTGCCGACGACGGGCTGCTGACGGCCGAAGCCACGCAGCATGCGGGCGCCATCGCGAGCGCGCTCGGCGACGCCGCGGCCGCGCGCAGCCAGCTCACCGAGGCGCTGACGCGCTTCCGGGCGCTCGGTCATCGGGTCGGCGAGGCGGCCGCCTTGAACCGCCTGGGCGCGCTCGCGTACTTCGCCGGCGACCTCGCCGCGGCGCGGCGTCTCTACGAGGAGAGCCTCGCGCTCGAGACCGAACTGGGCAACGCCTGGGGCATCGGCTCGCGGCTCTACAACCTCGCGATCATCGCGAAGCGCAGCGGGGCGTTCGCCGAGGCCCTGACGGCGTACCGACGCTCGCTGCGCTTGAACGTCGAGCTCGGGGACCGACGACACGCGGGCCTCGTCCTCGAGGGGTTGGCGTGCCTCGCATCCGCTCAGGGCGACCCGCTGCGTGCGGCCATGCTCTGGGGGGCGGTCGAGGCGGAGCGCCGAACGACGACCCGGCCACGTGTCGGCATCGAACTCGAGCACTTCACGGCCGATCTCGCCGAGGCACGCTCGCAGACGAGCGACGACGTGTTCGACGCCGCGTGGGCCCATGGCGAGCGCAGCGGGTTCGACGCCGTGCTCCAGGCCGAGCTCGACGCGGCGCGCTGAGCCCCGCCGAGCGCTACCATCGCTCATGCGCAAACCGGACTGGGACACCTACTTCATGTCGATCGCGCTGGCGGTGCGCGCGCGGGCGGACTGCACCGGCAACCGTGTGGGGGCCATCCTCGTGCAGGACACGTTCATCGTCGCGACCGGCTACAACGGCACCCCGACCGGCGCTCCGAACTGCAGCGAGGGCGGCTGCGAGCGCTGCGCACACCCGGAGCGCTTCCCGAGCGGTCAGGGCTACGACCTGTGCACCTGCGTCCACGCCGAGGCCAACGCGCTGCTGATGGCTGCCCGGGTGGGGATACGCACGAGCGGCAGCACCATCTACACGACCATGCGTCCGTGCTTCGGCTGTTCGGTCAGCCTGGCCCAGGCGGGCGTGGAGCGGGTCGTCTACCTGCACGAGTGGCGGCACCCCGAGCCGGCTTATCGCGACGCCTACGAGTCGCTCCAGGCGCGCTTCGCCGGTGGACTCACGCGACTCGACGTCGACGACCCGGACGCCGATTGGGCCGTGCGCAACCGCAGGACCTGAACGCCCCCACGGCGGGGGCGACGGCGGCAACCGACGTGCGCCTGACGCATCCGTCGTATCGTCGTCAGGATCGCATGAGCGAACGTCGACAGGCCTCCCTCCTCGCGCTCCCCGCCATGGCGGTCTTCGTCTTGTTCAGCGTGGTGCCGCTCCTCAGCGTGGCGCGCTACGCGACCTGGCGCTGGAGCGGCACGTCCGAGCCCGTCGGGGTCGGTGCCGCGAACCTGATGCGGCTCCTGCGCGACGACGCGTTGTGGCAGTCGCTCGGCACCACGGTGACGTTCGCGCTGATCGCCATGCCGACCTTCCTCGCCCTATCGCTGGTGATCGCGCTGGCGATCGAGGGGCTGCGCGTCGAGCGCTTCGTCAAGGCGCTGCTGTTCGCGCCCGGCCTCGTGACGGTGGGCGGCTCCGCGATCGCCTGGTACCTCCTGTACAACCCCGACTTCGGTGTCCTGGTCGAACTGACGGGCTGGCGGCTGCCGTGGACGACGCAGCCGGCCGCCGCGTTGGCGTACGTGATCGCATTCACCCTGTGGCAACAGACCGGGTACGGCGTCCTGATGGTCTCGGCCGCGCTGAAGGGCGTGCCGCGCGAGGTCAAGGAGGCGGCGCGCATCGACGGCGCCCACGAGCGCGAGGTGCGCCGCTTCATCGTGGTGCCGCTGCTCAGGCCCACCCTGGCGTTCCTGACGATCGTCGGGACGGTGCTCGCGCTGCAGTCCTATACGGCGGTCTACCTGCTGACGCGCGGCGGGCCCTTCGGCAGCACGCGGGTGCTCGGCTACTACGTCTACGAGACGGCGTTCGAGAACTTCGAACTCGGCTACGGCGCGGCGCTGACGCTGTTCGCGCTGCTCGTCACGCTGGTCGTGGCGGTGCTGCAGGCGCGCGTCCTGGTCGAACGCAGTAAACGGGGAGCGCGGGCGTGATCGTCATGCGCCTGATCACCGTGGTGGCGTGCGTGTTCGCGGCGCTGCCGCTCGCGTGGCTCGTCTACGCCGCCTTCATCCCGGCCGAGGCGCTGATCGCAGCCAACATCGCGACCTTCGGCGTGACGCTCGCGAACTTCGCCGCGCTGGGGGACACGGGCCTGTGGCGCGCGATGGGCGTGTCGGTCCTGGCCTCCGGGTTGGCGGTCACGGGTCAGTTGGCGTTCGGCCTCGGCGCGGCCTACGCGATCCGCAACGGTGCGCGGCTGCTCGGTCTGGTCCTCCTGCTGATGGCGATCCCGAGCGAGCTGCTCCTGGTGCCGCTCTACCGCCAGTTGCAGACGCTGTCGTTGATCGACACCCTCGGGGCGCTCATCGTGCCGTTCCTGGCGAGCCCGCTGGTGGTGTTCCTGCTCCTGCAGGCACTGCGCAGGGTGCCGTGGGAACTGATCGAGGCGGCCCGTCTCGACGGTGCGGGCGAGGGCGTCATCGTGGCGCGGGTCGTGGCGCCGGTGCTGCGGCCCGAACTGGTCGCCGCCGCGGTGCTGGCGTTCGCCGCACACTGGAACCTGGTGCTCTACCCTCGTGTCATGACCACCGAGTCGCTCTGGACCGTGCAGGTGTTCCTCACCGACCTGCTGCGCACGCGTCCGTTCGAGTGGGGGCTGCTCGGTGCCGCCGCGCTCGTGGCCAGTGCTCCGATCCTCGTCCTCTACGTCGTGTTCGAGAAGCGCATCATCGCCACCTTCGAGGCAGGGTTCCGCTCGTGACCCCGAGCACCCGCGCCGCGAAGGTGGGCGACCCCAGGAGGCACCGCATGCCCAGATATCTCCGGCTCGTCACGCTCTGTACCGTCTTCGTGCTCGCCACGGCGAGCGCCTCGGCGCAGACCGTGGTCACCTTCTGGCACTCGATGGAGGGTGGCGAGGACGCGGTCACGGAGCTGGTCACGTCGTTCAACGCGTCGCAGAGCGAGTATCGCGTGGACGCACGCTACATCGGCTCGTACGCCGACGCCCAGACGCGCCTGATCGCCGCGTTCGGCACGAACGACGAGCCGACGCTCTTCCAGGCCGAGATCGGCTTCTTCCCGCAACTCGTCGGTGACGGAGCCGTGCAGGACCTCAGCGACCTGGTGGCCGAGCTCGACGAGGCCTTCCTCGCCGACTTCGTGCCCGGGCTGTGGGCGTACGGCGACCTCCAGGGGGGCCGCTACGGCCTGCCGTGGAACAGCTCGACGCCGGTGATGTACTACAACGCCGACGCACTGCGGCGCGCGGGCCTCACGCCGCCGACCACGTGGGAGGCGTTCGCGGAGACCGCCGCTGCGCTCACCACGCGGCAGGCCCAAGGGGCGATGTTCGTCGGCGATTCGTGGCTGTTCGAGATGATGGTGCTGTCGCGCGGCGGCGACCTCGTGCTCGCGGACGGCACGCCGAACTTCGACAGCAGCGAGGCGCTCGACGCGCTGACCATGCTGCAGGACCTCGCGCGCGCCGGCCACCTGGCGTTCTACGGCGCCAACGAGAGCACGCCCGCCATCCTGACCTTCGTGCGCACGCGCACCCTGCTCACCTTCGCGAGCATCGCCAACTGGCCCGACGTGCGGCGCTTCTCGGTGGCCTTCGACGTCGCCGCCGCCCCGGTGCCGACGACCGCCGGTGGGCGGGTGCCGTTGGGCGGTGCGCAGCTCGTGGTGATGCGCAACGCCGGTGCGGCGGAGCGCGCCGGGGCGTTCGCGTTCTGGTTGCACCTGATGGAGCCCGAGAACCTGGCGCTCTGGATCGAGGACTCGTACTACATCCCCGTGCGCCGCTCGGTCGTGCCGCTGCTGGAAGACTTCTACACCGAGGATCCGAATCGTGCGGCCGCACTGGAGCAGCTCGAGAGCGCCGTGCCCAGGCCGCGGATCCCCGAGTTCAACGCCTGGCGGCGCATCCTCGACGACGCCATGGAACGCGCGCTGCGCGGCAATCAGCGGCCGGCCGACGCGCTGGCCGAGGCCCAGCGCCGCGCGCTGGAGGTGCGCTGATGCGTCTGGGATTCTCCCCCACCACCGCGATGATGCTCGACCTCGACGCCTCGTTCGCGCTCGCGGACGAGTTGGGGTTGGCCTTCGTGGAGCTGAGCGCCGACGTGTTCGAGATCGCGCCGTTCCTGCAGGAGGTCGAGCGCGTGCGCGAGCTGATGCGATCGACGGGTGTCGGCACGACCGTGCACCTCAGCTACGTCGACCTCAACCTGGCGGCGCTGAGCCCGACGGCGCGCAGCGCGTCGGTCGAGCGCAGCCTGCGCGGACTCGAGTACGCGCACGACGTCGGCGCCAGCTGCGGCGTGCTCCACACCGGCTTCCAGTACCTCCACCACCCGCAGGTCGACCCGCTCGTGGAGGAGGCGCTGCGCGCGTCGCTCGAGGCGCTCGAGGGGTCCGACGTCCAGATCGCGCTCGAGAACCTGGTGCTCGGTCCGCGCGACTACCTGCGCAGCGCCGAGGCCTTGCGCGACGTGACGCACCGGCACGGCATGAAGAACTGCTTCGACGTCGGTCACGCCCACGTCGAGGCGCACCGTGAAGGCACCGACGCCATCCAGGCGTACATCGACACGATCGGCGACCGGGTGATCCATCTCCACCTGCACGACAACGACGGCACACGCGACGAGCACCTGCCGACAGGCGCGGGCACGATCGACTTCGAGGCGTTGCGGGGGTACCTCGAAGCCTTCGAGGGCACGGCCTGCCTGGAGATCGCGGGCGGCGCCGACGACGTGCGCTCGTCGGTCGCGCACCTGCGCCGGCTCCTGGGCGGCGACGAATGAGCCGTACGTACGCGCTCGCGGCGGTGCTGCTCGGCCTCATCGGCTTCGCGGCCATCGAGGTCGCGGGTCAGAGCGTGGGTGTGCGCACGGCGCTCGGGCCGTCGCTGGCGCTCGACGCCGCCGCCTACGCGCTGGCGACGCTCCTCTTGGCGGCGCTGTTCGCCACGCCGTTCCGCCGCTCGCGCGGGTGGCGCGCCCTGCTCGCAGGGCTGGCGTTCATGCTCCTGTTCGCACCGCTGACCGCGGTGCTGGCGGGTGCGATCGACCTCACGCTCGGCGGCTGGTGGGGCGAGGCCAGCATGGTCCGCGGCGCCTTCATCGCCACGCCGCTGAACCTGATCGTGACGTTCACGCTCGACCTCGCCTACGTGGCGCTGCCGCTCGGGATCGTCAGCGTGATCGTGCTGCAACGCAGCGCGCGGCGTGGATCGGTGCCTAGGGGCTGAGCCGGGCCGCGGGCCGCGATGGTAGCCTCGTGCATGCCTCACGACTACGACCTGCTCTGCCGCCTCTCCGAAGCCCCCGGCATCCCCGGCCGCGAGGACGCCGTGCGCGACCTGATCCGCAGCGAGCTCGGCGACATCGAAGAGCGCTCGCGCGTCGACGCGATGGGCAACCTGATCGTCGACGCCGGCGGCCCCGACGGCGCGCCGGTGGTGATGATCAGCGCGCACATGGACGAGATCGGCTTCGTGGTGAGCCACGTCGACGAGCGCGGCTTCCTGCGCCTGCAGAACCTCGGCGGCTTCGACGCTCGCAACCTCTTCGCGCGCCTCGTGATGGTCCACACGCGCCACGGCACGCCCCGCGTCGGCGTGCTGAACCCCGGCGTCAAGCCCGTCCACATCGCCAGCGCCGAGGACAAGGCCAAGATCCCCGAGCTCAGCGACTTCGTCGTCGACCTCGGCCTACCGGTCGAGACCGTGAAGGCCGAGGTGCGCGTGGGCGACATGGTCACCCTGCACCAGCCGTTCGTCGACCTCGGTGACGTCGTGGTGGGCAAGGCGCTCGACGACCGCAGCGGCTGCTGGGTGCTGCTCGAGACGCTGCGGCGCCTCGCGTCGCCGGCGGTGCGGGTGATCGGCGTGTTCAGCGTGCAAGAGGAGGTCGGCCTGCGCGGCGCGATCACGAGCGCGTTCGCGCTCGAGCCCGACGTGGGCGTGGCGCTCGACACGACGCTGGCGGTCGACACGCCCGGCACCAAGGACCACCTGGCCGTCACGCGCCTCGGCGAGGGCGTGGGGATCAAGGTGAGCGACAGCTCGATGGTCAGCCACGGCTGGTTGGTCGACGCCATGGCGGGCCTGGCCGAGGCGAACGGCATCGCGCACCAGTTCGAGGTGCTGCCGCGCGGCGGCACCGACGGCGGTGCGATCCAACGCAGCCGCGGCGGCGTGGCCACGATCACGCTGTCGAACCCGTCGCGTTACGTGCACACCGTCACCGAGATGCTCGCCAAGCGCGACCTCGAGGCGGCCGTGGCGCTGCTCGGGGCGTTCCTGCACACGCCCGGCGCGGCCACGCCACCGTCGCAGGGTGGCTGAGCGCAGAGGCGCGAAGCGGGCCACGACGGGTCGAGCGGTGACGGGTCGATGCGCCGGGCTCGTTCAGGCGTTGCTCGCGCTCGCCACTCGCCGATCACGCACACCGTCGGCGAGCAGGTTCACGGCCAGCACGGTGATCACGATCGCGAGGCCCGGGAAGATCGAGAGCCACCAGGCCCGCCGGACGAAGGCCTGCGCCCCGTTGAGCAAGTAGCCCCAGCTCATCGCATTGGGGTCACCGAACCCGAGGAAGCTCAGGCTCGCCTCGACCACGATGGCGTTGCCCACCTGCAGCGCCGCGTACGCCAGCACGGGCGCCATCACGTTGGGAAGCACGTGGCGGAGGAGCAGCCTCGGGCCGGCGGCGCCGAGGGCACGGGCGGCGAGCACGTACTCGCGCTGCTTCGCCGCGAGTACGCCGGCGCGCGCCACGCGGGCGGTCAGACCCCAGCCGGAGAGCGCCAGCACCAGGATCAGGTTGCCGAGGCTGGCGCCGAAGAGCGCCACCACGACCAGCGCGAGGAAGAAGCGCGGCAGCACCAGCACGAACTCGGTGATGCGCATCAGCAGGTCGTCGAGCCAGCCGCCGACGAAGCCGGCGATGGCGCCGACCGCGAGGCCGAGCACCAGCGTGATGGCGGCGACCGACACGCCGACCAGGAGCGACACGCGCGAGCCGTGGATCACCGCGCGCCACACGTCGCGGCCCAGGTCGTCGGTGCCGAACGGATGGGCCGCGGAGGGCGGCAGGAAGGGGCGGCCGGCGGCCGCGAACGGGTCGCCCGGCGCCAACAGCGGCGCGAGCAGGGCCGCGAGCACGACCAACGCCGCCAAGCCGACGCCCAACCACAGCGAGGGCGCCGCACGCGGCGCGCGGGCGCGCCCGAAGCGCTCGGCGACGCGCTCGCTACGCATAGCGGATGCGCGGGTCCAGGGCCGCGTACAGCAGGTCGACGACGAGGGTCGAGACGACGACGGCGACGGTGATCAGCACGAACATGGCGCTGATGACGGCGAGGTCGCGCGCCAGCATGGCGCTCATCAAGAGGCGCCCCAGCCCCGGCCAGGCGAAGACCGTTTCGGTCAGGACCGCGCCGGAGGCCATGAAGGCCACCTGCGCACCGATGACGGTGACGACCGGCAGCATGGCGTTGCGCAAGGCGTGCTTGTACACCACGCGCGGCGCCGCCAGCCCCTTGGCCGTCGCGGTGCGCACGTAGTCCGCGGCCAACACGTCGACCAGGCTGGCGCGCGCCACGCGCGCGATCGGCGCCAGGTACTGCACCGTCAAGGCGGTCACGGGCAGCACCATGTGACGCGCCACGTCGAGCGCTGCGGCCAGGCCCGTGGCGTCGCTGCGCGCGTCGCGCATGCCCTGCACCGGGAACAGCTCGAGGTGGTATGCGAAGCCGAGCGTCAGCAGTTGCGCCAACCAGAACACCGGGATGGCGTGGCCGAGCAGCGTGGCGCCGCTGACGACGGTGTCGAGCGCGCCGTAGGCATGCCGTGCAGCGAGCGCGCCGGCCCCCACGCCGATCACGGCGGCGAGCACGAGCGCGGGGGCGATGAGCAACAGCGTCGCCGGGAGGCGTTCGAGCACCGCCTGCAGCGCGGGGCGCTGCAGGCGGTACGAGTAGCCGAGGTCGCCGCGCGCCACACGGCCCAGGTACACGGCGAGGCGCTCGTGCACGGGGCGATCCAGGCCGTAGCGCTCGCGCATGCTGGCGTAGTACGCCGCGTCGCCGTCCTCGCCCGCCAGCGCCACCAGCGGACCGCCCGGGGCGAGCTCGACGAGGGCGAACGTGACCAGCACCACCGCCAGCAGCAGCGGCAACGCTTGGAGGACACGGCGCGCGAGGTACGCCAGCATGCCCGGAGAGCGCGCCTAGCGCGCGAGCCAGGCGCGCTCGGCCGGGCTGCCCTGCCAGGCCTCGATCCCCTGGACCGCCGCGCGCGAGGCGGCGGTGAAGCGCGTCTCCACCAGCCACAGGTACGGCAGCTCGGCGGTCAGGATGCGCTGCACCTCGTGGTAGTGCTGAGCCCGCTCCGCCGGGTCGGCGAGCGTGGCGGCGCTGGCGAAGGCGCGGTCGACGTCCTCGTTGACGTAGGCGGCGGCGTTCGAGAACGGGATCGGGCCGATGTTGCTCGACACGTACACCCGCGCGACGCCGATCGACGGGTCGGCGTTGTTGCAGTAGCTGACGACGGCGGTGTCGAAGTCGCGCTGCTCGAACACGCGCGCCACGAAGGCCGCGCGATCGAGCGGAACCAGCTCGAGCGCCACGCCGATGCGTGCCAGGTTCTGACGCAGCACCTCGCCGTAGCGGCCGAACGCGGGGAAGTGCATGAAGGTCGCCGTGAGGCGCGTGCCGTTGGCGTCGCGCGGGTACCCGGCCGCGTCGAGCAGCGCCTCGGCCCGCTCCGGGTCGACGGCGTAGGTGCTGACCTCAGCGGTGTAGAAGGCGCTGAGCGCGCTGTGGATCGGGCCCGTGGCGACGCGGCCGTTGCCGAAGAGCACCTGCTCGAGCAGTTGCTCACGGTCGATGGCGTGCGCGAAGGCGGTGCGCACGCGCGGGTCGGAGAAGGCGTCGCGCCCGAGGTTGAAGGCCATGGTCATGATGCAGAAGCCGCCCCCGGCGCCGCTGTCGACGCTGTGCAGCGTGAGCTCGGGGAGCGCGTCGACGCGTTCGATCTCGCCCGCCGGGACCCCACCGATGTAGTCGACCTCGCCGCGCTCGAGCGCGAGCAGGCGGGTGTTGTCGTCGGGGATCACGCGGAAGATCAGGCGGTCGAGGTACGGCAGATCGGCGCGGAAGTAGTCGGGGTTGCGCTCCAACACGACGCGGTCGTCGATCACGTACTCGACGAAGCGGAACGGTCCGCTGCCGACGGGTCGCAGGTTGACGGCGGCGGTGCTGAGGTCGTCGACCTCGTACACGTGCCGCGGCAGGATCGGCGCCTCGGTCACGTTGAGCTGCTGCAGCAGCGCGGCGTACGGCTCGTGGAAGCGGAACACGACCGTGTGGTCGTCGGGCGTGTCGATGCCGGCGAGCGCACCGGCCAACGCGCCGCGCGTGCGGGCGTGGTACTCGAGGAGCACCCGCTCGAAGCTGAAGCGAACGTCGTCGCTCGTCAGCGGCTCGCCGTCGTGCCAGCGAGCGTCGCGCTGCAGGTGGAAGGTGTAGACGCGGGCGTCCGCGCTGACCTCCCAGCGCTCGGCCAGCTCGGGGCTCGGGCTCGCGTTGTCGTCGAGCGACACGAGTCCGTTGAACATCGAGTCGGCGACCGCGTGCACGTCCGAGCCTGTCGAGATGCCGGGGTTGAGATGTGCGGGGTTCTGGCCGATGCCGACGACCAGGGTGCCACCGGGGACGGGCCCCTGGGCAGTCGCGAACGCGCCGAGGGCGAAGGCGGCGGCGAACATCGCGGCGAGGACGACGGCAATGGAACGTCTGGTCACGGTGCCTCCTTGGCGCTCACGGACGATCTCGGTGTGCGGTGGATCTCGGAGCGGGTTCACGCGTCGGGCTCCTGTCGTCGCTCCTCGTTATCGCAACGACTTGCAATTGCAACGACTGTACGACAGGCTTCATGCGCACACGAGGGACAATCGGGGCGGCGACCCGAACCGCCCTGACGCATCGTGGTCTAGGATGCGTCCACACCACGCGCGACCAGGGAGATCACCATGGCCAGCCGACGCATCGCCACGTCGCTCCTCGCCTCGCTCCTCGCCCCGCTGCTCGCCGGATGCGCGCTGCTCGTCTCCGGCACGACGCAGACGGTCCCGATCGAGTCGCACCCCGAGCGCGCCGAGGTGCTCCTCGACGGCGTCTCGCAGGGCTTCACGCCCCTCGAACTCCGACTCCCACGCGGCCAAGAGCACACCCTCACACTGCGGGTCGGCGACCAGAGTCGCACGGTGCTGCTCACGCCTCGCGTGCAGGGCGGGCTCCTCGCCCTCGACGCTGCGCCCCCGGCGCTCCTCGCCGTCGGCACGGTGCTGTGGTGCAACCCGCCGCGCGGCACGGAGGTCGCGGAGCCGGTGCGCGCCATCGGCTGCACGCTCGGAGCGCTCCTCACCATCGGCGCCACCGCACCCCTGCTCGTCGATGCCGGCACCGGCGCGCTCTATGCACTCGCGCCGAGCGCCGTCGTCGTCACGTTCGACTGACGCGAGC
>REEJ01000171.1 GCA_007695125.1 Trueperaceae bacterium | reverse complement strand
ATCTCGATCCGACCGTCGGCCACGAGCAGCGTGGCCTGCGACCGTGCGTCGTGGTGAGCGATGGCGAGGCGGTCGCGTCGCAACGCTATCCCTGGATCGCGCTCGTCCCGCTCTCCGGCCGTTCCGGTGAGGGGGCGCTCTACCCGGACGTGGGCACCGGAACGAGCGGTCTGCGGCAACCGTCCTGGGCGCTCGTCGACCATGTGCGTTCGGTCGACAAGCGCCGCGTGTTGCGCGTCGTCGGTAGGGTCGAGGAGTCCGAACTCGCGGCCATCGACCAGGGGTTGCAGCTCTACCTCGGCTTCGCACCGTGACCGATGCTGCACGTCCAGCAGGGCGACGTCCACCAAGGTGCACGACCGCCCACGAGGACTCTCCTGCTCTAACCGGCGCAAGGGTCACCGCGACGATGTTGAAGAACACGAACAGCGTCGGGATGATGAAGTAGACGAACGCCGGCGGCCCGGCCTCGCCACCCGAGGTGACCGCACCGACGACGTACATCGTGATCACGATCCAGGGCACGATTCCGGCCACGCAGCCGTAGACGAGCGCGGTCCAGTCGACGCGCTTGGTGTAGCGGTCGTGGACCTCCATCATGATCCCGACCAGGTTCATGGTGGCGTTGAGGGTGAAAGGAAGGCTGCCACGGCCGGGCCGAAGCGGAGATCGAACAGGAGCTGCGGGTTCGGCGGCAGGCTGGACGTCTCGAGGTCGAAACTGGGGTCGTTGGTGATGATCGGGCAGGTGGTGTCGTTGCTGACCAGGATCATGAACACGCCCTGGACAAGGTGCACCAGGCCCATGATTGCGTTGAAGCGGCGCAGGCTGCGCTACCATCGACCGTACCGGAGGGACACCATGCTCGACATCGTCCGTGCGTACGACGCGCTCGCCGAGGCACAGGTCGGGATCCTGCGCCGCACCCTCACCGACATCACGGCCGAGGAACTCGACTGGCGCCCCCACGCGGCGGCGAACGCCATCCGCTGGATCCTCGGTCACCACCTCTGGTACGAGGGCTGGGTCGTGGACGTTCTCGACGACGTCGCTGGCGGCCGCGCCGAGGCCGGCGAGCGCATACGGCCGGTGGTCGATGCGGACGGGTTCTGGGCGGCGTTCACACCGCTCGTGGCGCGCCGACGCGAGCGCTTCGCGGCGATCGAGCAGGCCGAGCTCGACCGCCCGGTCACGTACTTGGACGCCGAGGGCTACACCGTCGGCAAGGTGGTCCGCACGCACGCGGGCCACCTCACCGGGCACACCTGGCAGGTGAAGTACGTTCGCGGCGCCTACAGCAGGGCGTTCGGCACCGACAAGCGGGTCTTTGATCCGATGTGACGACGGGTGGGTGCCGTCATCCGATGTCCTGGTCGGTTGCTGTGCCAGGCTCTGCATGTGATGACGTCATGCGATACGCGCGCCAGGTCTCGCACATCATGGCAAGACGATTGAAGTGCGCGTGCGATTGGGTGCCGGTGGTCGTCTCGTCATCCCGGCGGAGATCCGGTAACGGCGTGGACTCGAAACGGGCGACGAACTCGTCCTGCTCCGTAGGCAACCCGTAGTCTGCAGGGGAGAGGCCGACCGGCACAAGCGCCGTGTGCATCGCCGTCGGGTCGTCCGTGTCCCTGACGGTCTCGCGCACGACCCAGGAGCCGAGCGTTTAGACGAGCAACGGCCGTCGCGGAGATCAGTCGCCGGACCAGGCGACCCAGGTCATGCCGCCGTAGTACGTGGTCGCGCCGGCGAGGGCGATCGAGTCGCCGCTGCCGGCGTTCACCACGCCATCGCCCGTGTACCCGGTGAGCCGGTGCAAGCGGGCGCGGTCGGCGACCCAGAGGCGACCATCGGGGTCGAAGCCGACGCTGAAGGATCGCGTCAACGGAGCGGGGGCGACGATGTAGGCCCCCGGCACGAGCTCGACCTGTCCGGTCGTGTCGACCAGACCGACGTCGTCGTAGCGTGTGATCAGGTTGGTCGAGCTCCAGTCGTTGCCGACGTAGACCATGCCGTCTGGGCCGATGGCGACGCTGTTCGGCAGGTACAGCGAGTAGCTCAGGCCGTCGCTCGGTGGCACCTCGACGTCGACGATCTGCAGCGACGGCACCGTGTTGGTGGCGTCGGCGGGGAGCGAGGTCGGGTCGTCGATCCGTGTGATCGTCTCGTACCACTCGTCGACCACCCAGAGGTTGCCATCGTCGTCGAAAGCGACGTCGACCACGTCGACCCAGCTCTGGAAGCTGCCCGCCGACGACATCGTCAGGATGCGCGACGGGGTCGGGCTCTCGTCGCCGCTCCACGTGGCTGGATCGGTGAACGTGAGGACGCGGTTGCCGGAGGAGAAGTCACCGACCCAGAGGTCGCCGTTCGAGTCGAACGCGAGACCGCATGGCTCGACGATCCCTGAGACGTTGGGGGTAGCGGTCGCGAGTGGGCTCACGACGCCGCCGCCGATCGCGGCCTCGAGGTCGTAGGCATAGATGACCTCGTTCCAGTAGTCGCCGACGTAGAGACGCCCGTCATGCGCGGCACTGCCGCATGGCTCGGCGTCCTCGGGCAGGACCAGCGGGGCGCGAGCGGCGATGCCGGTGGACGTGCTGTGCAGGACCTGGAGGATGCCGGAGTCGTCACCGAGGAAGAGGATGGCGGGCGTCACGCCGGTCGGGTCCGGGTCCGGGTCCGGGTCCGGGTCACCCGGACCGCCGGGCGCGGGGCCACCGCAGGCAGACAGCGCAAGCGCGAGCGCGATCAGCGGGGCGAGGGCGGCACGAGAGCGGAGCGAGTGTGTCTGCATCATGGCCTCCAACGGCGATACGGAGAGGTGCCGACCACGGCCGTGGCCTGCCCAACCGTCCGGTCGCGAGGCTATGGTGCGCCCGCTTAGCGCCGGCTTAGCGCCCGCTTAGCGCACGCACGGCGGCATCGACGCCGAGCGTCCTGTGTGCCCGCTGCCCCAGCCGCGCTCAGCCCCGGCGGTAGACTCCCGCGTGCCCGACGTGCGCCTCACCCTGTTCGGCAGCCCAGCGGTCGTGCACGCTGGCGTCGAGTCCACACTCCCGGTGAACGCACCCGCGTCGCTCCTGGCGTATCTCGCGCTCGCCGAGGGCTGGGTGCCGCGCACCGACCTCGCCTACCTGTATCGACCCGACGAGGCCGAGTCGCAGGCTCTGCAGTATCTCCGACTGCAGCTGCACCGTGCGCAGCAGCTGCCGTGGGCCGCTGGGCTGCAGGTCGAACCCCACCGCGTGCGCTTCGACGTCGGTCACGACGTCGCCACGTTCCGCGCTGCGCTCGCCGCGGACGACCTGGACGCCGCCGTGCGTTCGTACCGGGGACCGCTCCTCGCCGGGTACGCGCTGCGCGGTCGTCCGACCTTCGACACCTGGCTCGAGCTCGAGCGGCTCGAGCTCCAGTCCCGATATCGAGGGGCGCTCGAGCGCCTGGCGGAGGCGCGCCTCGCAGAGGCTGCCTGGACGGACGCGATCGACGCTCTCGAACGGCTCGTGGCGATCGACGACCTGGACGAGCGGGCGATGGAGCACCTCCTGGTGACGCTCGTACGCTCTGGGCGCGCGACCGAGGCGCAGCGCCGCTTCGACGCGTTCAGCGACCTCCTCGAGCGCGAGGTCGGTACGACCCCGACGGCCGCGACCCGCGCGGCGCTGGAGCCACAGCCTGCCGTCGGCGAGCAGCCTCCGGCCCCAGAGCCGCAACGGCCGATGCTCCCGGAGCCGGCCACGCGCTTCGTCGGCCGTGCGCAGGAGCTGGCTCAGCTCGAGGCGCTGATCGACGCCGAAGGCGTGCGACTCGTCACCATCCTCGGCCTCGGTGGGATCGGCAAGACGCGCCTGGCGCTCGAGTTCGCTCGACGCCGCGCCGCACGTCATGGCGCCGGGGCGGTCTTCGTACCGCTCGCTGCCGTGCGTGACGGCGACGGTCTCCTCGAGCGGGTCGCCGAGGCGCTCGGCATCGAGGTCGAGGGCGGCAGCGAAGCGGCCGACCGGCGGTTGCGGGAGGTCCTGGCCGAGCTCGACGTGCTCCTGGTCCTCGACGAGTTCGAGCCCCTCGCCGAACACGCCGCACGCCTCGGGGCGTGGCTCGCCGGTGACGGGGCGGCGCGGGCGGTCGTCACCTCGCGCCGGCGCCTGGCGCTCCAGAGTGAGGTGGTGCTCGACCTCGCAGGCCTGCGGACCGATGCCGACGAAACCGGCGGTCGCAGCGACGCGGTCACGCTGCTGCTCGGTGCGGCGCGCCGCGTCGAGCCGCGCCTGCAGGTCGGCGACGGTGAGCTCGCGGCCGCTGCGCGCATCGCGAGCGCGGTGCAGGGGCTCCCCTTGGCGCTGGAGCTCGCCGCGACGTGGGTCCGGGCGATGCCGCTCGCGACCGTCGCGGACGAGCTCGAGACCGGGTACCACCTGCTCGAGACCGACCTCATGGACGTCCCCGAGCGTCACCGCAGCATGCGTTCGGTGCTCGAGCGGACCTGGGCCGACCTCAGCACCGCCAAGCGCGCGGCGCTCGCCCGCCTCTCCGTCCTCGTGGGCGGCGGCACGCTCGCGGCCGCGGCTGCGGTCAGTGGGGCGCCGCGCGCGCTCCTGCTCAGCCTGCTGAACCAGTCGCTCGTCCAGCGGCTCGGGCCCGACCGCTTCGCCAGCCACGCCCTGGTTGCGCAGTACGCGGCCGAGGCGCTGGCAGACGACCCCGAGCTCGAGGCCGCTGCGCTCGACGCGCACGCCGAGCACTACACGGAGCGACTCGCGGCCGTCGCCGAGCACCCCGCCACCGGTGCGAGCGAGGCGCTCGTCGCGCTCGGCGACGACCTCGCCAACCTCGAGCGCGCGTGGCTGCGCCTCCTCGACACCCACGCGTTCGAGCGTGCGCTGCAGGTCGCCAAGCCGCTGTTCGACCACTACGACCTGCTCGGGCACTACCGCCGCGGTGGTGAGCTGTGCCGCGCATCGCTCGAGCGCGTGGGCGTGGTCGACGGGAGGTTCGCGCAGGCGCTCGCCACCACGGTGGAGGTGGCGGCCGCGACGACCGCCCGGGAGCGTGGCGAGCTCGCCGAGGCCCGCGGCTTCGCAGCGTCAGCTGCGGAGCGTGCTGGGAGGATCGGCGACGACACGTTGGCCGGGCGCGCCCAGCGCTGTCTCGGCGACGTGCTGCAGCTACAAGGAGCGTTCGACGAGGCGGACGCGGTCTACGAGCGCGCCGTCGCCGCGTTCGAGGCGAGTGGCGACGAGGCCGAGCTCGCCAACGTGCTCAACTCGCTCGGCAGCATGGAGGCGATGCAAGAGCGGTTCGATGCGGCGGAGGCGCGCTTCCTCCGCTGCGTGACGCTCTTCGAGCGGGTCGGCGACGAGCTGTCGCGCGCCACCGCGCTGAACAACCTCGGCTACATCGCCGACGCGCGCGGCGACGCGCAGGAGGCGGCGCGCCGCTACGAACGGAGCCTCGAGGTGTACGGGCGTCTGGCCTACCCGCGCGGCGTCTCGTCGGTGAAGAACAACCTGCTGGTGCTCTACGGCACCCTCGGACGCCTCGACGAGGCGGAGGCGATGGGCCGCGAGAGTCTGGCCATCAAGGAGGCGGTCGGAGACACGCTCGGCCAGATCGTCACGCTCAAGAACCTCGGCGACCTGCAGGTCCGCCGCGGAGTTCCCGAGCGCGCAGACGCGCACTACCTCCCCGCGCTGCGCATCGCCCGTGACGCTGCCGCGCTGCCGCGGCTCCTCCAGGTGCTGGTGGCGTACGCCGGCGCGCTCGATGCCACCGGTCGGTGCGAGCTGGCGACCGCCGTGCTCGATGCCGTACTGCGTCACCCGGTCACGCCCCCGAGCCTGCGCGACCGGGCCGCGGCACTGCGGCCCGACGCCGATCACGAACCGCCGGCGGATCCCGAGCGCCTCGCGCCCGTCGTCGAGCGTCTCCTGCTCGCGAGCTGACCTCGACACGCCGTCCCTTGCGGTCGCCGCGGCACCGAAACGGCACTGAAACGGCACCCTCCTAGCCTGTCCCGCATGGCCAAGGAGCGGCTCGTCGGCAGCTACCTGATCCGGTTCACCCAGTCGAACGGTACCCAGCGCGTGCACGTGCAGGACCTGCGCACGCGCGAGGTGCTCGAGTTCGAGACGTGGGTGGCCGCCTGGGCGTTCGTCGACGAGGCGGTGCACGCCGACGCGGCGTGCGACGACACCCGCTCCTGACCCGGCCGAGCCCCACCCTCGGGGCGGGAAGAGGAGACCATGCACCACCCCACCGTCCGCCGCCTCGCACTCGCGCTCGCGACGCTGCTGCTCGCCGGCGCACCCGCGCTGGCGCAAGCCTGCACGAAGTACGTGAGCGAGCAGGGGAGTGGCCGCGTCGCCAGCCTCGAGCGCCCGGCGCGCGACCTCGGCAACATCGTCACCGACCTCGAGCCCGGCGACGTGGTGTGCATCACCGGCGGCACCTTCACTGGGCGCGCCGACAACGGCGCCGATCACATCACCGTCCCGGTGGAGATCTACGGCGGCTTCGCCCCCGACTTCGCCAGCCGCGATCCGTGGGGCGCGCACGTGACGGTGCTCACCGGTGTGCACAACGCCCAGAACTTCACCACCGACCCGCGTCTCATGATCGATACGAGTGGGTTCGCGACCAGGCTCATGCAGGCGCGCGGCGAGGACACCGTGCACACGGTGGTCGTCGACGGCGTGGTCATCGACCACGGTCCGCGCAACTACTACCCCGACGACGAGGGGAGCCGGATCATCCGCCAGGGCACGCCGCAGCACACGCCGACCCCGGAGTCGGGGGGCCTCGTGATCCGCACCGGCGTCGACAGCACCATCGTCGTGCGGCATGTGATCGTCACCAACACCGCCCCCACGCAGGGCGCGTTCGCCTTCTACCCTGGCGCCGCGGCCGACGTGACCATCGAGCACTCCGTCGCGGTCAACAACACCGGCGCCGGCTTCCACCTCGCCACCGCCATCGCGGCCGACGACCCGAACGACTTCCCGCGCTACCGCTTCGCGCACAACGCCGCGCTCTTCACGCAGAAGCACAGCCCCTTCGGCAGCTTCGGCGGCTCGGCGATCCTGCTCGAGGGACGCATCACGGTCGAGGTCGCCAACAACATCCTCGCCTTCAACGACGCCTTCGGGATCGACAACGCCCGCCGGGCGAGCGACCTGGTGCTGCTCGATAACGTCTTCGTGGCCAACGCGCAGGGCGACTACCAAGAGTTCGACACGATCATCGACCTGGACAACATCGCCGACTGGGCGCTCGAGGTGTACGACGCTTGGGGCAACACCCGCTTCGATCTCGAGTACGCCATCAGCCCGGCGTGGGGCGCGCTCTACGGCGCGCGTACGCTGATCGACCGCAACGCCGCGGAGGCCGAGGTCGAAGTCGTCGAGTCGTGGGCCAACACCGTTCGCGGCTTCTTCGGCTGGAACCTGCAGGGCACCGACCTCGACGTCGACTCCGACGTGTGGCTCCCGCGTATGTCGCTCGCCGACGCTTTCGCGGTCGCGATCGGCTTCGACGGCACCTACGGGCCCGTGGCGCCGTGAGGCGCCTCGGCACCCTGGTGCTGGCGCTGCTCCTGTGCGCCGCCTTCGCCCAGACGGCGATCGAGAGCGTCGACGACCTGGTGGCCGCCTTCGCGAGCGGCGGCGAGTACCGAATCGCGCCTGGCACGTACGCGCTCGACGGTTCGCTCGACGTCGCCGGCGCGCTGTCGATCGTCGGGAGCGGCCCCGACGACGTGACCATCGAGGCGTCCGGCGGCCCGATCGCCGTCCGCGTCGGTGAAGGAGCCCGGCTGCATCTGGAGGGGCTGCGCCTCGTGTGGGCCGGCGACTCGGCCGGTGACCTCGTGGTGGTGCGTAACGGCCACGTCGTGCTGCGCGGCGTCGACCTCGGGCTCGCCAAGGCGGGCACCGTCGAGCCAGCGGATCCGTGGCGCCCGGCCGGGCACGGCACGGCCCTCGTGCTGCAGGGCAGGGCCGAGGCCGACGTCGAGGACACGCGGATCATCCGAAACGAGAACGCGGCGATCGAGGTGCTCGGGACGAGTGCGCTGCGCCTCGCCACGTCGCAGGTGGGTGACAACCACCGCGGGATCATCGCGGTCCAGGAGGCTCGGATCGACGTCCGTGGCAGCACCTTCCTCGACCAGTTCGCGCAGGCGATCGTCCTCCTGGACGACGCGCAGGCGACGCTCACGGATAGCGGCTTCGGAGGCAACGGCGTCCTCGACGTCGAGCGCGGGATGTGGCTCGAAGCCATCCGGGTGGTGGACCAGGCGCGAGCGACCTTCCGGGGCGGGATCGTGCGCGACTCGCCGGTGTCCGCCATCGCCGCCAGCGGCACCGCCGAGGTGGTCATCGACGGTACGTTGCTCGAGGCCAACGGTGACGGGCTCGAGGACGGGAGCCGGCGCTGGGCAGCCGTGGTCGTCATGGACGAGGCGCGCGTGGCCGTGCAACGTGCCACGGTGCGCGGCAGTCTCGGCGGGGCGTTCGAAGTGCGGCAGGCGGGCACGCTGGTGATCGAGGACTCGACCGTCGCGGCGAACGGGGCGTTCGGCCACACCCGGGTCAGCGATCAGGGCACCTTGGTGATCCAGGGCAGCCGCTTCCTCGGCAACGAGGGGTCGGTGTTCGTCCACGGCGACGCCCGGGCGGCCATCCACGGCTCCGAGCTGCTCGACGGCGCGTCGTCGGGCGTGACCATCGGCGAGGCGGCCAGCGTCGACATCGTCGGCAACACCATCGCCGGTCACGTGGCGAGGGGCGTGTGGATCGACGGCGACGCGAGCGCCGACCTGACCGACAACACCATCACGGGCAACGAGATGGGGCTGTGGATGACCGGTGCCGCCACCGCCTTCGTCACGGAGAACCGGGTCTTCGACAACCTGCACTCCGGCGCCGTGCTCCTGGGTGGCACCCGCGCCGTGTTCATGCGCAACGAGATCACGGGCAACGGACGCAACGGGGTGGCCTTGGCGGACGAGTCGGGCGGGCACCTCGAGGACAACCGGCTTCTCGGCAACGGTCAGGTCGGCGTGCTGATCGTCGACGCCGCCACCGGAACGTTGGAGGGGAACACGATCGCGGGCTCCGAGTCCGGTGTGCGCCTGGAGGACCAGGGTGCGGCCCAGGGCGTGGACAACGTGTTCTCCGACAACGGCCAGAACGTCACGGAGGCGCGCTGATGGTCGCCTGGTGGGCGCGGCGTCGTCGGGTCGGCGCCCTCGGCTTGGGTCCGTTGCTGCTCGCGCTCCTGATCGCGGGCGCCTCGCTCGCTCAGCCCGGAGCGACGGTCACCGTCGACAGCGCTGCGGCATTGCTGCAGGCACTCGACCACGGCGGTGTCGTGACGATCGCGCCTGGCGAGTACGACCTGGACGACACCCTGGTCCTGCGCGGCCAGGTCGACCTGCGTGCCGAGGAGGCCGGCACCGTGCAGTTGAACCTGCGCTCCGCGCCCCTCGGCGTGTCGATCGAACCGGGTGCCGAGGTGCGGATCACAGGCCTCCGTCTGGCGTACGACGCCGAGGCGCCAGGCGACGTGCTGTGGATCCGGGACGCGGCGATGACGCTCGAACACGTCGACGTCGGCTTCGCGGTCGGGGGCTACGCCGACTCGGCCGAGCGACCGTTCGGTCACGGCAGCGGCCTGGTGGCGTCGGGTGCGGCCGACGTCCGCGTGGTCGGTGGTGGCTTCGGTCGCCACGAGGGGTTCGCGATCGAGGTGCGCGATGCCTCGACCGTGCATCTGGACGACGTCGTGGTGGTGAGGAACGTTGGTGGGATTCACATCGACGGCGAGGCGAGCCTGACGATGGTCGGTGGCGAGTTGCGCCAGCACGTCGCGAGCGCACTCGAGGTCCGAGGACGCGCCAGCGTGAGCCTCGAGGCAACGTACATCGAGGAGAGCGGCAGCCTCGGCGGCCTCGACGTCGATGCTGTTCGCGTCGGCGGCGACGCCGAGGCCGAGTTCCGCCGGGTCGTCTTCGCGCACAACCCGCGCTTCGCCCTCTCGCTGCACGATCGTGCCTCGGTGCGCTCGTACGGCGGCCTCTTCGAGCACAACGGCGCCAACACGGACGAGGTGCTGGTCTCCGCGGTGTGGGTGGGCGACGGCGCCGCCCTGGCGCTCCACGGGGATCACCTTCGTGACCACGCCGGCGGCGCGGTCGACGTGGTCGGCGCGGCGAGCGTGCTCCTCGAGGGTGTGACGATCGAGCGCACGGGCACGTGGGCGCACGTCTACGCAGTCGAGCGCGCCACGGTGCGTGTGGTCGGGGGCACGTTCACCGCGAACGAGGGGGGCCTGTACGTCGGCGACGCGGCCAGCGCCGAGCTCGACGATGTCGTCATGATCGGCGACGGTGGCGACGGCGACGCGCTGCTGGCCGATGGGTTCGCGGTCATCGAGGTTCGAGGCGGTCGGATCGAGCACCACGGCGGCTTCGGGTTGTACCTGCTGGGGTCGGCTCGGGCGAGCGTCGACGGTACGACCGTGCGCGGCAACCGTTCTGGCCTCGTCGCGGCGGAGTTCAGCACGCTCCAAGTGCACGGCGTGGTGGTACTCGCTCAGGAACGCAGCGGCGTGGGGTTCCTGGACGCGGCGACGGGCGAGGTGAGCGGTTCTACCTTCGACGACAACGGTTGGGCTGGCGTGGTCATCGCGGGTGAGGCCGTGGCCGAGGTGACCGACAACCTGTTCGAAGGCAACGCCAACCGCGCGGCGTGGTTCGACGAGGCGGCAAGCGGTAGCTTCGGCGGCAACACGGTGCGCGGCAGTTCCGTCGGTCTCGAGATCGCACGCGATGCGAGCGTCGCGGTGGGCGAGAACGTGTTCGAGGACGTGGGGGAGGCCGTCGTGCGCGACTGACGGGCCCGCACCGAAGGCTGTGACGCCCCGTTGACGCCCGTTGCGCTTCGCTGTGGGCCTCGAGGAGGTCACCATGGCACGCTGCAACCGCCACCCCACCATCCCTAGCGTCTGGGGCGTTCATGGCTCTCGCCGTGCGCGTGGTCGGCGGCGGCGCTCCGGTCTCGCCGCGGCGGGCGACACCGTGCAGATGCCCCCCGGACGGGACCGGCAGGACGGCGGCGTTCCTCGGCTTCACCCACGCCGGTGGTCCCGGCACGTTGCTGTCCGCGGTCCGAACGTCGGACCGGTCCGCACCGGCGGAGCGGTTGGCCGCTTGACGAAGTGAACAGTGTTCATTATCGTATGCGCGTGACCCCACGATCCGATGCGGGCAAGCGAACGTCTCGTCCCGACCGGCGCTCCGTGCGCGGCCCCGACACCCGCGGCGACCTGCTGGCCGCGGCCGTCGCGCTGCTCGCGGAGCACGACGTCGACGGTTTCTCGCTGCGCCAGGTGGCCGAGGCCGCAGGCTACGCGCCGCCGACCGTGTACCTGCACTTCGCCGACAAGGACGACCTGCTCTTCCACGCCGCCCAGGCGGGCTGCGCCACGTTCGGTGCTCGCCTCGCCGAGGCGGCTGCGGGAGCGGTCCACCCGGTCGATCGCATCGAGGCGATCGGTCGTGCCTACGTCGAGTTCGGGCTGGCGCACCCGGTCGAGTACCGGCTGATGTTCCTGCGCCGCGGCGACATGTTGCTGCGTGCCACGCCCGGCGGACCACCGATCATCGACGGGTTCGACGTGCTGATCGAGTCGGTCGAGGCGGCGATGGCCATGGGCGCGTTGCCCGAGCAGTCGAGCCGCGAGGTCGCCGCCTGGCTGTGGACCACCGTGCATGGCATCGTCGGGCTGCACCTGAGCGTGCCAGGCATCGATGCCGACGCCGCCCGCGCCTTCTACGAGCGAACCGCGCGCGTGTTGCGCGACGGCTTCTACATCCGGACCTGACGCCATGACCATCCTTCGCCAACGCCCCAGCGTGCCCACTACTGAACACCGTTCACAAGGAGGAACGATGCGCACGACCACGTTCGACCCCGTCACCGCCTTCCGGAACCTCGCCGAGCACCACCGACCCCTCGCCTTCTCCGGACTGGCGACGCTCGCGCTGCTCGCGCTCTTCCTCTTCGGCCTGGTGCTCGACCCGCGCACCATCGGCGGCGCCCCAGCTTGGCTCAAGCCGACCAAGTTCGCCGTGTCGATCACCGTCTACACCTTCACGCTGCTGTGGCTGCTCGCGCACGTGCGGCAGCACACCGTGTGGCGCGCTCGTCTCGTGCGCATCGCCGGTTGGGTCGTCGTGGTGACCTTCGCGCTCGAGTGGCTCGCCATCGTCACCCAGGTGCTGCGCGGCAACACCAGCCACTTCAACGTCGCCACGCCCTTCGACGCGGCGATGTGGGCGCTCATGGCCGCCGCCATCAACGTGCTGCTCGTGACCAACGTCGTCGTCGCCGGGCTCCTGCTCAAACAGCGCTTCGAGCGTCCCAGCCTCGGCTGGGCGCTGCGGCTCGGGCTGGCGATCACGATCGTCGGCATGGCCCAAGCGTTCCTCATGACCAGCCCGACGGCGACCCAGCTCGCCGGCTGGCAGGCCGGCGAGAGCGTCACCGTCGCCGGTGCGCACAGCGTCGGCGCCCCCGACGGCGGGCCGGGACTGCCCGTCACGGGCTGGCGCAGCGACGTGGGCGACCTGCGCGTCGGGCACTTCGTCGGCCTCCATGCGTTGCAGGTGGTCCCCGTGTTCGGCGTGTGGCTGCAGCGGAGGCGCCGCTTGCGGGAAGGACAGCGGGTCGCGCTGGTGGCCGTCGCCGCCGGCGGATACCTCGGGCTGACGGGCCTCGTGACCTGGCAGGCCTTGCGGGCGCAACCGCTCCTCAGCCCCGACACGCTCACGCTCGGCGCGCTCACCCTGCTCGTCGCCGCCTGCGGCGTGGCTGCGCTGCTCGTCGTGCGGGGGCGACCGGCGGAGCAGCGCTCGGTCGTGACGCGAGCAGGTGAGGTGTGATGGCGACGGTCTTCCAAGCCAGTTTCGTGCTCGTCGCGCCGTTCTGGCTGTTGATGATCCTCGCCCCAGGCTGGCGCGTCACGCGGCGCGTGGCCGGCTCCGCCTGGATCGCCGCCCCTGCAGCGCTGCTCTACCTGGTCCTGGTCGTTCCAGACCTGCCGGGCGTGCTCGCGGCGGTGGCCTCGCCCGAACTCGAGACGATCGCGGCGCTCCTCGCCATGCCGGCCGGCGCCACCGTCGCATGGGTGCACTTCCTGGCCTTCGACCTGTTCGTCGGCCGCTGGATCTACCTCGACGCCCGCTCGCGCAACATGCCGCCCTGGTTGAGTTCGCCGCTGCTGCTCCTCACACTGATGCTGGGGCCGACGGGTCTGGTCGGGCACCTGCTCGCGCGCATGCGCTACGATCGCGCCAGCGACCGATGATGGGAGCTAGGGTTCCGCCGCTGAGCGGGCCTGGACCGAGCGCTCCATGACCCCGGAGACGGGCCTCGACGAGATCCCGGCGCTCACGTTCGCCGGCCTCCGCTAGGGCCTGGCGTTCGTGTTGCTGTTGCCGCTCCTGGCGCGCGGCCCGCGGCTCGAGGACAGCGTCGTCGACCTTTCGCTGCGAACGGAGCGGTGCGACGTGCGGTTGCACGCGACTCGCTGCTGGTCGATACTATGGCGTCCATCCAGGGCGCCGCGGCGCCTCACGCCCTATCGCTTCCCTGCGTGTCGTCACACGAGCATGTGAGGTCCCACAATGCCCCGTCATCAACCACGTCCCGATCATCCGGTTGGCCGCCGCCTCTGGCGCGCCCTGCGGCAGACCCTCGTCGCCGTCGTCTCGCTGGCGCTCGTCGCGCTGGTGCCGGGCGTGCCGGGCGGCGGCGTGGCGTTCGCCGCCGTCGAACCGCACGAGGCGCGCGAGGCGATGCGAGGCGCCATGGCCGAGTTCGCTGCGTTGCGCGCCAGCATCGACCGGACCGCGATCGACGTCGAGGCGCTCGCCTTCGAGCTCGCTTTCGCCGAAGCAGGAGAGATCACCGCCTTCGTCCGAGACTCGATCGCGTTCGAGGCCTATGACGGTGTGTTGCGTGGGGCGCAAGGCGCCCTCGTCGGTGGCAGCGCGAACGCGATGGACCAGGCGCTGCTCGCGAGCACGCTGCTCACGAGCGCGGGCTACGACGTCCGGCTCGGCCAGGGGCGCATCGGTCGGGCCGACGCCGAGAGGCTGGTTGCGAGCATGGCCCGGACCGAAGACCTGCGCTCGGCCTTGCCGGACGACGCGTCCTTCGAGGCATTCACCCGCTCGTTCGGGCTCGACGGATCCGACATGGGCCGAGCCGCCGGCGAGGGCCAGGCGATCCTGGGCGAACTCCAGCGCGAGCTCGAAGACGTCACCGACATGCTCGGCGGACGCATCGGCGTGAACGCGGACGCTGCCGACGGGGTCGTCGACGCCTTGGTCGAGGCGACGCGCGCCTACACGTGGGTCGAGTACGGCTTCGGCGGAGCGTGGGAACAGGCACATCCGGCGTTCCCGGAGGGCGAGGCGCCCGAGTCCCTCGACGTGGAGGGCCACCTCGACGACGTCGTGCCCGAAGAGCTCGTGCACAGGGTACGCGTGCAGGTGTTCATCGAGCAGCGGCGCGGTCACGAGCTGATCGTCTCTCCCGTGACCGATCCGTGGGAGCGACCCGCCGTGTCGATCTACGGGCGAGCCGTGACCCTCGTCAACATGCCCGACGGCCTCATGGACGTGGACGACCCGACCGACACGGAGGCGGTCCTCGAGGCGACAACGTTCTTCACGCCGTTCATGCAGAGCGAGTTCGCGCCCGGCGCGCTCGCCTTCGACCTGAACGGGAACAGCCTCGCGCCTGACGTCGCGATGGACCAGGCGGCCGGCGTCGTCCGGGCGACGGGTGGGCTTTTCGGGACGGCGGCGGGCGCACTGGCGGGCGAAGCCGATCCGGACGACTTCGTCACGCTGACCGCACAGTGGATCGAGTACACGCTGATCGAGCCCGGTGGTCGCGAGACGACGCACACGCGCACGATCGTCGATCGCGTCGGCACCGAGCGGCGCGCCGCCGGGATCGTCGAGGTCGACCCGGAGGTCAGCGCCGCAGACGTGGCCGACGCCATGCTGCGGTCGCACACCTTCATGGTCGCGCCTGGTCGTTACGCTGACGCCTTCGTCCTGGACGCCCAGCTCGCCTCGTCAATCGCCTCACAGCCGCTCCTCGAGAGCATCTTCGATGCCGGCGTCGAACTGGCGGCAGATGCCGAGCTGCCCGAAGAGGTGGCCGAGTCGGCTCGCTCGCTCGACCTGCTCCAGTTGTACGCCGCGTTCGACGCCGCTCCGATCCCGGACGACGTGCTCGCCTACCGGGCGGTGCCGTCGCTCGTCGTCGTCGAACGTGCGTGGGACGGCAGCCATGCCGTGGTCGACGTCGTCCAGAACCGAAAGGTCGTCCTCGACGTCGCTCAGCCTGGACTGCCGCGCCTCGCGCCCGCTGCCGCGCGCACGATCGGGGTGTGGGAGACGCGAACCGAGGGCCTGCCGATCGTCCGCCCCGATGCCGCCGAGTGGAACACGTTCACCGTCTTCGAGGCCGCGCAGCGGGAGGGCGTCGAGATCCGTACGCTGGCACCGGGCGACGTCGAGGCCGCCGCACGGCTCGACCTCCCCGAGCGATCGCGGCGTGCGATCGCCGCGGATCTCGCGGCGGGGTTCGCCGTCGTCACGCCGGTGAGCGTGCCCGATGGGGGCCGCTTCGCGGGATGGTGGCGCAGCGATCCGGTGACGGGTGAGACGTTGGGTGTCGGAGACGACGGGCGCGGGAAGGGGTTCGTGGAGTACCTGCTCACGCTGAACGCGAGCCAGCAGCTCATGGCGGCCGGCCTGATCCTGGCCGGGACCCGGACGCTGTCCAGTTGCGCCGCCGCCGGGAGCGCCCGCGGTTACGCCTGCTGCGTGGTCGAGGGTGTCGTCATCACCGGAGCGTTCGTCGGCCTCGGGGCCGCTCTCGCGGCCGGTTTCGGCATCGGTGCGCTCGGGTTGATGATCGCGCTCGACCTAGGGGCCGGCACGGGGCTGATGATCGCTTCGATGGCCACGGACTGGGTCCCGTCGGCGTGCAACCGGATTGCCGGCGTCTGCACGCCGATGCGGTTCGGATAGCAGCGGTCCGTCGGTCCACGGCCCCGAGCCCCGATCAGCGGCAGACGGGCGACGCCCACACGCCCACCCCACATCATCATGTGGCGCGCCCCGGATCGCCCCCTCCCTAGCATGGCGGCAGAGAGAGGGGGACCCACATGAAGGTCCTGATCGTGTACGCCAGCAAGTACGGGAGCACCGTCGACGTCGCCGCGGCGATCGGCGAGACGCTCAGAGCCCGCGGCCACGCCGCCCACGTCCACGAGGCCGGCACGGCTCCGGCGCCGGACGGCTACGACGCTGCTGTGATCGGCAGCGCCGTCTACGTCGGATCGTGGCTGAAGGCCGCCTCGGCGTACCTCGAGGCACACGCTGCCGCACTGCGCGAGCGCCCCGTGTGGCTCTATGGCGTCGGACCGCTCGGCCTCGAGGACCCGCAGCCCGCGGGTGATCCCGAGCAGGCAGCCACCCTCGTCGAGTCGGCAGGCGCGCGCGGGTACGTCACCCTGGCGGGTGCGCTGGACCGCAGCCGCTTGAGCCTGGTCGACCGCTTGATCACCCGCGTGGTGAAGGCGCCCGCTGGCGACTTCCGTGACTGGGAGGCGATCCGCGCCTGGACCCACGGCGTCGCCGACGCGCTCGAGCGGCGCGAGCCCGCCGCCGACGCGCAGCCGTCGAAGGCCGCAGCAGCGTTCGCGGCGCCAGCCGCCGCGTCTCACGCTGCCCCGGTCCGCGCTCGGCTGGACGAGGTGGTCGCATGATCGCCGCCGTCGAACGCCGACCGTTCACGGACTCAGGCAGGGCCGGCCGCGTCGCCGCGCTCTTCGCGGGGCTCACCGCGCTCGCCTACGTGTTGCTCGCGCTTGGCGTGCTCGGCACCGGCGGGTACCAGGGGGAGCCGGGGAGCGAAGGCATCGTGTTGTTCGCGGCCGGCTGCTACGCCGTGGGCGGCGCGCTGGTGCTGCTCCGCCGCCGCTGGTTGTGGATCCTCGGAGCGGTCGTGAACGCGCTGGTGCTCGTCTTCTTCATCGCCGCCTACGCGGGCGACGCCTCGGTGCTGTTGTCCACCGGCGGCATCGCCACGAAGGTCCCGCAGGTGCTGCTCCAGGTGTGGCTGCTCGGGCTCATCGCCGGACGGCGCTGAGGTGCGCGGTGGCACCCGCGACGGCTCGTGCCTACGAGCTCCGGGTCGAACGCCACCTCGGTAGCGGCGCAGCGGCGCTCTTCCCGGAGTTCGAGCTCCACCACGAACCGGACGGCAGCACCGTCCTCACCGGCACGCTCGCCGATCAAGCCGCGCTGCACGGAGCGCTCGCGCGGGTGCGCGACCTGGGGCTCGTGCTGATCGGGGTCCGCGAGCTACCGCGCGTCCACGGCGCCGGCTGAGCGTCTGCCGGGACCGCGGCCCCTGCCCAGAGCCCGCCCCCGGCGCAGTACCGTCGAGGCATGCCCGACGGCCCCGCCGGTGCGCCGACCCCCGAGCCCATACCGCTGGCGAAGCTGCGGCCGCCCACGCTGCACCCGCGCCACGTGGCACGCGCGGCGCTGACGACGCGCCTCGCGGAGGCCTGGCGCTCGCCGGTGACGCTCGTGAGCGCTCCGGCGGGCTTCGGCAAGACCAGCGCGCTGGTCGCCGCGATGGGCGCTGATCCCGCCCGCGTCGCCTGGGTCGCGCTCGACGAACGAGACGACGACCCGCAGCGCTTCTTCCGCCTCGTCGGCGCGGCGCTCCAGCGCGTCAGTGGCCACGGCGCGGCCCTGGAACGCGCGCTGGCCACGGCGCAGGCACCGCCCGTGCCGGTGCTCCTCACGTCGCTGCTGAACGCCCTCAGCGCGGCGCGAAGCGAGGTGCTCTTGTGCCTCGACGACCTCCACCTCGTCGCCGACCCGCAGGTCCACGAGGGACTCGAGTTCCTGGTCGAGCACGCTCCTGAAGGGCTGCGCCTGGTGATCGCCACGCGCGCCGACCCCCCGCTGCCGCTGCACCGCTGGCGCGCCCGCGGGCAGCTGCTCGAGGTGCGCGCGGACGAGCTGCGCCTGAGCGCGGACCACACCGCCGAGATGCTCACGCGCGAGCTCGGCCGGCCGGTCGGGGAGGCGACCGCCGCGGCTGTGCTGCACGCCACCGAAGGCTGGGCGGCGGGCGTCCGCTTGGCAGCACTGGCGCTCGTAGGCACCGTCGACACCGACGAGCGGGCGCTGGTCGAGCGCCTCGCGCACGGCACCGGCTACGCGCTGGAGTACCTGGCCGAGGAGGTGTTGGCCCGCCTCGACGGGCCGCTCGCCGCGTTCGTGCTCGACGCGGCCGCGCTCGACGCCTTCACGCCCGACCTCGTCGACGCCGTGACTGCGCGTGACGACGCCGACGCGCGCCTGCGCGAGGCGCGCGAGCGTGGGCTGTTCGTCCAGGCCGCGCCCCCGCCCGAAGGCGCCCCGCCCGGCGCCGCGTGGTGGCGCTTCCACCGGCTCTTCCGCACGCTCCTCCGGGGTCGCGCCAACGCCGTCGACGCGGAGCGTGAGCCGCTGCTGCGGCGCCGCGCCGCCGCCTGGTTCGAGGACCACGGTGCCGCCGAGGTGGCGCTCGAGTACGCGTTGTCGTCGGGCGACACGCGGCGCGGCGCGCGCCTGCTCGACGCGCGGGCGTACGACCTGGTGATGCAGGGCCGCGCCCGTTACGTCGAACGCACCCTCGAGCGGCTCCCCGCAGAAGACCGCGCCCGCGCCCAGCGGGCCCGTCTCGCCTACGGTTGGGCGCTCTTGCTGCGTGGACGGTACGACGACCTCGCGCAGCTGACGAACGGCCTGCAGGACGAGGTGCAGGCGCTCTCGGCAGGCGATCGCGCACAGCTCCTCGCGCTCAGGGCGGTGCTGGCCGACACGCGCGGACGGGCGCACGACGCGCTTGCGCTCGCTCACGAGGTCCTCGACGCAGCGCCCGAGCGGGACCTCGTGACCCGGGCCACGGCCCAGATGGCGCTCGCGGGTGCGCGGCGCGAGTTGGGCGAGATCGGCCCGGCGATCGCCGCGTACGAAGGCGCCATCCCGCTCAGCCGCGCAGCGGGCCTGGCGGTCCCCGAGGGTTTGGCGCGCGCACACCTCGGCCTGCTCTACGTGCAGCGCGGGCAGTTGAGCAAGGCGATCTCGGTGACGCAGCCGTTGGAGGGCGCGGCAGGCCATCCGGCCGCCGCGGCGGCGCTGCTCTCACGCTGTGCGGCGCTCCTGGAACGCGACGAGCTCGCGGCGGTCCGTGCCGCGCTCCCGGAGGCGACGGCGCTCGCCGAGCGCGGCGGCCAGCCGGCCGTGCTCGTGAACGCGCAGCTCGCCTGGAGCCGGCTGCGCCAGGCCGATGGTGATCGCCACCGTGCCGACGCCGCGCTCGAGGCGGCGCGGACGCTGGTGGAGCGCGGCGTCCCGACCTGGGTGCGGGCGCTGGTCGCGGCGCGTTCGTGCGAGGCGAGCGCGGCTGCGGGTGCGTTCGATGCGGCCGAGGCCCACCTCGTCGGCGCCGAGGCCCTCGGGGCACGCGGGCCGGCACGCGCGGCGCTCGCGCTGGCACGCGCGCGGCTGCTCCTGCGGCGCCGCGCTCCCGGTGACCTCGACGCGGCGCTCGCGATCACGAGTGCGCTCGTGGCGCACGCCGGCGCCGGCGATCCGGGCGACGGCGTGCGCATCGGGGCGCTGGTCGTCCAGGCGTCGACGCAGGCTGCGAGCGGCGACGCATCGTCCGCGCACACGTCGTTGGCACGGGCCGTTCGCATGGCCGAACCCGAGGGGTTCGCGCGCACGTTCGTCGAGGCCGGCCGCGAGTGCGCGGCGTTGCTCGGTCGGCTCGGGCACCCGTACGCCCGGCGCCTGCTCGCGGCGTTCCCGAGCGAGGTCCGTGCCCGCGTCGTGGATGCGGCGCCGGAGCCGGGGCTGCAGGCTGCGACCCGGCGCGAGCGCGACATCCTGCGCGCGTTGGCCACGGCCGCCAGCTACGGTCGCATCGCAGACGACCTCGGCCTGAGCGTGAACACCGTCCGGTTCCACGTCAAGAACCTCTACGCCAAGCTCGGGGTCGGGACGCGGCTCGAGGCCGTGGAGCGCGCGCGGACGCTCGGGTGGCTCGAGGACGACGGCGCCTAGACCGCGGCCAGCGCCGCGTCGAGCTCCCGCGCGTACGTGTTCGCCAGGCCCTCGTCGAGCACCACGAAGCGCACCACCGCTGGCACCTCGTGCTTCGTGACCGCGGCGACCACCGCCGCGACCGCCACCGCGGTGGCCTGGTCGAGCGGGTAGCGGAACGCGCCCGTGCCGATGGCGGGGATGGCGAGCGTGTGGACACGCAGGCGCCGGGCGGCGTCGAGGCAGGCCGCGTAGGCGCGTTCGAGGGTGGCGAGTTCGCCGCCGTCGCCGCCCCGCCAACGCGGCGTGGTGGTGTGGATCACGTGCGTCGCCGCCAGCCGGAAGCCGGGGGTGACGGTGGCCTGGCCGTAGTCGATGCCGCCGATCGCGCGACAGGCGGCGGTGAGTTCGGGGCCGCCCATGGCGTGCACTGCGCCGTCGACGCCGGCGGTACCGAACAGGCCCCGGTTGCTCGGGTTGACGATCGCGTCCGCCGTCTGCTGCGTGATGTCACCGATCACGACCTCGAGGCGCGTGGTGCCGCCACCCTGGTGGGCGACCTCGGCCTGATGGACGGTGCGCGCCGGCCGCATCGGCGTGCGGCCTGCCGACGCGTCGGTGGTCCGCGCTGGCCTCGACGTGCTGGACGCCGCTTGCCGGTACGCCTGCTTGGCGGAGCGGAGGCCGCGCTCGGCGTCGAGCATCGAGGCGCGCTTCGAGGACCCCACGTCCATGTCGAGGTGGTACTTCATGCGGTGCGCGACCTTCGCGCTCATGGCGTGGTCGCGTGCGCGGCTCCGCTCGAGCAGCTGCGCCAGGTCCCGGAGGCTCTCATCCCGCGACGCGTCGGCGGGCCACGAGTCGACCTGTGCGCGCAGCGAGTTGATCTCGCGCTCGGCGTCGTCGAAGCGGCCGCCACGAACGAGTGGCTCGACGCGGCCGACGGCGTCGGCGTAGGCGTGTCTGCGCTGCGCGGCTGCCACGGCCGGGTCGACGGCTCGGGCGGCGAGCGCGTCGGGATCGAGCAGTGGCAGGTCGAGCGTGACGTCGAGCGTCTCGTGCGCGCCCGTGTAGGTGTCGTCCCACGAGAGGCGCAGCGGCGGCAGCGCGGAGTGGGCATCGAGCTCGATCGTCACGAGCACGTCGCGCGGCATGCCGCCGACGAGGTCGGGGAAGCCGATGCGCCCCGCGTCCAGACGCGCCCCACCGCCGGCGGCGACGAAGCGCGCGGCGGCGCCGTCGAACGCCAGCCGCACGTTGCGGCCGCGCAGCGACGACAGGCTGGCGATCTCGGTCTCGAAGAGCTCTGGGAGCTGCTGGGGTGTCTCGACGAACGTGAACGTGCCGCCCCCAGCCGTGCTGATGGCGCTCATGAGGCGCTCGTCGAAGTGCGCGCCGAGGCCGACGGCGCTGGTGGAGACGCCGTGGTCGGCGAACGCCTTGGCGACGTCGGCGGCGATCGCCTCGGACCTGGTCTCGCCGACGTTGGCGCAGCCGTCCGACAGGAGCACGACGCGCGCCATGCCCGACGCATGCTCCAGCTCGAGCGCTTGCGTGAGGCCCTCGACCCAGCCGGCGTGCAGCGCCGTCGAGCCGCCGACGCCGATGTGCTCGATCGCCTCGTGCACCGCCGAGAGGTCGTCGTGCACGACGACGGTCGGGACGACGACCCCGACGTGGTTGTCGAACGCGACGACCGCGACGGCGTCGCCGGGTTGCAACACCGTGAGCGCCTGCTGCGCGGCGCGCTTGGCGTAGGCGAGGGGCTCGCCTCCCATCGATCCGGAGCGGTCGATCACGAGCGCCAGGGTGACGGCCTCGCGGTTGCGCTCGACGCCTGGCACGCCGACCTCGATGCGCAGGAGGGCGTCGACGCGGCCGCCGGCCCGCGGCAGGGCGCCGCGCTCGGGCGTGAGGCTGACGGTGGGAAGGGGCAGATGGGTCATGGGGGGTCTCCTTCCAGGAGCCGGTGAGGGGTGGGTGGCCGCTGCGTGTGGCGATGGCTGGGACGGGCTCGATGGCTGGGACGGGCCGACGGACGCTCGACGCGAGGCCGTGACGGGCCCGGCAGATGCTCGGGGCGGCTGCTTGCGTGTCGTGCTCAGCGCTTGGTGACGCGTTCGAGGGCGATCTGCTCGAGGCGCGCCAGGATGGCGTCGCGCAGGGTGTTCCAGGCCGCCGGGGTGGTGGGGTCCTCGAAATCGTGACGGACGTGCAGTTCGAGCCCGTCGAGGAGGTCGTACCGGGTGAAGACCGTCGCGCTCTGCTGACGCTGTGGTTGGAGCGGCTCGGCGCGCGATTCGAAGACGTCGTGGTCGACGTCGTCGACGTCATCGAACAGGTCTGCGGGCGCGCGCCGATGGAGCGCATGCGCTGGTGGCGCGGACATCGCTGGCTGGTCGTCGCCGCGGGGCGCACCGCGCTCCTCATGGCGCTCCTCGAGCGGCGCCAGACCGGCGCGGCGCCGCATGGCGTCGAGCTGCGAGCGCGCGCTCGGCCGCAGGTGCGTGAACCGCATCGGCGTCGCGGTGGGGCCGCCGGGCGCGAGGTCGAGCCCGAGCCGGAGCTCACCCAGGAGGAAACGCGCGAGCGTCTCACGGTCGTGCGCGTGCAAGAAGGCGCCTGCGACGGTGCTCGGGTAGCCCTCCGCCAGGAGCCGACGCAGGGTGAGCACGCGCACGAGGTGGTCGGTGTCGTAGCGCGCCTCGACGCCGTCCTTCAGCGGGCGCGGGAGCACGCCCTCGGTGGTGTAGTGACGCACCAGCCGCGCGTTCACGGCGAGCTTGCCCTTCGCCGCAGCGTCCGGCACCACGTCCGGCAGCACCGCGTTGACCTCGTCGACGAAGTCGTCGAGGTTCCAGTCGGCGTCGCGCGAGGTGAGGCTGTCGAACGTGGCGGGCATGAACGCACCATATACATCTACAGTAGTCATTGTCAATACCAACGCAGATTGGCATACGGCATGCCGCTGCGCCGAAGCGCATCTGGGACGGCCTGCATGGATCACCATGCAGGCCTCTTGGTGCGCCAGAAGCGTGATCGCCGGGGCCGAGCGCCTGCACGTGCGTTCGTTACAGAACTGAACCAAGCCATGGTGCCGTCACCGGCGCAGGTCGGGCGAGGCCTGCAGGGAGCGCCGAAGGTCGCCCAGGTAGCACCCGATCGCGTGACCGAGCACGCCGCCGTAGGCCGGCTCGAACAGGCCGATCGGCAAGAAGGCGCCGTAGACGGGCATGAGCCCATCGGTACCGTCGACCCGATCGCGGAGCACCCACGAGCCGAGCGTCCAGGCGAGCGATGGTGGCTCGAGGGCGAGGCGCTGCAGCGCCTCGCACAGGGCGCGCCCGTCCTGTGGTCCGTAGCGGCCGTCGAGGATGATCGTGACGGCGACACTGGGTCCGGCGAGTCCGCCTCGCATGAGGCCGCACAGCACGCTCGCCTGCAGCCGTCCGAGATCGGCGCCGAACATGAGCAGCGTGTCGTGCTGACTGTGCGGCTCGCCCCCCAGGGCGGTGGCGAGGGCGTCGCCGGTCCGGCTCCACATGTCGAGCAGGCCGGCGTGTCCGTGGCGCCGTGCGATGGCAGGCATGGCGGTGTCGGGGAGCGTCAGGATCTCGTCGCTACCGATGCGCTCGCCGCCGATCGGGTGGGGTCGTGCGTCGCGCCACGCGCGTGCGTGGTCGCCGACGCGCGCCTCGGCATCGGCCCAGGCGTCGAGCGCGAGGCGCGCCTGGAGAGCACCGAGTCCAGCCAGGGGGAAGCAGCGCTCCGGGACCGTCTCGGGCATGAGGTAGCTGCGCGAGACGAGCGCCACGCTGCCGTCCTCCATGTCGGTGACGACGCCGGCGCCGAACGCGCGGACGCGCAGCGCCTCGATCGCGCACTCGAGCGCGACGATCCCTGCGGCGTCGCCGACGCGCCACACTGGCGTCTCGATGCTGAGCCACCAGGTAGCGCAGCCGTCGACGTCGACGGGGCCCTCGGCGCGGACGTGCTGGCGAACGCCGTCACCGGGCCACCAGGTGAAGCCGTTTGCGTCGTGGACGGTCCAGACGTCGTCGATGGAGAGCTGACCGTGGACGCTGTCGAGGATGGTCGCGCACATGTCGGCGGGGTCGGTCACGATGGGCCTCCTTGCGGGCTGGGGCCATCGTGACGTGCGCACTTAGGTCAACTGAGTTGCGTTCTCCTAGCTGGGAGCGACGTCCGCCCAGGCGACCTGGCCGCGGCCAGGCACGCCGCGGTCGTTCTCGCAGGCGTAGATGTGGACCAACCGGGCGGCGGCCAGCGCCACGCTCACGGCCAGCGCCACGCGAACGTGTTCATCCCGAGCGCATGCTCGTCAGCCCTTCTGTTCGCGGGCGGCGCGTGCGCGCTCGAGCACGTCGGCGGTGGCCTCGCTGAGGCGGCGGCCGTCGTCGTGTTCCAGCCACTCGCGTTTCACCAGGTCGCCGCCGAGTCCGACGCAGGCCGCGCCTGCGCGTAGGTAGGCGTCGACGTCGTCGAGTCCGACGCCGCCCGTGGCCATCAGGCGCACGGTGGGGAGCGGTCCGCGCAGGGCGCGTACGTAGCTGGGGCCGCCGAGGGCGGAGACGGGGAAGACCTTCACGAGGGGGCAGCCCCATGTGCCGGCTGTCACGACCTCGCTGGGGGTGAGGCAGCCGGGTACGTAGGCGACGTTGGCGTGGTGGCAGCGTTCGGCGATGTCGCGGTTGCCGTTGGGTCCTACGATGAACGCGGCGCCGGCGTCGAGTGCTCGGTTGGCGGTGGCGAGGTCGTTGACGCTGCCGGCGCCGATGGTCACGCCTTCGGGGGCGTCTGCGACCAGGGCCGCGAGCACCGTTTCGGCGCCGGGGCCGCGGAGGGTGTATTCGATGATGGTCGCTCCGCCGGCTGCGAGGGCGGTGACGGTGGCGTGGGCGCGTGGGAGGTCGGGGTCGTAGAAGAGGGGTACGACGCCGAGTTCGGCCGCCGTGCGCAGCAGTGCGTCGGGTGTCATGTCGGCCACCGGCTGGCGGTCACGGCGCTGCGCTTGCCGCCTGTGCCGTGCTCGCAGGTGCCCCGCTCGAGTCGCATCGCAGCCGGCGTCGGATCGTGTCCCATGGCACCATGGTACGCATCCGTGATCAGGAGGCCCACGATGCCCGACCTCGTGCCCGTGTTCGAGCAGCTCGTGTCGAACCTCCGCCCGTACGCGGACCGCCTCGTCGTCACCCGCGACGCTCGTCGAGTCCGGCCACCCGAGGTACGCAGATCAGGGGTACGTGGAACGCGCGTCGAGAGGAGCCTGAACCATGCCACCACGCTTCACGCTGGTCGACGTGTTCTCCGAGCGGGTCTTCATGGGGAACCCGGTCGCGGTGATCGCCGCTGAGGGCGACGGCGACGGCGAACTCGCTACCCACGTGATGCAGCGCATCACGCGCTGGTTGAACCTGTCCGAGACGACGTTCCTCCTCCCGCCCACGGCGCCGGAGGCCGATTACCGCGTGCGCATCTTCACGCTGGAGCGCGAGATGCCCTTCGCCGGCCACCCGACGCTCGGCACCTGTCGTGCCTGGCTGCATGCCGGCGGCACGCCGAAGCGCGACGACGGTGTGGTGGTGCAGGAGTGCGGGGCGGGCCTGGTGCGGCTGAGGGTCGCCGGCGACACGCTGGCGTTCGCCGCGCCGGCGCTGCTGCGCGGTGGGCCCGTCGAGGAGGCTCGGCTTGATGAGCTCGCCGCCGTCTTGCGCATCCCCCGGTCGGCGATCGTCGACGCGGCCTGGGCCGACAACGGCCCCGGCTGGATCGCGGTGCTGCTCGAGACGGCCCAGGCCGTCCTCGACATCGAGCCGGCACGGCACCACCCGACCCGCGTCGAGGTCGGGGTGGTGGGGCCGTACCCCGGCGGGGGCGACGCCGCCCTCGAGGTCCGGGCGTTGTTCAGCGATCACCACGGCAACCTGATCGAGGACCCCGTCACCGGCAGCCTCAACGCGTCCGTGGCGCAGTGGATGCTCGCGACGGGTCGCGTGCGCGCGCCCTTCACCGCCACGCAGGGCCGTCGGGTCGGGCGCGACGGCCGGGTCCGCATCGACGTGGACGGGTCCGGCACCGTGTGGGTCGGCGGCCACGCGCGGGTGCTGGCGGAGGGTGCGCTGACGTAGGCGTCGCGCGGCGCAGACCAAGCGGACCAACCTGCGCGCGTGGCGGCGCGGTGATCACGGTCGCACCGCTCACCGGCGCCGCGCTGCGCCGGCGCCTCGACGACGACCGGGTGGGCTGCTGCAGGTTCGATGCTGGCCGCGTCCGCGGCTACACGATCGTCACGTCTCGCCAGCTCGGCACGGTCACCGGTCGGTTGACGAACGGCGTATGAAACGGCATGTCGCACGGTCACCGGAGGATGTGGTTGACGCTGATGCGGGCGGGTGCTACGCTTTCCTGAAACCGGTTACATCGTTCTACACGACGGACCACCTGGCCCGTCGACGCCAGTGGAGGGGAGGGCGGCATGGCAACGATCCGCGAAGTCTCACGGCTGGCCGGCGTGTCGATCGCCACCGTATCGCGCGTCCTCAACGGAGCCTCCACGGTTGCGCACCCGACCCGTGAACGCGTCCTCGCAGCCATCGCCACGCTCGGCTTCAAGCCCAACGCCTTCGCGCGCGGCCTCGCCACCAACCGCTCCGGTGGCATCGGCGTCACCGTCAACGAGATCTCGAGCCCCTACTTCGGCGCCTTCATCCGTGGCGTCGAACAGGTCGTGCGGGCCGAGGGCATCCACATGATGGTGTCGAGCGGTTACGCCACCGCAGCGCTCGAGCGAGCCTCCGTCGACTTCCTGCTCGAACGCCGCTGCGATGGCCTGATCGTCCAGTCCGACGCCCTCGACGACGAAGCGCTCATCGAGTTGGCACGAGACGGCGACACGCCCGTCGTCGTGTTCGGTCGAAGCGTCGCCGAGATCGGCTCGTCATGCGTCGTCTTGGACAACGAACTCGGTGGCTCGCTGGCGACGGAGCACTTGCTGCGCCACGGTCACCGCCACATCGGGCACATCGCCGGACCGCTCTCCTACGCCGACGCCCGTGACCGCCTGATGGGCTACCGCCGCGCCCTGGTGGCGGCTGGGATCGCCTTCGATGACCGCTACGTGGTCGAGTCCACCTTCCTCGAAGAGGGGGGAGCCGAGGCGGCGGCACATCTGCTCGAGCGCGCCCCCGACCTGACCGCCATCTTCGTCGCCAACGATCAGATGGCGGCCGGAGCGATGCGCACCCTGCGAGAGACAGGGCATGCGGTCCCCGACGACATCTCCATCATCGGCTACGACGACGTCTTCCTGGCGCGCTATCTGACGCCGACCCTGACCACGGTCCGGCAGCCGCTGGTCGAGATGGGACGAGCCGCCGCCGATCTGTTGCTCGAACGCCTCGACGGCGAGCGGAGGGAGGTCGTGCACCGGTTCGACCCGGAACTGGTCGAGCGGCAATCGGTCGCGAGCGCTGTGCGCTGATCGAACGATCGGGACCACCCCGATCCCCGGCTCGGCCGCCGCGTTCCTCCCGCCTCGCACCACCACGGAGGTATCACCACGACCATGTCCTACTCCGTCATACATCTTGGCCACGGCCCGCAGCATCCGACCGGCACACCGGTCGAAGGTGGCTACGCCACGCTGCGTGGCGAGCGCTTCTACCGCATCCGCAACGTCGACGCCATGCCACCCTTCCTGATGAGCCTCCTCGGCGCCTCGGACCTGTGGATGTTCGTTGCCAGCACCGGCGGTCTCACGGCGGGCCGCGTCGACGCCGACATGGCGCTGTTCCCCTACGTGACGCAGGACCGGCTGTTCGAGAGCGTCGAGCACACCGGCCCGAAGACGGTGCTGCGGGTGCGCCGCGGCGGCCACACCTCGCTGTGGGAGCCCTTCTCAGAGCGGGGCCGCGGCGTCTACCGCGTCGAGCGTTCGCTCGCCAAGAGCGTGCTCGGTCACGCCGTCGTGTTCGAGGAGGTCAACCTCGATCTGGGGCTCACCTTCGCGTACGAGTGGCGGGGGAGCGACGCCTTCGGCTTCGTGCGCACCGCCTGGCTCACCGAGACGGCCTCGGAGCGCTGCGTCGTCGACGTCGTCGATGGCCTCCAGAACCTGCTGCCCTGCGGCGTGAGCGCGGCGATGCAGGCCGGCATGAGCAACCTGGTCGACGCCTACAAGCGCAACGAGCTCGAACCGCGCAGCGGCCTAGGCCTCTTCACGCTCAGCTCGATCCTCACCGACTTGGCCGAGCCGAGCGAGTCGCTGCGGGCGACCACCGTCTTCGCGTTGGGGCTCAGCGGCGGGCGGCGGCTGCTCTCGTCGCGCCAGCTCGACGCGTTCAGGCACGGCGCCACGCCGGTCGAGGAGACCGACGTCCGTGGTCGACGCGGCGCCTTCCTCGTCCACGCCGAGGTGGCGCTGGAGGCCGGCGCCACGCGGCGCTGGCGCTTCGTCGCCGACGTCGCCCAGGACCACGCCCGCGTCGTCGCCCTGGTGAACGCGCTCGCAGGTGACGAAGGCGCGCTCGAGGGGCGTGTCGAGGACGACCTGCGGCGCAGCGCCGACGCGCTCGAGGCGCTCGTCGCGAGCGCAGACGGCCTGCAGTGGACGGGCGACCAGGCGAGCGCCGACCACCACCTCGCCAGCGTGCTCTTCAACGTCATGCGCGGCGGCCTGTTCGTCGACGACCACCGGGTGCAGCGCGACGACCTGCTGGCGTTCATCCGGACCCGCAACCGCGCTGCGTACGCCGAGCACGCAGCGTTCCTGGCGGCCCTGCCCGAGACGCTGACGTACCCCGAGCTGGTCGAGCACGCCGCCGGCAGCGGCTCCGCCGACCTGGAGCGGCTGTGCCGCTCGTACCTGCCGCTCGCGTTCAGCCGCCGTCACGGGGATCCCAGCCGCCCCTGGAACCGCTTCACCATCAACGTCCGCGACGAGGCCGGCCGGCTCCGTCTCGACTACCAAGGGAACTGGCGCGACATCTTCCAGAACTGGGAGGCGCTTGCGTACGCGTTCCCAGGGTTCGTGAACGGCATGGTCACGGTGTTCCTCGGCGCCACCACCGCCGACGGCTACAACCCGTACCGCGTCACGCGCGACGGGATCGAGTGGGAGGTCCCCGAGCCCGGGCATGCGTGGGCCAACATCGGGTACTGGAGCGACCACCAGGTCATCTACCTCCAGAAGCTGCTCGAGACCTCGCAGCGCTTCGACCCGGCCGCGCTCGAGGCGTTGCTGGAGCGGCGCGTCTTCAGCCACGCCGACGTCCCCTACCGCATCGCCCCCTACCAGGCCATGCTCGCCGACCCCTACGACACGATCCACTTCGACGACGAACGGCACCGCCGCATCGACGCCGCCGTGGCGAGCGGAGGCACCGACGCACGGCTCGTCATGGGCCGCGACGGCGCCGTCGTCCACGTGTCGATGGCCGAGAAGCTGCTGCTCCTGCTGCTCGTCAAGCTCGCGAACCTCGTGCCCGAGGGTGGCATCTGGATGAACACCCAGCGGCCCGAGTGGAACGACGCCAACAACGCCCTCGTGGGTCGGGGACTCTCGGTCGTCACGACCGCCTACCTGTACCGCAGCGTCGTGTTCTTGCAGGGCCTGCTGGCTGGCCGCGACGTCAGCGTCTCACGCGAGGTCGCGACCTTCCTCGGCGCCGTCGACGGCGCCCTGCGCGCGCACGCGGACGCGCTCGAAGGGGTGTTCGACGACCGCCGCCGGCGGGTCTGCATGGACGCCCTCGGCGCCGCCGGCAGCGCCTACCGCGAGCGCCTCTACGAGCGCGGCCTCTCGGGCGAGCGGAGCGAGGTGCCTGGAGCGACGGTGGCTGGCCTGCTGGAGCTCGCCCAGGCGTACCTCGAGCACACGCTTCGCGCCAATCGCCGCGACGACGCGCTCTACCACTCCTACAACGTCCTCGCCCTCGAGGACGACCGCGCGGGCGTGCGGCACTTGAGCGAGATGCTCGAGGGTCAGGTCGCGATCCTGTCGTCCGGCCTGCTCTCGGCCGAGGAGGCCCTGGAGCTGCTGCACAGCCTGCGGCACGGGCCGCTCTACCGCGCCGACCAGCACAGCTACGTGCTGTACCCCGACCGCGACCTGCCCGGCTTCTTGCAGAAGAACCACCTGTCGCCGGAGCGCGTGGCAGCCTCGCCGCTGCTCACGGCCCTGCTCGAGCGAGGCGACCGCCGCATCGTGGTGCGCGACGAGCAGGGCGACGTGCACTTCCACGGCTCGTTCCGCAACGCCAAGGACGTCCGCCGCGCGTTGGCCGAGCTCGCACGCGAGGAGCCGTGGCGCGACCTCGTCGACGCGCACGGCTCGGCCGTCGCACGCGCCTTCGAAGAGGTCTTCGACCATGACGCCTTCACGGGCCGCTCCGGCACCTTCTTCGCGTACGAGGGGCTCGGCAGCATCTACTGGCACATGGTGTCGAAACTGCTGCTCGCGGTCCAGGAGGCTTACCAGCGTGCCCGGGTGGCGGGAGAGCCGCACGAACGCCTCGCGGCGCTCGCGGCCGCATATCACGACGTGCGCGCAGGCCTCGGCTTCCACAAGCCGCCCGAGGTCTTCGGCGCCGTCCCACTCGACCCCTACTCACACACCCCGGCCCACGCCGGAGCGCAGCAGCCGGGCATGACGGGTCAGGTCAAGGAGGACGTGCTGGCCCGGCTCGGAGAGCTCGGCGTCGAGGTGCGCGAGGGGCGCTTGGGCTTCGCCCCAGAGCTGTTGCCGCGAACGGAGTTCCTGGCCGAGCCCGCCCTGACCCGCGTCACGACCCACGCGGGTCACGAGGACCTGTCGCTCGAGCGCGGCACGCTGGCGTTCACCATGTGCCACGTGCCGGTGGTCTACCGGCTCGACGCCGGCGACGCGCGCGTCTCGGCGGTGCTTCGCGACGGCAGCGTCGAGGCGTTCGAAGGGGCCTTCCTCGACCACGCCACCAGCCGCGAGGTGTTCGGGCGCACCGGGACCGTCGCGCGAATCGAGGTGGCCGTGCCCGCGGCTGACTCCAGGCGCTCGTCGTGACGCGGTGGCCGTCGCTCGCCACACGCTCGGTCAGGACCCTTTCGATCGCCGGGTTCGTCGCGCTCCTCGCGCTCGTACCCCTGCCAGCCGCCGCCCAGGACACCCCGCCCGCCTACCTCGACCCGGCCCTGGGCATCGACGAGCGCGTCGCCGACCTGCTCGAGCGCATGACACTCGAGGAGAAGGTGGGCCAGATGACGCTGATCGAGCGCGGCAGCATCGGCCCCGCCGACGTCGAGCGCTACGCGATCGGCGCCGTGTTGAGCGGCGGGGGTGGCTACCCACCCGGCGACAACACCGTCGCCGGGTGGACCGCGATGGTGCGGGGGTACCAGGAGGCCGCGCTCGCCACACGCCTGGGCATCCCGTTGCTCTACGGCGTCGATGCCGTGCACGGGCACGCCAACGTGGTGGGAGCGGTGGTCTTTCCGCACAACGTCGGCCTCGGCGCGGCGGACGATCCCGACCTGGTGGAGGCGATCTCGCGTGCCACCGCCCTCGAGATGCTCGCCACCGGCATCCATTGGAACTACGCGCCGGTCCTGGCGGTGCCGCGCGACATCCGCTGGGGTCGCACCTATGAAGGCTACGGGGAGGACCCGGACCTGGTCACGCGCTTGGCGCTCGCCGCGCAGCGCGGCCTCCAGGGCGACGACCTGGCGGCACCCGACACGGTGCTCGCCACGCCCAAGCACTTCGTGGGCGACGGCGGCACCGCCTTCAACACCTCGCCCATATCCGGCGGCCTGCTCGACCGGGGCGACACCCTGGTCGACGAGGCCACGCTGCGTCGCGTGCACCTGGCACCGTACGTGGACGCCGTGGCGAACGGCGCCCGCAGCGTGATGGTGTCGTTCTCCAGCTGGCAGGGGCTGCCGATGCACGGGCACTCCTACTTGCTCCGTGACGTGTTGCGCGGCGAGCTCGGCTTCGACGGCTTCGTCGTCTCGGACTGGGCGGGCGTCGACGACGTCGCCCGGGACTACGACCGGGCGGTGGCCCTCTCGATCGCCGCCGGCGTCGACATGAACATGGTCCCGTACGACCACCGCCGCTTCATCGCGGCCACGCTGCGTGCCGTGGAGCGCGGCGACGTCACGCTGGAGCGCATCGACGAGGCGGTGGCCAACATCCTGCGCGTCAAGTTCGAGCTCGGCCTGTTCGAACGGCCGTTCGGTGACGATGCGCTGCAGGCGTCGGTCGGGTCGGACGAGCACCGCGCGCTGGCGCGCGAGGCCGTAGCGAAGACGCTGGTCGTCCTCAAGAACGACGCCGCTGCGCTGCCGCTGCGCGCCGATGCCGCGCAGACCGTGCTCGTCGTCGGCTCCGCCGCGGACAGCATCGGCATGCAGTCCGGCGGCTGGACCATCGAGTGGCAAGGCTCGACCGCGTCGCTGACGCCGGGCACCACCATCCTCGAGGGTCTCCGGACCGGCTTCGGCCCCGCTACCACGCTGCACTTCGATGCCCGCGGCCGCTTCGAGAGGGCCGACGCGGCACCGGAGCGCGCCGAGCTCGGCATCGCCGTCGTCGGCGAGGTGCCCTACGCCGAGTGGTTCGGAGACGACGCCACGCTGGAACTCTCCCTCGCCGATGCGATCGCGGTCGAGCGGTTGCGCGCTCGGGTCGACGCGCTGGTCGTGGTGCTGGTGTCCGGCCGCCCGCTGGTGATCGAGCATGAGCTGCACCTGGCCGACGCCTTCGTCGCCGCCTGGCTGCCTGGTTCCGAGGGCGACGGCGTCGCCGACGTCTTGTTCGGGGAGCGCGAGGCCGTCGGCACCCTCCCGTACACCTGGCCGCGCAGCGTCGCGCAGCTGCCCTTCGATCTGGACGCGTTGCCGACCGACGGTTGCGACGCGCCCTTGTTCCCGCGCGGGTACGGCCTGCGCTACGGCGACGCCACGGACGTGTCGCCGTGGCTCACGCTCGCTGCCCATTGCGCTGCCGAGCACCCCTCACGCACCGCCAGTGGAAGGAACCACCCATGACCAGACGCTTCCCGAGCCTGCTTGCACCCTTCGTGGCGATCGCCCTGACCGGCCTGGTCGCGCTGGCGATGGCCCAGGACGAGCCCGCCCTGCGGCTCGCAGACCTCGGCGACGGTGTGCCGAGCGGCACCGACGCCTTCGGCAACGGCATCGGCTTCGTGACCTGGCAAGACGGCGGCGGCGCGCTGGAGCTCTCCGCGGTGGCCGTCGACCCCGGCGATCCGCTCGAGCTACCCGATCAGGTGGGCACCGAGCATGTGCTGCGCGTCGATCACCGCATCGCGTCGTGGGGCGGTTTCACGCAGGCCTTCGCTAACGACGCCCTGACCCGCTGGATCGGGATCGACCTCTCGCCGTACCAAGGCCTGCGCTTCTGGTACCAGGGCCCGGGCAACGGCGACACCGTCCAGGTCGACCTGTTCGACAACCGCAACCCGGACCTGACGGGCGACAGCGCCGAGCGCTGGTTCTACCGCTTCAGCGACGACACCAGCGAGTGGCGGCTGGTCGAGATCCCGTTCGACTCGTTCGCTCGCCGCACGGACTTTCAGCCCAGCGGGGCACCGGACGATGGGTTGGGCCTCGACGAGGCCTCGGGCTGGGCCCTCGGTTTCCCATCGGGCGAGGGGACGACGTACGTCGCGCGTGTCGAGGCCTACGGTTCGTCGGGCGTCGAGGCCGCTGCCGCCGTCGTCGCGGTCGAGTTCGCCGACGCGCTCGTGCGCCTCGCTGAGGAGGAGCGTGGTGAGCTGCGTCTCGCGCTCTCTGGGCCCAGCGACGAGCCGGTCTCGGTGCGGGTGCTCGTGCGTGGCGACGAGGCGACGCCTGGGCGCGACTTCGTCCCAGTCGACGAGGTGGTGGTGTTCCAGCCCGGCGAGACCGAGGCGGCCGTGAGCGTCCGTGCGCTGAGGAACCGCCGGCACACGGGCGACCAGCGCGCGCAGGCGCAGCTCGAGGGTCCGCAGGGCGCCGAACTCGGGTTCCAGCGCCAGGCCGTGGTGGTCATCGTCGACGCCGACCCCTTCGACCCCGACCTCGTCGAGGACTTCGGTGACGGACCCGGTTCCTTCGCAGCGGGCGCCGATACGAGCGTGGCGACGCCCGAGCTGCTCGCCGGCGACGCCGACGCCCGGCCCCGCCAGGCCACCTTCGAGCGGGTGTTGAGCATGACGTGGGCAGAGCGTGGCCTGGTCCAGGCGCGTTTCGGTCAGGGCGTCGACGTCAGCCACGCCGATGGCATCGAGTTCTGGTACCACGGCGACGGCAGCGGCCGCACCGTGCACGTGCGGCTGCTCGACGGCAGCGACCCTACGCGTCCGTGGGAGCTCTCGTGGTCGGACGAGTTCGAGGGGCCGGCGGGCTCGCCACCCGACCCGAGCGTGTGGACGCCCGAGATCGGCGACGGGACGGCCAACGGCATCCCCGGCTGGGGCAACGCCGAGCGCCAGTTCTACACCGGCGACGCGGAGAACCTGGCGCTCGACGGCGATGGGCATCTGGTGATCCGCGCGCTCGAGACCCACGGCGACGCGCCGATGTGCTACTACGGCGAGCCGTGCGAGTACACCTCGGCGCGCATCATCACGCAGGGCGCGCTCGAGGTGGCCTACGGCCGCATCGAGGCCCGCCTGCAGATCCCCTACGGCCAGGGCCTCTGGCCCGCCTTCTGGACGCTCGGCAACGACATCGGCGAGGTCGGCTGGCCCGAGTCGGGCGAGATCGACATCATGGAGAACATCGGCCGTGAGCCGTCGACCGTCCACGGCACAGTCCACGGACCCGGTTACTCGGCCGGCGATAGCGTCGGCCGTGCCTTCACGCACCCCGAAGGCGCTCGGTTCGCCGACGACTTCCACGTCTACGCCATCGATTGGGCGCCCGAGCGCATCACCTGGTCGGTCGACGGGGTCGAGTACTCGACCATCACGCCGGCAGACCTGCCGCGCGGCGCGCGCTGGGTGTTCGACCACCCGCACTTCCTGATCTTGAACGTGGCGGTCGGCGGGCATTGGCCTGGGTACCCGGACGAGACGACGACGTTCCCGCAGGAGATGCGCATCGACTACGTCCGCATCTATCAGGAGCGCGACACCTCGGCACGTTTCGAGGCCTCGTTCCAAGACGAGGTCGAGGGTTGGACGCTCGTACGGCTCCCGTTCGACGCGTTCGAGCGTGCCGCCGAGCAACCCGAAGGGGCCTCGGACGAGGGCTTCACGCGACGCGAGGTCCGTGGCCTGGACGTGACGATCGACGGTGGCGCGGGCTCGGCGATGCTCGACCAGGTTCGCTGGTACGTGGGCGAGTAGCCCGGCAGAGCCCGGTTCGGTGACGAGCGGCGCCGCACCTACGCGGTGCCGCTCGTTTCCGTGCCGCACGTCGCCGACCTCCGTCACGATGGCCAGATCGTCGACGGCGAACAGGAGACCAACAAGGGTGGGATGCCATCGTGTCGTCCGCCGAGCGTCGCGACGTGCCTTCATGGGAGACGGCAGCGGTCATGATCCGTACACTCCCATGCGCGTCGTCGGCGGTCGCTGTCCGAGGTGACCTTCGACCCTCGCGGTCGGCGTACGCACGCGCTTGACTGATGGCCGATGGAGGACATGCGATGACGACCGGTTCCATCGATCCGACCCGCGTGACGCTGCGCGAGATCACCGAGGACACGGTCGTGTCGATCGTCAAGCTCTCGGTCGCGGAGCATCAGAAGGGCTTCGTCGCTACGAACGCCGTGTCGCTGGCCCAGGCGCTCTTCTCGAAGGAGGCGTGGTACCGGGCGATCTACCTGGGCGACGAACCGGCCGGCTTCGTGATGCTGTACGACGAGTCGCTTCGGTCACCTCCTCCGGCGACGCCGAGCGTAGGCGTTTGGCGCTTCATGATCGACGAGCGCTTCCAGGGGCGGGGTGTCGGTCGTGCCGCGTTGCTGCAGGTGATCGATCACGTGCGCGCCAAGGAGGTGTTCACGACGCTCGAGCTGTCGTACGTGCCTGGTGAGGGGAACCCCGAGCCGTTCTACCGGTCGCTCGGCTTCCACCACACGGGTCGGATGGACGGCGACGAGGTGGTGTTGGCCCTCGACCTCGCTGGCTCGGCGTGACGCTCGTGCGCGACGCGCAGCGACGGACCGATCACCGACCGTGGCCGGCGCCGCCGGGCCCTTGGGCGTGGCGGCGATCGTGGCGTGACCTCGCGTCCCTGCACTGGCCGTTCGGGCTGCCCGTGGCTCAGAGCACCGCCTTCACGTGGGCGACGAGCTGGTCGAGCGCCATGCCCCAACCGTCCAGGAAGCCCATGTCCTCGTGTCGCTTGCGCCCCTCGGCGTCGCGGTGGATCGCCGTGGCGACGTAGCGCGTCCCTCCACCGCTGTCGCGCAGCTCGATCCTGGCGGTGAAGAACGGCTCCGGAGCCGGACGGTAGCCGGGAAGCAGCGCGTCGGTCCACATGAGGCGCTCGTTCGGTACCACCTCGAGCACGCAGCCGTCGCCGGGGTACTCCTGGCCCTCCGGTGAGCGCATCACCGTTCGGAACACGCCGCCGGGGCGTAGGTCGATCACGCACTCGCTGACCGACCACGGCTTGGGCGCGAACCACTGCTTGACGTGCTCGGGCGTCGTCCAGGCCTTCCAGACGAGCGCACGAGGGACGTCGATGTCGCGTTCGAGGACGAGGTCGAGAGCGGGGTCGTGGGTGAAGCGGTCGGTGGTCATGATGCGTCCTCCTCGAGGGTGGAGACGTAGGCGTCGAAGCGGTCGAGCCTGCGTTCCCAGAGCGTGCGTTGGCGCGCGAGCCAGTCCTCGGCGCCCTTGAGGTGGTCGGGGACGAGTCGGTAGGTGCGGACGCGGCCCGACTTGTGTGAGGCCACGAGCCCTGCCGCCTCCAGTGAGCGGAGGTGTTGCACGAACGACGGCAAGGCCATATCGAATGGCCGCGCGAGCTCCGTCACCGACGCGGGCCCGTCCCCGAGGCGCTCGACGACCGCGCGCCTGGTCGGGTCGGCGAGTGCCTTGAAGACGTCGGTTCGGGCATCGGGTGACGGCGCCATGCGGGCATCCTACGAGGACACTGTTACTTAGGGCAAGACCTAAGTAACACGCATCGCAGTCCGATCTGACCGTGGGTGGCCGCGACGATCTGCTACCCTTCGGGCCTCGTACAACGGAGGTGTGCATGGCGAAGCTGCTCGTACACGTCACTTGTGGTCCCGACGGTCCGACCCGAGCCGCGCTGGCGTCTCTCGTCGGCCGAACCGCGCGCGTGGCCGGCGGCGTGCGCTTCCACCGCTCGGGCATGTCGGCCAAGGCGCGCGGCGTGCGCGAGGTGGACAGCGCACACGTGCCTGCCGAGTTCGCGCTGCCGGGCGTGTTGGTGCGCCTCACCTTCGAGCACGATCGTGCGCTCACGTATTGACAGGAAAGGGAGGGCCCACATGGACGGCGACACCGCATGCGCAGCCGACGCAGCCCCACCCACCACGCTCCTCGCCGTGCCCGGATGCCTGCTCGCCGTGGCCGTGCTCGCCCTGGCAGGTGCCGCCTCCGCCGAGACGTGGAGCTGGTTCACCGAACCGTTCTCGGTCGACGTGCACATGTCCAACCCGGACACCGGAGCCATGGCGGGGACGATCGTGGTCGACGCCCACGCCGTGCGCACCGAGTGGCGCATCGCCGGCACGGAGCAGGTCACCGTCGCGATGCCGGACGGCGACTCGGTGCGCATGTGGGCGCTCCTCCCCGACGGCAGCACGCAGAGCTTCACGCTGACGGGTCCGGACACGCACGAGCTGCTCGTGCACGGCTACATCGCAGCCGTCACCGAGCCCGAGGACCCGCGCCACCCGTGCACCCGCTCGCCCGAGACGCACCGCTGCACCTTCGAGGCCGACGAGACCGTCGACGGCAGCGTGCTGGAGCGCTGGCGGATCGAGGTCGACGGCCGCGACGGCGGCGCCCACGGGCGGTGGTTCTGGTTCGACCGCGGGGCGGGTCTCGTGGTCAAGGGTCTCGACGACTCGGGCACCGAGCTCAGGTACTCGGGTCACCGGCGTGGGCCGGTCGACCAGAGCGCGTTCGAGGTGCCGTAGGCGTTCCTCCGTGCACCAACGAAGCGGTCGCCAGCAGCGCAGCCGCGAACACGGTCGGCTCCATGAGCGTCACGTCCCACGTGTTCAGGAGCGCGAGCGCGACCAACATCGGTGCGAGCCGTGCCCACGCCGTGGCGCTCAGGAGCGACAGCACGCCGATGGCCAACACGGCGATGCCCGCGGCGCCGACCACGCCGTGGACGGCGAGCCACTGCAGGATCAGGTGGTGTGCGTAGCTGACCGGTCGAGACATGGTGCGGCCCGTGCGTTCGAGGAAGGTGTCGGGAGCGGCGGACAGACCGACGCCGAACCAGGGGTGGTCCATGAAGATCTCGGCGCCGGCGCGCCAGGGCGGCAGGCGGTTCTCCGGCAGCAGCGTGACGCGCCGCAGGTCGAAACGGTTGACCATGGCTTGGGGTACCCAGGCGGGTCGGGTGTCGAGGAACGGCGTCGCCTCGGTCCCGCGTTCGTACTGCGCGCCGAACACCTCGACGTCGACGCTGCCGCCACGAGCCGGTGCTCGCAGGTGGATCTGGCGCTGGGCATGGTCGTCGCCGAAGCCGACCGGCGTGACGCAGCGGCTCCACTCGGGGCCGACGTCGCACGTCACGCTGGCGAGGTGCGAGGTGAGCACGAAGCGTTGCGGTGTGTCGGAGCGCAGGTAGATCGAGGCGACGTAGGGAACGCCGTCCTCGGAGCGACCGATGCTCTGGTGTGCCAGATGCGTCCGGTTCGGCAGCGCGGTCGCGACCAGCCGCTGCGCACTGGTGCCGGGGAACGGTCCGGGCGCACCCTCGTCGCTCACGGTGACGCTGGCGGCGAGATCATGACGCCACGCGGCGTCGTTGAAGTCGCTGGGGGCGGCGAGCAGGTTCGGCGTCAACTCCACCACGCCGCGCTGCCAGGCGAACGCCGCTGCGGCGAGGATGGCCACGGCGACGACCGGTGCCCACGCGAGTCGCGAGCGTCGGCGGACTGCCTGCACCACCAACCACACCGTGCCCGCCGCCAACAGTGCGCCGCCCGCGGTCCGCGAGCCGGTGTGCAGCACCGCCAGCGCCACGGCCGGCCAGCCCCACCACACCCAACGCCGCCGCGGCGCCAGCGCCGCCCAGGCTGCGAAGGCGGTCACCAGGGCAGCAGCCAACACGTTCGGGTTGCCGGTGAAGATCTGCACCCTGGCGTCGTCGGTCACGTCGGACCAACCCGCGAAGAGGGTCGCGCCGGTCAGGACGGCCGCGTACAGGCCGATCGCCGCCGTGGCGGCGCGCCTGAACACCTGCCAGCGCGCACACCAGAGTGCGGCGACGACGGCGAACGCCACGGCGCCAATCCACACGACACCAGCGGGATCCCCTGCGCCGACGGAGGCGATCGACAGCAGCGCCCAGCCGACGACGGCTGAGAGCACGACGCGACGCATGGTCTCCGAGCGCTCGAGCGAGCGGTCGGTGACGGGGGAGAGCGCATCGTCGGGCGGCGTACGCATCGACGCCGAGCCTATCGCGTTGCGCTGTGGCGGGTCGGTGCGCCGATGTGGCGCGCGTCGATGACGATGCTCTATCGTGCCTCACACCGTCACGGCGTTCGTCCCGGGTTGCCTCGATGCACCGCAGCCCGGGACGAGCGCGGCCCAGGAGGTGAAACCATGACCCCATCCGATCCCCGTCGTCCGTGTCCGCGGGAGGCGCCGCCGTGGTGGTGATCGTAGGCGCCTCCGGGGTCCTCGGCAGCCGCGTCGTCCAGCGCGTGCTCGACGACGGTTCGAGCGTGCGCGCGGTGTCGCGTGACCCCGATCGCCTCGTCGCTGCCGCGGCTCGCGGTGCCGAGGTCGTCCGAGGCGACCTGCTGGAAACCGGGTGGGAGGAGGGTGCGCTGGCGGGCGCCGAACGCCTCGTCATCGCCGCGCATGGGCTGGTGCCGCCGTCGCGGCGCAACACGCCCATGGCCGTCGATGGCGTGGGTGCGCGGAGGCTGATCGATGCGGCCGCGGCGGCGGGTGTGCGGCAGGTCGTCTACCTCTCCGCCGCCGGTGCCGCCTCGGAGGCCACCGCCTTCGGGCGCGTCAAGCGCGCGACGGAGCGTCATCTCGAGGCCAGCGGCGCGCCGTGGACGGTGATCCGTCCGAGCGTGTTCCCGGAGAACCACGCCCTCGTCCTGCTCGGCGCCCCCGTGCGCGCCGGGAAGCCGGTGCCGTTCTTCGGAGCCGGCGAGGAGCGCATCAACTGGGTCTCGGCGGACGACGTCGCCGACGACGTGGTGCGCTGCCTGGACGACGACGCCACCCTCGGTACCGTCCGCGAGGTCCGCGGCCGCGACCACCTCAGCCGTCGTGAGGCGTTGGAGCTCGTCGAGGCGGAGCTCGGCGTGCAGGCACGGCGCCAACACCTTCCCGTCGGCGTGGTGAAGGTGTTGCGGGGTGCGACACGGGCCCTGCATCCGGGTCTGCACGCGCTGCTCGACCTCTCGATGCACGAGATCGAGCGCGGCGGCGACCCCGAGGACGAACCCGAGCGCGCTACGTGGGTGGGTTCGACACGCGTGGCCGACGTGGTGGGCGCGTGGGTGCGCGAAGGGGCCGCGACCGCCACCTGACCCCCGTGGCCGCGCCTGGTGTGCATCCGTCGCTCCGCGGCGCAACGCGCAGCGGTACGCTGCGGAAATGGTGCGCGAACAGATGCGGCGGTCTGGGCATGATTGAGAGGGGAGCGGCCGACACCGCTCCTCCGGAGCCCCCCGCGTCCGTCGATGGGGCGCTCGCTACGGCGCTCGGCATCGCCGTGGGTCGGCTCGACAAGGTCGATGGCGATGGTCTCGACGGCGCCGTCGACGTGGTGCTCGAGGCCCTCGGGAGCGCGGTCGGCGCAGACCGCGCGTACGCGTTCAGCTACGACTTCGCCGCCGGTCTGTGCCACAACACGCACGAGTGGTGCGCCGCAGCCGTGGAGCCGCAGATCGCGATCCTACAGGCGTTCCCGCTGCATCTGGTACCGGAATGGGTGGCGCGCCACCGGGCTGGCGAGGCCATGGAGGTCGTCGACGTCTTCGCGTTGCCGCCCGACAGCGGCGTGCGGCACACGCTCGAACCGCAGGGCATCAAGAGCCTCACGAGCGTGCCGATGATGGACGGGCCGACCTGCATCGGCTTCGTCGGGCTCGATGCGGTCCGACGCCATCGGGTGTTCGGCGCGCACGAAGCCGCGGCGCTGACCACGGTTGCCGACGCTTTGGTGCGGACCTACCTCAGGCTCGGCCTGGTGCCGACTCCGCAACGGGTCGAGGCGTCAGCCGCGCACGACGCCGTGCGGTAACCACGCGCCGACCACCCAGTTCGGTGCGTCGACCACCTCGTGGACGCGAATGTCGACCGCGACGCTGCACAGCGCGTAGGCCTCGTCGGCGTCCAAGCGCGTGGTGGCCATCAGGCGATCGATCATCCCCGACACGGCGTCGCGAGCGGCGCCCATCAGGTCCGGACCGACCCCGGTGGTCACGAACGAGCCGCTGGTGGCGCGGTCGCCGGGAGCGGCTCCGAAGGTCTCGAAGGCGGGGAAGCGCAGGCGCAGATCGCGGCGCAGCCGGAAGCGCAGCGCGATGCGCATGCGTGACTCGATCGCGGTGCCGCACACCTCGCCGTCGCCCTGTGCGGCATGGGTATCGCCGACCGAGAAGAGCGCGCCCTCGACGCCGACGGGCAAGTAGAGCTTCGTCCCGGCCGTGAGGTGCTTGGTGTCGAGGTTGCCGCCCCAGGCGTGCGGTGGCACGGTGGGGTGGGGTCCGGGCGTCGGCGGCGCGAGGCCGATGGTGCCTGGGAACGGCGCGATCGGCACGTCGATGCTGTCTGCGAACGCAGCGGTCCGGGCGCCGGGCGTCAGGTCCCAGTGCTTGAGCCAGGGCTCGGTGTACTGCTCTGCCAGCAGGCCGAAGCCGGGGATGAGCGCGGTCCAACCCCAGCCGCTCATGGCGAGCTCGAGCACCTCGACCTCGAGCACGTCGCCGGGCCGCGCGCCGAGCACGTAGACGGGACCGGTCACAGGGTTCACGCGGGCGAAATCGACGTTCGCGAGGTCGGCCGCGCTCGAGCTGGGCCCGAGCTGACCTCCCGACGCGTCGGTGGTGTCGAACTCGACGCTCGCGCCGTCGTCGACCTCGAGCGCCGGCGGCTGCGCCAGGTCCCACACGTGGTGGTGCTGGTGCTCGTGGATGGTGTGGTCGCACGATCCGATGCCCATGCCGCTCCTCGCCTCGTGACGGCGCCGCTAGCGGGCCGTGCACGCGTGTGGGTTGTGGCATCATGCCACGCCCGGACCGCCGGCGGATGACCACGCCGCCGACGGCGTTGGTCGTGCGCTGCGCGCATGCGGCGCACCTAGGTCGGTCTTGACAGATCGCCAGGATGTCCCCTACGCTTTTGGAATCAGTTCCACTGGAATCGGTTCCACCAGGAAGGGCAACCTGACGTGGCAGTGAAGAAGCCGTCGATACACGACATCGCCAAGGCCGCAGGCGTCGGCGTCGGGACTGTCTCGCGCGTCCTGAACGAGCGGCCCAACGTGGCCGAGGCGACGCGGGCCAAGGTCGAGTCCGTCATGGAGCAGCTCGGCTACCGTCCCACCTTCGCCGCTCGCCACATCCGCACTGGGCGCTCCCAGCTCTTCGGGTTCCTCACCGATCAGGTCACCACCACGCCGTTCGCGCACGATCTCATCAAGGGCGCCCAGGCGCGTGCCCGTCAGGCCGATCGCATGCTCATGGTGATCGACGCCGACGGTGACGACCGGGTGCGCGAGCAGGCCGTCGCCAACCTGATCGAGCGCGGCGTCGAGGGCATCGTCTACGCCGCCATGTTCCACCACGAGGTCCACGTCCCGAAGGCGCTGCATGAAGTCCCGACCGTGCTCGTGGACTGCTTCACGCCCAACCGGGACTTCGCGTCGGTCGTGCCCGACGAGGTGCGCGGCGGCCGCGAGGCCACCGAGCGGCTGCTCGAGGAGGGACACCGACGCATCGCCATGGTCACCAACGACGTCCTCTCGACCGGCTACCCCGCAGCCGTGGGGCGCCTCGAGGGCTACAAGGAAGCACTCGCCGAGGCCGGAGTGCCCTTCGACGAGGCGCTCGTTCGGGAGGGGTCGGGCAACGCCGACAGCGGCTACCGCTGGGCGCACGACCTGCTCGACGCCGACGACCCTCCCACGGCGTACTTCTTCGGCACCGACCGCATGGCGATGGGCGCCTACTTCGCGTTCACCGAGGTGGGTCTCAGCGTCCCCGGTGACGTGTCGGTGGTCGGGTTCGACGACCAGCACTACATCGCCGACGCCCTGCGCCCGGCCCTGACGACGATGGCACTGCCGCACGCGGCCATGGGCCGCTGGGCCATCGACCACCTCCTGACCGCACCCTGGGGCGAGGATCGTCCGCCACCCCAGCGGCGCCTACCGTGCCCGATCGTCGAGCGTGGCTCCGTGGGACGCGCGCCTGCGAGCGACGCCGGAGAGGAGTCCTGACTGGACGCACCCGATTGATGGCTCGAGTCCGACACGGTCCAAAGCACCTCGGTCCGTCGCCCCGATGCCCGCCAGCTGGCCGGCATCGCTACGAAAGAACGGAGAGGAATCATCATGACAACGACGAAGCGGTCCCTCACAGCGCTGCTCGCCGCCCTCGCACTGAGCGGCGTCGTGTTCGCGCAGACCACCCTGAGCCTCTGGTACCACGGCGCCGGCAACGAGGTCGAGCGAGCGATCATCGTCCAGATCATCGACGACTTCAACGCCGCGCAAGACGACTGGCGCGTCACGCTCGAGGAGTTCCCCCAACTCGCCTACAACCCCTCGGTCGTCTCCGCCGCGCTCGCCGGCAACCTGCCCGACATCCTCGACGTCGACGGTCCCGTGATGCCCAACTGGGCCTGGGCCAACTACATGCAACCGTTGAGCCTGTCGGACGGTGTGCTCGATGGCTTCCTGCCCAGCGTGATCGGCGAGTGGCAGGGCGAGGTCTACTCGGTGGGCCTGTGGGACGCGGCGATCGCGATCTACGCCCGGCGCTCGGTGCTCGAAGCGAACGACATCCGCATCCCCAGCCTCGACGCGCCCTGGACGTTCGAGGAGTTCGACGCCATCCTCGAGACGCTCGACGCGACCGGCGAGTTCGACTACGCGTTCGACGTCGGCATGGCGTGGACCGGAGAGTGGTACCCCTACGCCTTCTCGCCCTTCCTGCAGAGCTTCGGTGGCGACCTGATCGACCGCAGCACCTTCCTCACCGCCGAAGGGGTCCTGAACGGCCCCGAGGCCGTGGCCTTCGGCAACTGGTGGCAGAGCCTCTTCACGCGCGGCCTGACCCCAGGCACGTCGCAGGACGACGCCGATCGCGAGACCGGCTTCCTCGACGGGCGTTACGCGCTGCAGTGGAACGGCAACTGGGCCGCCATCCCCGCCCTCGAGGCCTTCGGCGACGACCTCCTCTTCCTGCCGGCGCCCGACTTCGGCCACGGTCCCAAGATCGGCGGCGCTTCCTGGCAGTTCGGCGTCTCGGCGACCACCCAGCACCCCGAGGGCGCCAACGCCTTCATCGAGTTCGCCCTGCAAGACGAGTACCTCGCCGCCTTCAGCGACGGCATCGGCCTCGTCCCGTCGACCGTCTCCGCCGCCGCCATGACCCAGAACTACGGTGAGGGCGGACCGCTCGAGGTGTTCTACGAGCTGAGCAACCAGCAGTCGCTGATCCGCCCGCCGACCCCGGCGTACGTGGGCATCGCGCTGACCTTCGAGAAGGCGCTGGCCGACATCGCCAACGGCGCCGACGTGCAGGACGCGCTCGACGCGGCCGTCGACGAGATCGAGCGCGACATCGCCAACAACGACGGCTACGGCTTCTGAGCTGAGTTCGGCTCGCGGCGCGCGTCCGCACGCCCGCGACACCTTCGTGTGCGGTGTGGCCCCCCAGCGGGGGCCACACCCGAGCGAGAGGAGACCGAGAGCGCGATGCACAGGATCCCGGTGAAGCCCGTCCCGGAGCTCGTTCGGCAAGCCGCGGCGAGCGGTCTGGGCCCGGGCCGCCGCGGTGAGGAGGCGGCCGGTCTGGCGATGGCCGCGCCCGCGGTCATCCTGCTGGTGGCCTTCCTGATCACCCCCTTCGCCTTGGCGTTCGTCATGGCGTTCACCAACCAGCGCCTCGTGTCGCCCAACCCGACGGCGTTCGTCGGCACCCGCAACTTCACCCAGCTGCTCACCGTCAGGCCCTTCATGATGGCGCCGCTCACCGATCCCGAGTCCGGCGCCACGCTCCGCGACGACACCGGCGCACCCGTCTATCCGGTGTTGCGCGACATCACCCGCCGCAACCCCGACTACCCGCAGTTCGACGGCCTGCGCGAGCTCGCCTCCTGGCAACTCGGTGAGCGACGGCTCTACCTCCTCGCCAGCGACGTGGTGTTCATGCGCGCGCTACGCAACACCATGCTCTTCGTGCTCGTCGTCGCTCCGACACAAGCCACCTTGGCGTTGATGCTGGCGCTGATGATCAACCAGCGTCTGCGGGGCGTCAACATCTTCCGCACCATCTATTTCATGCCCGTCGTCATCTCGATCGTCGTCGTGTCGTTGCTGTGGCGCTTCATCTACAGCCCGGGCGGGTTGCTCAACTCCATGCTCACGGGGCTCACCTTCGGCGCCTTCACGCCGGTCGACTGGCTCGGCAACCCGAACACCGCGCTCGGCGCCATCATGGCCATGTCGATCTGGCAGGCCGTCGGCTTCCACATGGTGATCTGGTTGTCCGGTCTCCAGACCATCCCAGGTGTGCTGTACGAGGCGGCGTCGGTCGAGGGCGCCAGCGCCTTGCAGAAGTTCCGACACGTCACCTGGCCGGGTTTGCGCAACACGGCCGTGCTGATCCTCGTGGTGATCACCATGCAGGCCTTCGCGCTCTTCGCGCAGATCGATGTCATGACACGCGGTGGGCCGCGTGATGCGACCCAATCGATCGTCTTCCAGGCGGTGCAGCGCGGCTTCGAGCGCCAGGACATCGCGGGCGGCTCAGCCATCTCGGTCGTGCTGTTCCTGCTGGTGCTCTCCGTGTCGCTGCTGCAGCGCTACGTGACCCGGGAGCGCGCGCGATGAGTGGGCGCATGGTCGGTGCCCGCAACGAGCGCTACCGCGTGGCCTGGCGCTACGCTCTGCTGATCGCGGTCGCGCTGGTCTTCGTGTTCCCGGTCGTGTTCATGGTCGTCTCGTCGCTCAAGCCCGACCTGCAGCTCCTGCGCGACACCGGTTCGCTCCGTGCCTTCTTGCCCGTCGGCGACATCTCGCTGGACAACTACGTCGCCGCTTTCAAGCGAGCACCGATCGGTCGCTTCGTGTACAACAGTGTGCTCGTCACCGGTCTCACGGTGATGTTCGGGCTCTTCCTCAATTCGCTCGCCGGCTTCGCCTTCGCGAAGCTGCGCTGGCGCGGCCGTGCGATCGTCCTCTCCGTCGTCATCGCGACCCTCATCGTGCCGTTCGAGACCATCGCGGTACCGCTCTTGATGATGGTCAACGCGCTGCCGTGGCTCGGCCCCGACGGTCTGACCTTCGGCTGGCTCAACAGCTACCGCGTCCAGATCGTGCCGTTCATCGCCGACGCGCTCTCGATCTTCCTGTTCGTGCAGTTCTTCAAGGACCTCCCGGACGAGATCATCGAGGCCGCTCGTATCGACGGCGCCTCGTGGTGGCAGGTCTACCTGCGTGTGATCGTGCCGCTGTCGGGGCCGGTCTTCGCCACCGCCGCGATCCTGAAGTTCCTGGCGATGTACAACATGTACCTCTGGCCGCTCATGGTCGCGCAAGGCGAGACGTACCGTCCGGTGATGGTGGGCTTGCAGTACTTCTTCCAGCTCAACGTCGCCTGGGGCGAGGTGATGGCCTACCTGTCGCTCATCACCATCCCGGTGCTGGTGTTCTACCTGCTGCTGCAGCGCGCCTTCATCGAGTCGATCGCCGCCTCGGGGGTCAAGGGGTGAGCCTCGTCTCCGATCGCCACCGTCCGCGCTATCACCTGCAGCCAGCGTCCGGCTGGATGAACGACCCGAACGGCGTCGTCCAGTGGCGCGGTCGCTACCACGTCTTCTACCAGCACAACCCGCTGGCGCCGCGCTGGGCGCCTCCGCACTGGGGCCACGCGGTCAGCGACGACCTGGTCCACTGGGAGCACCTCCCGGTCGCCATCACGCCCGACATGCCGCCGGCAGACGATGGCGGTTGCTGGTCGGGTTGCCTGGTGATCGATGCCGGCACGCCGACGATCCTCTACACCGGCGTGCGCGACGGCGTGCAAGCCACCTCCGTCGCCCTCGGCTCCGACGACCTGGTCCGCTGGCGCAAACTGGGCGACAATCCCGTCGCGCGCGTGCCCGAGTCGCTGTACGAACACACGCTCGAGGCGTACCGCGACCCCTTCGTGTGGCGTGAGAGCGACGCCTGGTATGCGCTGGTCGGGACGTCGCTGGGCGGCGTCGGGCAGGCCCTGCTCTACCGCAGCGGCGACCTGCGCACCTGGACGTACCTGCACCCCTTCGTCCCCGAGCACGCCGAGCCGGTGTGCGACGACACTGGACAGATCTGGGAGTGTCCCAACTTCGTCACCGTAGGTGGCGCGCACCTGCTGCTGGTATCGCGCTGGCAACGGTCCGAGCTCACCTACCCGAACGTGCTCATCGGCACGTATCGCGACCGGCGCTTCCACCCCGAGCGGAGGCAGCGCCTGGATTGGGGCTACCGCTGCTTCTACGCCCCGCTGACGACGGAAGACGACCGCGGACGTCGGTTGATGTGGGGGTGGCTCCAGGAGCAACGCTCCGTCGAAGGCGCGAACGGCACGTGGGCGGGCGTGATGTCGCTGCCACGGGTCCTCACGTTCGAGGACGACGAGGTGCGACAGCGTTTCGTACCGGAACTGACGGCGTTGCGAACCGGCGAGCCCGCGCGGCTCGACGCCGTCGACGTGCGCGACCGCGTCGAGCTCGACGTCGGGGGTTCGGCCCTCGAGCTCCGCTTGACGCTCGAGCGCGGCACCGCGGCCGTATCCGGCCTGCGTCTGCAGCACAGCGAGGCCGAACACACCGACGTGCTCATCGCCTGGCGGACGAAGCGCTTGATCGTCGACACGCGCCACGCGAAGGGCCCGCACGGCGCCGAGTACGCCGTCGACAGCGCTCCGCTGGGCCTGCCCGGCGAGCCGCTCGAGCGCGTCGAGATGCACCTCTACCTCGACAGCTCGGTGCTCGAGCTGATCGCCGACGACCGCCATGCGCTCACCACCCGCGTCTACCCCGAGGGGCCTGCGGTCGATCGCGTGGCGCTGACGGCCGTCGGGGGAGAGGCGCGCGTCGTGCGATGCGAGGCCTGGAGCCTGGCGCCCAGCCGCTGACGGCCGTGCGCCAGGCTCACGCGTCGTACGCTCGAACGATGAGCGACACCCCCGACCGCACGTTCGACACCGAGCGCCTCCTCGCACTCAAGGACGTCGCGGGCGCACACGCCCGCGCGCTGGGGCGCTGGGCGACCGCCTTCGCCGCGCAGGCCAGCGCCGGCGACGGCGACCTGGGCCAGACGACCAAGACCAGCCCCGGCGACATGGTCACCTTCGCCGACGCCGAGGTTCAACGACGCCTCGTGGTCGCCTTGCGCGAGGCGGCGCCGGAGGTCGGTTTCGTCGGGGAAGAGGGGCTGGACGAGGCCGAGCCCGGCGCTCCAACCTGGGTGATCGACCCGATCGACGGCACCCACAACTTCGTGCGCGGTTACCCGGGCTTCTGCGTCTCGATCGGACTCGTGGTCGACGAAGAGGCCGTGCTGG
>REEJ01000221.1 GCA_007695125.1 Trueperaceae bacterium | reverse complement strand
CCGCTCGTCCTGCTCTCGCTCGGTATCCAGATGAGCCGAGCGCGCGTCGTGCGGCCGAACGGTCTGAACGTGACGTCCGTCGGCCTGAAGCTCGTCGCCATGCCCGCCGTCGCGCTCGCGCTGGGGGCCCTCGTCGGTCTGCGGGGCCTCGACCTCGCCGTCCTGACGCTGCTCGCAGGGATGCCGACGGCGATCAACCTCGCCATGCTGGCCGTGGCGTTCCGAGGCGATGCCGACCAGGTCGGTCGCACCGTGGTTCTCGGCACGCTGGTGTCGCTCGTGACGCTGCCGCTCCTGCTCACGCTGCTGGCTCCGCTGGCGCGTTGAGCCGGCACCCGACCTGTGCCGCGACGCCGGCCCCGAGTCCCCGCAGCGGCATCGGGCGCTGGTACGCTCGACGCATGGACGTCTCTGCAGCCTCCGTGAACCCGCTGACGATCGCCGTCGATGCGCTCGTCGTGAACTTGTTCGAACGCACCACGCCACCGTCGGGTGTCACCGCCTCGGTCGACCGCGCCCTCGGGGGCGCCATCAGCGAGGTGATCGCATCCGGCGACGCGACCGGTCGCACTGGCGAGGTGACGGTGCTGTACCCGCGCGGCGCGATAGCCGCACACCGCGTCCTCGTCGTCGGACTCGGCCCCGCCAACGCGTTCGGTGCTGAAGCGGCGCGCGCCGCGTCGGCGGTGGCCGCACGGCGTGCTCGCGACCTCGGAGCCAAGAGCGTTGCGAGCGTCGCGCACGGTGCCGGCGTCAACGCTTTGGCGCTGGGCGAGGCGGCCAAAGCGACGGTCGAGGGCGCCCGCTTGGGCCTGTACCGCTACCAGGCCGACGACGGTCTCGAGTCGTTCACCCTGGTCGACGAGGACGCAGGCAAACTCGAGGTGCTCCGAGACGGCATTCGCTGGGGCGACGCCGTCGCCGAGGGGACGCGCCTGGCCCGCACCCTCGTGCAGCATCCCGCCAACGTGGCCACGCCCGAACACCTGGCCGAGGTCGCCCGCGGCCTGGCGAAGGACCACGGCTTCGCCGTGACCATCGGCGATCGTGCCTGGGCGGAGGCAGAGGGCATGGGGTCGTTCCTGGGTGTCGCCAAGGCGGCCGGCTACGAGCCTCGCTTCATCGTGCTCGAGCACGACCCGAGCGGAGGCAAGGAGGCGCCCTTGGTGCTCGTCGGCAAGGGGATCACCTTCGATTCCGGCGGCCTGTCGATCAAGGGGCGGCAGGGTCTCGAAGGCATGAAGCAGGACATGGCCGGCGCGGCTGCCGTGTTGGGTGCGATGCGAACCGTCGGGCGCCTGCGGTCACCTCGCCGGGTCGTGGCGCTCGTCCCGGCGACGGAGAACGTCATCGACGCGGCTGGCTTCCGCCCGTCGGACGTCTTGACGGCATCGAACGGAACGACCATAGAGATCATCTCGACCGACGCCGAGGGGCGCCTGATCCTGGCCGACGCGCTGGCGTACGCGCAGCGCTTCAAGCCGCGCGCGGTCGTCGACCTCGCCACGCTGACGGGAGCGGTCAACGTGGCGCTCGGCTCGCATGCGGCCGGTCTCTTCTCGAACGACGACACGCTGGCATCGAACGTGAGCGCCTCTGCCGAACGGGTCGCGGAGCGGGTCTGGCGCATGCCGTTGTGGCCCGAGTACCTCAAGCCGCTCGAGAGCGACGTCGCAGACCTGAAGAACTCGTCGGGCAAGCCTGCCGCTGGCGCCTGCGTCGCGGCCGCCTTCCTGGAGCGTTTCACGCAGTACCCCTGGGTGCATCTGGACATCGCAGGCGTCCACAGCGTCGAGGAGACCGACGGGTACCGCGTCAGGGGGCCGAGCGGATACGGCGTCCGTCTGCTTGCGGACTGGATCACCCGCGCCTGAAGACACGACCGCTCACTCGCGAGCGAGCGACCCGTCCTGGGTGGATGCGGGTCGCTCGCATCCGTTGACGACTGGCCGGCTCGGTGTGAGGCGACGACCGCGTCGGCCTGGCACCGGCGCTTGCATCGGCCTGGCACCGGCGCTGTGCTCGCGCGCCCACGCGTCGATCGTCTCGATCACGCCCTTGAGCGATATCCCGGCGTCGGTGAGCGCGTCACAAGTGCACGGCGTTGCCCAGCACCGAGCCCGGGAGCCACACCAGCGCCGAGGAGCCACACATGTCCACCGTATCGACCATCGACCCCACCCACACGCAGATCGAGTTCTCCGTCCGCCACATGTGTCTCGCTACCGTCCGCGGGTGCTTCGACGCCGAGATAGGTGCAGCCATCACCGACCCGTTCGGCCTGCGTCGCCGCGCCGCTAAGGCCAGCGCCGTCCTCAACCGCAAGGCGTTCGGCCTCCACTGGAACCAGATCCTCGAGGCTGGGGGCCTCCTGATGAGCGAAGAGGTCAAGCTGCGCCTCGACGTCCAGGTCACCGCCGCCGAGTCCGCGGAGGCCGTACCCGCCTGACGCGCACCTGGGCCTGGCCCAACGCGGCTGATCCGGCCCCGTCACCCGGCATCGGCCCGAGTCGACTCGGACCGATGTACGTTGAGCACCGATGGAACCGAGCCCACGACTCGCCAACAGCCCGACGTTGCGGCTCATGAGGGAC
>REEJ01000124.1 GCA_007695125.1 Trueperaceae bacterium | reverse complement strand
TCGCGCTGATCGTCGCGCTGCCCATCTACGCTCGCACGATGAACAACGCAGTGGGGGTGCCCGTCGAGCAACCTGTTGCCTTCGCGCACAACCTGCACGTGACGCAACTCGGCCTCGACTGCCGCTACTGCCACACCTCGGTCGAGGTGGCGGCCTCCGCGAACGTTCCGGCCAGCGAGACGTGCATGACCTGCCACTCGCAGATCCGGGTCGGATCACCGGAGCTCGCCGCGCTGTGGACGTCGTGGGAGGCCGATGCCCCGCTCGAGTGGAACCGCGTCCACGATCTGCCCGATTACGCGTACTTCAACCACAGCGCCCACATCACCAACGGCATCGGCTGCAGCTCCTGCCACGGGCGCGTCGACCAGATGGAGGGCATCTGGAAGAACGAACCCCTGACCATGGGTTGGTGCATGGAGTGCCACCGTGCCCCCGAACGATTCGTGCGACCCCGGAGCGAGGTCTTCAACATGGCGTACCAGCCACCCAGCGACCAACTGACCCTCGGCCGCGAGCTGGTCGCCGCCTACCACATCGACACCGAGCTGCTCATCTCATGCTCGACCTGCCACCGATGAACGAGACACCGAACACAGCACCCGACGACAGCGCCGTCGACCCCCTCGTGCGGGGCGAACGGCTCGACCTCGAGACCATCCGCGCACGCCTCGAAGGCGAACGTGGCGACGGCTTCTGGCGCAGCCTCGACGAGATCGCCGAGACCACCGAGTTCGTCGAGTTCATGCGCAAGGAGTTCCCCCGCCAGGCGGCGCCGCTCGAGAGCGCGCTCGACCGGCGTTCGTTCCTGAAGCTGCTCGGCGCTTCGATGGCGCTCGCCGGCCTCTCGGCCTGTGCTCGGCCGCCCGCACCGCGCGAGACGATCGTGCCGTACGTGCGTCAACCGGAGGACGTCGTCCCGGGCCGCCCCCTCTACTTCGCCACCGCGATCAGCGAGGGCGGCTACGCCGAGGGCGTCCTGGCCGAAAGCCATCAGGGCCGGCCCACGCGCGTCGAGGGGAACCCGGATCACCCCGCCAGCCTCGGCGCCGCCGCGCCGGCGGTGTCGGCCACGGTCCTGTCGCTCTACGATCCGGATCGCTCGCAGGGCGTCCGCCAGAGCGGCAACGCACGCTCCTGGTCGCAGTACGTCACGGCGCTTCGCGACGCCCTCGAGGCATCGGGTGACGGCTCCGGCGTTCGCTTCCTGACCGAGAACGTCACGTCGCCGACCGTGGGCGGCGCCCTGCTCCGCTTGCTCGAGGCCTATCCCGAGGCCCGCTGGCATCAGTGGGACGCGTCGCGCCCAGACGCGCCAGTGGCCGGCGCTCGCCTCGCCTTCGGCGAGGACGTCGCGCCCGTCTTCGATCTCGGCAACGCCGACGTGGTCGTCTCGTTCGACGCCGACTTCACGAACCGTGGACCTGGCCGGCTGCGCTATGCGCGCGACCTCGCGCGCCGCCGCCGGGTCCGCTCGGCCGACGACGACATGAACCGGCTCTGGCTCGTCGAGAGCCATCCGACGCCCACCGGGTCGATCGCCGATCACCGCCTGCCGCTCGCGCCGGCCGACATCGCAGCGCTCGCCGCCTGGGTGGCGACGGAGCTCGGCGTGACGGGCGCACCCACGGCCTCGCTGCCAGAGCGCGTGCCGCGCCCGTGGGCCGACGCCCTCATCGACGACCTGCGCTCGAACGCGGGTCGGTCGCTCGTCCTCGCCGGCCCCGAACAGGCGCCGGTCGTCCACGCGCTGGCCCACGCGATCAACGACCTCCTGGGCAACGTCGGCAGCACCGTTCGCTACATCGCGTCGCCAGAGGTCAGGCCGGAGCTTCACGGCGCCTCGTTGCGGGCGCTCAGCGACGAGATGCACGCCGGCACCGTCGACGTGCTCGTCGTGGTCGGCGCGAACCCCGCCTACACGGCGCCGGCAGCGCTGCGCTTCGACGAGGCGATGGGTCGCGTCGCGACCTCGTTCCACCTCGGTCAGAGCTTCGACGAGACGGCAGCGCTCGCGACCTGGCACGCTCCGCAGGCCCACGTCCTCGAGACGTGGGGCGACGTGCGCGCGTTCGACGGCAGCGTGACCATCACGCAACCGCTGTTCAGCCCCTTCTACGGAGGGCGGAGCGAGCTCGAGCTGCTCGCGGGAGCGCTCGGCGACGAGGGAGGCAGCGCGTTCGACATCGTGCGCTCCGCCTGGCGCGACCGGGTCGAGGGCGACTTCGACACCTTCTGGCAGCGCGCGCTCTACCGCGGTGTCGTCGACGACAGCGCGTCGCCCGAGCGCAGCGTGACGCTGCAGGTGTTCGAGGCCGAGCTGCCGACGCCGAGCGAGCTCGTCCTCCATGTCATGCCCGACCCGTCGTTGGGCGACGGCCGGCATGCCAACAACGGCTGGCTGCAGGAACTGCCCCAACCCTTCACCAAGCTCACCTGGGACAACGTCGCGGTGATCGCTCCAGCCACCGCCGAGGCGCTCGGCGTGACCAAGGAAGACCTCCTCGCCATCAGCACCGCCGACGGCGAGGTCACCCTGCCGGTCTGGGTGCAACCAGGCCAGGCGCAGGGCGTGATCAGCACCACGACGGGGTATGGCCGGCGGGCCGCCGGCCGCGTCGGCAACGGCGTCGGCGTCGACCTCGCCCCCATCCGGAGCCTCACCGGTGCCGTGACGCGGGTGACCGGCGCCACGCGAGCGCGTGGCCGTCATCGGCTGGCGACCACGCAGCCGCACCACAACCTCGACGGCACCGGCGAACGGCGCCACATCGTGCGCGCCGGCACGCTCACGGAGCTGCGCGCCGAGCCCGACTACCCGACCTTCGTCCATCCCGTCGCGCACCACGAGTCGGACATCTTCCCCGACTGGGAGTACAACTCCTACCAGTGGGGCATGGTCATCGACATGACCGTCTGCACCGGCTGCAACGCCTGCGTCACGGCCTGCCAGTCCGAGAACAACATCCCGATCGTCGGCAAGGACCAGGTCCTGGTCGGGCGCGAGATGCATTGGATACGCGTCGACGCCTACCACCGCGGCGGGATCGACGACCCCGAGTTCTTCCACATGCCCATGGCCTGCCAGCACTGCGAGAAGGCGCCCTGCGAGCCCGTATGCCCCGTCGCCGCGACGGTTCATGACAGTGAGGGTCTGAACGTGATGGTCTACAACCGTTGCGTCGGCACCCGCTACTGTGCCAACAACTGCCCCTACAAGGTGCGCCGCTTCAACTACCTGCAGTACGCCGAGCTCTCGACCGACGCCACCGAGTTGTCGTTGGCCAACAACCCCGACGTCACCGTCCGCAGCCGCGGCGTGATGGAGAAGTGCACCTACTGCACGCAGCGCATCTCCGGCGCCCGGATCGACGCCCACAACCAGGGCCGACGCATCCGCGACGGCGAGGTCGTCACCGCCTGCCAGAGCGCCTGCCCCACCGAGGCGATCGTGTTCGGCGACCTGGCCGACGAGACGAGCCGCGTCAGCGAGGCCAAGCGCTCGGTGCTCGACTACGCCCTGCTCGAAGAACTCAACACCGTGCCGCGGACCACCTACCTCGCCCGGGTGAGCAACCCGCACCCGGCGCTGGCCGAGAACGGGAGCGCCTGATGGCCGTCACCACTGGCACCCAGTTGGTCAAGGAGACCACCCGCGTCCTCGGCCCCGGTCAAACGCCGGGAGGCATCGACGACACCGTCAACACGCCGGTCCTCTCCGGCAAGACGCCCATGTGGTGGTGGATCGGCTTCGGGATCAGCGCCGCGTTGCTCGGGCTCTACCTGGTCTCGGTGGTGCACCTCGTCACGACCGGCATCGGCATCTTCGGGAACAACCAGCCCGTCGCCTGGGCGATGCCGATCATCAACTTCGTCTGGTGGATCGGCATCGGCCACGCCGGCACGCTCATCTCGGCAGCGCTGCTGCTCTTCCGACAGCCCTGGCGCACCTCGATCAACCGCTTCGCGGAGGCGATGACGATCTTCGCGGTGGTGTGTGCCGGCCTCTACCCGATCCTGCACCTGGGCCGGCCATGGGTGTTCTACTGGCTGCTTCCGTACCCGAACACGTTCGGCATGTTCCCGCAGTTCCGCAGCCCCCTGGCGTGGGACCTGTTCGCGATCTCGGCCTACGCCACGGTGTCGCTGGTCTTCTGGTACATCGGTCTGATCCCCGACCTCGCGACGCTCCGCGACAGCGCCCGCAGCCGCTTCCAGAAGCTGCTGTACGGGGTGCTCTCGTTGGGCTGGACCGGCTCGGCCCGCAGCTGGGGTCGCTACATGCGCGCCTACTTGCTCCTCGCCGCGCTGTCGTTCCCACTGGTGCTGTCGGTGCACAGCACCATCGCCATGGACTTCGCCGTGTCGCAGCTGCCCGGTTGGAACAACACCATCATGCCGCCGTACTTCGTGGCAGGCGCGGTCTTCGCAGGGTTCGCGATGGTCTTGATCCTGGCGATCCCGCTGCGGCGCGCCTTCCACCTGCGCAACGTCATCACCATGCGCCACCTCGACAACGCCGCCAAGCTGCTCCTAGGCACGGGCATGATCGTCGTCTACGGCTACGGCATCGAGCTGTTCATGGCGTGGTACTCGGGCGTCGAGTTCGAGGTGTTCATGGCCTACAACCGCGTCTTCGGGGCCGACCACGGGTGGGCCTTCTGGTTGCTGATCATGTGCAACCTCGTGGCGATACAACCGCTCTGGTTCCGGAGCGTGCGACAGAACCCGATCGCGCTGTTCGCGATCTCGGTCATCGTCTCGATCGGGATGTGGCTCGAGCGCTACGTGATCATCGTCGTGTCGCTCACGAAGGACTTCCTGCTCAGCTCGTGGTTCAACTACATCCCGACCTTCTGGGACTGGGCGCTGTTCGCCGGTAGTTTCGGGCTCTTCGGCACGCTGTTCTTCCTCTTCATCCGACTGCTGCCGTCGGTCGCGACGTCCGAGATGAAGGAGATGGTGCATCACGACGCGCATCACGGTTCCGACCATTACGAGACCATCCGCGACTCGTACTACGGTGAGGAGGGTCGCGCATGAGTGACGTCGCCGCCAGCCCCAACGCCGCGCCGGCGCCGGCCGAGCTCTACGGCCTGGCCGCCGAGTACGAGACGTCCGACGACGTGCTGGCTGCCGCCACGGCTGCCCACAAGGCCGGCTACCGCCGCATGGACGCGTACACGCCGTACCCGGTCGAAGGGCTCGACGCCACGCTGGGCCAGCGACCGACGAGGCTGGGCTTCGCCGTGCTGGCCGTCGGTATGGTTGCCCTCGTCGCCGGGTTCTTCATGCAGTGGTTCGCCAGCGTGGAGTTCTACCCGCTCAACGTCGGCGGCCGTCCGCTCAACTCGTGGCCGAACTTCATCGTGATCACGTTCGAGATCACCGTGCTGCTGTCCGCCTTGACGGCGGCCGGCGTGATGCTCGCGCGCAACGGCCTCCCCCGGCTGCACCACTCGATCTTCAACACCCCGGGCTTCGAGCGGGCGTCGCGCGACCGTTTCTTCCTCTGCATCGAGGCGGAGGACCCGACTTTCGAGACCGTTGACACACGGGCGTTCCTCGAGCACACGGGGGCGCTCGCGGTGACGGAGGTCGAGCGATGAACCGAGCCGGCCGCCTCTTCGTCCTCGCGCTCGTCGGCGCGCTCCTGCTCGCAGGCTGCGGTCGCAACATGGCCGAGCAACCTCGGGTCGGTCCGCTGCAGGCGACACCGTTCTTCGCCGACGGGTCCGGGAACCGCGCGCCGCTCGAAGGCACCGTGTCCCGCGAGCGCGGCGCCATCGACCCGGTCTTCTTCACCGGGCAACGCGACGGCGGACTCGTCACCGAGTTGCCGATCGAGTTGACCTACGACCTGCTCCTGCGCGGCCAGGAACGCTACGACATCTTCTGCTCGATGTGCCATGGCTACACGGGCGCTGGTGACGGCATGGTCGTCCGCCGCGGCTTCCCACAGCCGGCGTCGTTCCACGACCAACGCCTGCTCGACGCGTCCGTCGGGTACTACTTCAACGCCATGACGAACGGTTTCGGCCGGATGTACAGCTACGCCGGCCGCATCCCAGCGGAGGACCGGTGGGCGATCGCCGCCTACGTGAAGGCCCTGCAGCTGTCCCAGAACGCGACGATCGACGACGTCCCAGCCGACGTGCGCCGTGCCCTCGAGCTCGAGGGCACCGAAGGGAGCATCCGATGACTCCGTCCGTCGCCGTATCGCGGCCGCTCATGGTCGCCCTCGGCCTCGGCGTCGTCGGCCTCGGTGTGGGCGCCGTCGTCGGCCTCAGCGAAGGCAGCTTCTTCGGCGCCATCCTGATGGCGTTCATGTTCTGGACCGGCATGTCGCTCGGCGCGTTGGCGCTGCTCGCCGTGAACCACATGGCTGGCGGTTCGTGGGGCGCGGTCGTCCGACGTCCGCTCGAAGCGATGGTCTCGGCCCTGCCGCTCACGGCGCTGTTCTTCATCCCCGTCCTCTTCGGCGTCACCACGCTGTACCCGTGGGCCGATCCCGTGTACGTGGCCGCGCACCCCCTGGTCGAGTTCAAGGTCGCGTACCTCAACGTGCCCTGGTTCATCATCCGTGGCGTGCTCTACTTCGCCGCCTGGATCGCGCTCGCCTGGTTCTTCCTGCGCAACGCACGCGAGCAGGACGCACGCTCGGGCGATGCGGGCCGCATCGGATACCGCATGAAGTCCGTCGGCGGCCTGGCGATCGTCGCCTACGTCGTCACGGTGACCCTCGCCTCCATCGATTGGGGGATGTCGCTCACGCCTGAGTGGTGGTCGGGGATCTACGGCGTCATCTTCATGATCAGCCAAGCGATCTGCGCGATGGCGCTCACCATCCTGGCGATCGTCTGGTTGGCGAACCGCGACGGTCGTATCGACGAACTGCTGACAGAGAAGCGCCTACAGGATCTCGGCAACTTCCTGATGGCGTTCATCATGTTCTGGGCGTACGTCAACATCAGCCAGCTGATGATCCAATGGTCCAACAACATCGTCGAGACCAACACGTTCTACGTGCTGCGCTTCGACGTCGAGCCCTGGCGCGGCATGGGCATCTACCTGGCGGTCGCCGGGTTCGCCCTCCCCTTCCTCATCCTCTTCTCCCGCTGGGTCAAGCGTCAGCGCGCTGCGCTGGCGTTCATGGCCGGCTGGGCGATCCTCAACCAGGCGGTGCACACGTACTGGTTCCTCGCCCCCGAGGTCGGTCGCACCGGACTGCCCGTAGCCGCTGACGTCCTGGTCTTCCTCGGCCTGGGCGGCCTGTGGCTCGCGTTCGTCCTGCGCAGCCTCGCCTCGCGCAGCCTGGTGCCCGAGAACGACCCGCGCCTGAAGCATCCACCCGTCCCGGCGCACGGCGACGGTACACCCCACGGCCATGCGACTCCAGCGGCTGCCAGCGCAGAGGTGCGCCATGCCTGACCAAGACCAGAGCACGCGCCAGTACATCGTCAGCCAGGACGCCGTCCGCCGGGGGTTCCTCCTCGGTGGGGTCGGCATGGTGGCCGTCATCTTGGCCCTCTTGATCCTGATCACCTCGCGTCCACAGGGGCAGCTCCAGGTCCTCGACGACGGCCAGCACCAAGCGCTGCTGGCGGAGGCGGACGCGCGTCTCAGCGGGTTCGAGATGCTCGAAGACGGCGCCGCTCGGATCGACATCGAACATGCGATGCGCCTCGTGGTCGAGCGCGGCGTCGACCTCGCGATCGCGCCCCCAGCGGAGCCGGTCCCAGACGAGCCCGGCGTGATGGTCGCCGAGGTCGACGGAGCGGCCGTCTACACGGCGCAGTGTGCGGCCTGCCATCAGGCCAACGGTGCCGGCATCCCCAGCGCCTTTCCGCCGTTGGCGGGGCACGTCGGCGACCTCTACGCAGCCGACACCGAGTACCTCGTCGACGTCATGTTGTACGGGCTCCAGGGTCAGATCGTGGTCGCCGGCGTCAGCTACAACGGCTTGATGCCGGCCTTCGGGCAGCTCAGCGACGACGAGATCGCGGCCGTCCTCAACCACGTGCTCAGCGCCTGGGGCGACGCCGACGAGCTCGGCGATGCGTTCGTGCCGTACGCACCCGAAGACGTCGCCGAACAGCGTGGGCTCGGCCTGACGGCCAGCGACGTACTGCAGGCACGAAACGCGCTCGACCTGGACTGAACGAAGCGTTCGGGGCGCGTGGTACGACCTCGCCCGCTCGGCGCGCGGCGTCCGTCACCCGACGGGCGCCGCGCTCACCGTTGCGGTGTCTCGGGCGCCTCGCTCGCCTCGGCGTCGCTGGCGTTCGTCGCAGGGCGCTCGTAGGCGCGCACGAGCGGAGCGCACAACCGCAAGCTGGCCTGCATCAGCGGCCCGATCGTCACCGCGAACACGAGCGTGCCGACGCCGACGGTGCCACCGAGCAGCCAGCCCACCGCCAACACGGTGAGCTCGGTCAGGGTCCGCGCACGCGCCACGGTCGTGCCGAGCAGGCGCGCCATGCCCAGCGCGAACCCGTCGCGCGGCCCCGCACCGAGTCCAGCGCTGAGGTAGAGCCCGGTGGCCAGACCGTTGAGCAGGAGGCCCCCTCCGAACAGCGCCGCGGCAGTCGGCCACGTGTCCGGTCGCGGCACGAGCAGCGATCCGAGGAACACGTCCACCCATAGGCCGACCATGAGCATGTTCAACACGCTGCCGAGACCCGGTCGAACGCGTGCGAAGGCGGCCGCGAACGCCAGCAGTGCGAGGCCCGTCGCGACGATGACCATCCCGACCGAGAGCGGGGTGCGCGCCGCAACGCCTTCGTGGAACACGTCCCACGGACCGAGCCCGACGCCAGATCGCAGCATGCACGCGAGGCTGAAGCCGAACAGCGTCAGTCCGACGTTCACGTGTACGAGCCGCACCAGGAGGCGCCGCGGCGCGCGTGTCGACGAGGAGCCTGGCACGGCGCGGAGCCTACCACCGGCGGTACACTCGAGCATCACGGCTGGTCCGCTCGAGCGCCGTGGAGGAGGATCCGGATGCCCTCGACTCGCCGTTCACGGAGCATCGGTGCGCTGCTGACGCTCGGTGCAGTGGTGCTCGCCCTCGCCCTCCCGCCGATCGCCGTCGCTCAGGAAGGGCCCCCCGACGGCGTCGCGCGCTTCCACTACCAACGTGACGACGGCGACTACGAAGGCTGGGTGCTGCACCTGTGGGAAGACACCGTCGAGCAGGTGACGTGGGCGCAGGGCCTCCCGATCACCGGCTTCGACGACTACGGTGCGTTCTGGGACGTGCGACTGAGCGACGGCGCCGCCCGCGTGGGCTTCATCGTGCACAAGGGCGACATCAAGGACCCGGGGCCGGACATGTTCCTCGTCCTGGGGCAGCACGGTCGCGAGGTGTGGCTGGTCTCGGGCAGCGACCGGATCCTCACGGCACCCCCGTTGGCGCCGCCGGCGGACGACGTCGCGCGCGTGCACTACACGCGCCCGGACGGTGACTACGACGGCTGGGTGCTGCACGTCTGGGAAGACACCAGCGCGGTCGTCACCTGGGACGCCGGACTGCGTGTGACCGGCGAGAGCGCGTACGGCGTCTACTGGGACGTCCCGCTCGCCCCTGATGCGGCGCGCGTCGGCTTCATCGTCCACAAGGGCGACGACAAGGACCCCGGACCCGACATGTTCCTCGACCTGGCGCAGGGGAACGAGGTCTGGCTGCTGTCAGGCAGCGCCACGATCTTCCGCGAACCGCCCGACGTCCGCGTGGGCGGCGGCGACCTGCGCTCACGCCGCGGGCATTGGCTGCGCAGCGACGTGCTCGCGTGGGACGTCGGCCTGGTGACGCCTGGGCAGACGTTCTCGCTGTACGGCACCACGACGGGCCTCACGCTGGGCGACGACGGCGTGGAGGGTGCGCCGGGCATCGAGGTGACGATCGACGACGACGGGCTCCCGGCCGACGTCCTGCGCCAGTTCCCGCACCTCGCCGGCCATACGGTGCTGCGATTGCCTACCGAGGTGCGGTCCGCGGTGCCGGCTCTGTTGCGCGGCGAGCTCGCGCTCGCGAGCTATCGAGACGGTCGCCTCGTCGACGCCACGGGGTTGCAGCTCGCCGGCGTGCTCGACGACCGCTACGCCACCGACGCAGCGCTTGGCGTGACCTGGGACGGCGACGTGCCGAGCATCGCGGTCTGGGCTCCGACGGCTCGCAGCGTCTCGCTGCAACGCTTCGAGACGAGTTCCGGACCCCTGGTCGAGACGGTGCCGCTGCGTCGCGACGACGCCACCGGCGTGTGGTCGATCACAGGCAACCCCGAGTGGCGCTGGTCGTTCTACCTGTTCGAGGTCGACGTGTTCGTGCCGACGACCGGACGCTTCGAGACCAACCTCGTGACCGATCCGTACTCGCTCAGCCTGGCCACGAACAGCGCCCGCTCGCAGGTCGTCGACCTGCGAGACCCCGCCCTGGCGCCGCCCGGCTGGGCGGAGCTGGTCAAGCCGCCGTTGGCCGATCCGGTGGACGCGGTGGTGTACGAGCTGCACGTGCGCGACTTCTCGGTGGCGGACCCGCTCGTGCCCGACGCGCTGCGTGGCACGTACACCGCCTTCACGCTCGAGGGCACCTACGGTGGTGCGCACCTGCGACGGCTGGCCGATGCGGGCCTCACGCACCTCCACCTGCTCCCCACCTTCGACATCGCCACCATCGACGAGGACCGGGCCACGTGGCTCGAGCCCGACATCGACGAACCGCTGCCGTCGTCTAGCCCGCGGCCTCAGGCCGCGGTCGAGGCCGTCCGTGATCGCGACGGCTTCAACTGGGGCTACGACCCCTGGCACTACAACGTCCCCGAGGGGAGCTACGCCAGCGACCCGGACGGGCCGGCACGGATCCTCGAGTTCCGCGAGATGGTGATGGGGCTGTGGGAAGGCGCCGGCCTGCGACTCGTGGTCGACGTCGTCTACAACCACACCAACGCCGCGGGCCAGGCCGAGCGCTCGGTGCTCGACCGCGTCGTCCCCGGCTACTACCATCGCCTCGACGACGCCGGCAACGTCACCACCAGCACCTGCTGCCCCAACACGGCGACCGAGCACGCCATGATGGAGCGCTTGATGCTCGACTCGGTCGCACTGTGGGCCGAGCACTACAAGGTCGACGCCTTCCGCTTCGACCTGATGGGGCACCACATGGCCCGCAACATGCGGGCCGTGCGCGCGACGCTCGACGCGCTGACGCCCACTGAGCACGGCGTGCACGGCAGCGGCGTGTACGTGTACGGCGAGGGCTGGGACTTCGGCGAAGTGGCGCAGGGCGCCCGAGGGCCGAACGCGACCCAGCGCACCATGGCCGGCAGCGGCATCGGCACCTTCAACGATCGCCTGCGCGACGCCGTTCGCGGCGGCGGACCCTTCGACGGCGGCGAGGCCCTGGTCGCCAACCAGGGGTTCGCCTCGGGCGCCTTCGTGCTCCCGAACGAGATCACCGCTCGGTCGAGCGCCGAGGCGCGTCGCGCGACCGCCCTGCTCGCCGCCGATCAGATCCGGGTCGGCCTCGCGGCGAACCTGGAGCACGTCACCTTCGTCGACCGCACCGGAGCGTTGGCGACCGGCCGGGACGTGGACTACAACGGCCAGCCGGCCGGCTACGGGCGCGTCCCGCAAGACCACATCGTGTACGTCTCGAAGCACGACAACCAGACGCTGTGGGACATCCTCCAGTACAAGCTGCCGCGCGACCTCGGCACCGACGAGCGCGTGCGCCTGCAGACCCTGGCGCTGTCGACCGTGTTGTTCTCCCAGGGCGTTCCGTTCGTGCACGCCGGATCGGAGCTGTTGCGCAGCAAGAGCTTCGACCGCAACAGCTATGACTCCGGCGATTGGTTCAACGCCATCGACTGGACCATGCAGACGAACGGCATGGGTCGCGGCCTGCCGTTGGCCGCCGACAACCGCGACAACTGGGCGCTGATGCGCGACCGCCTGGTCGATCCGCTGTTGCACCCCTCGAGCGACCACATCGCCTTCGCTGCTGACGTGTTCACCGAGTGGCTGCGCGTCCGGGCCGACACCCCGCTGTTGCGGCTCCGGACGGCCGAGGACGTGCTGGCGCGGTTGCGCTTCCACGACACCGGGCCGGAGCAGACGCCCGGCGTGATCGTCATGTCGCTGCACGACGACGAGGCCGGGCTGCCGCTGCTCGACGAGCGCTACGCCAGCCTGGTGATCGTGTGGAACGCTGGCCCTGACGTCGTGCGCGTCGACGCGCCCGCCCTCGCGGGCGTGCCGTACCTGCTGCATCCCGTGCAGGCGGACGGGGTCGACGCCGGCACCCTGTACGGGTCGTACGTCGCGACGGCGAGCGGTCAGGTGCGCGTGCCGGCCTTCTCGACCGTCGTCTTCGTCGCGCCGCGGTTGCCGTGACGTCGTCGCCTGGCGAGCGTGTGCTGGTCACGCGCCCACTGGAACGAGCGTGGCTCGAACCGCTGCATGCCGCCGGCCTGACCGTGGACGTCGTGAGCGCTGACGAGATCGGCGACAGCGCCGCACTGCGATCGCGTGCGGCGGGCGCGGCTGCGCTGCTCGTGGTGCTCGGGGACCGCGTGGACGCAGCGCTCCTCGACGCCGCGGGGTCGGGGCTTCGGGTGGTCGCCACCATCTCCGTGGGCGTCGATCACATCGACCTCGAGGCCTGCCGTGCGCGCGGGGTGCGGGTAGCGAACACGCCCGACGTGCTCACCGACGCGACCGCCGACCTGGCGATGACGCTGCTGCTGGCGCTGACCCGCCGTGTGCGCGAGGGCGAGGCACTGGTGCGCTGCGGCGGGTGGCAGGGCTGGGAGCCGGGCCAACTGCTGGGGCGCGACATCAAGGGCGCGCGCGTGCTGGTCGTCGGTGCCGGACGCATCGGCGGCGCCTTCGCACAGCGCGTGCACGCCTTCGGCGCCCGGGTCGCGTACCACGGCCGCAGCCCTCGACCGGCGTTGGAGGACGCGCTCGGCGCCTGCTACGAACCGGATCTCGACACGGCGCTCGGTCGTGCCGACGTCGTCAGCCTGCATGCGCCCCTCACGCCCGAGACGCGGCACCTGCTCGACGCGCGGCGCCTGGCGTTGCTGCCGCCGCGTGCGATCGTGATCAACACCGGCCGCGGCCCACTCATCGACGAGCACGCGCTCGTGGCCGCGCTGCGCAGCGGAGCGCTGTGGGGCGCTGGGCTGGACGTGTACGAGCACGAGCCGCGCATCCACCCGGGCCTCGCAGAGCTGCCGAACGTCGTGCTGCTGCCGCACCTGGGCTCGGCGACCGAGGACACGCGCGCAGCCATGGCGAAGCTCGCCACCGACGCCATCGTGAGCACGCTCCGGGGCGAGCACAGCGGCGACCCCGGCGACGGCTGAGCGCCCGGACTCAGAGGTCGAGCTGCGCCAGGTGGGCGTGGTCCTCGATGAACTCGCGCCGCGGCGGGACCTCGGTGCCCATCGCCATCTCGATGGTCTCTTCGGCCTCGAGGACGTCGTCGATCGTCACGCGTCGCAGCACGCGGGTCTCGGGGTCCATCGTCGTCGACCAGAGCTGCTCCGGGTTCATCTCCCCCAGGCCCTTGAAGCGCTGGATCTCGATCTTCGCGCCCCGGTGCTTGCGCTGCACGTCTTGGAGCGCCGTCTCGTCGTAGAGGTAGGTGAGCTCCTTCTGGCGCGCCATGCGGATCCCGTAGAGCGGTGGCTGGGCGATGTAGAGGTAGCCCGCGTCGATCAACGGCTTCATGTAGCGGTAGAAGAACGTCAGCAGCAGCGTCCGGATGTGCGAGCCGTCGACGTCGGCGTC
>REEJ01000044.1 GCA_007695125.1 Trueperaceae bacterium | reverse complement strand
GCGAGGCGGACGCCGCTGCGGAACTGCGTCTGCGCGCTGTTGTGGAAGCTCGTGTTGTGCCGCCCGGCGTACTCGACCGTGACGTGATCCAAGACGTTCCGCGGGTCGCCCGAGCGAACGTGCAACCCGAGCCAGGCTGCGGGGGTCGCGACCATGCCGCGCAGGACGATCGGCTCGCTCGCCGTTCCAGCCGCGATCAGGGCGCCGTCGATCTCGACCTTCACGCCCGACGTGTTGGCGAATCGCATGATCGTGCCGGGCTCGATCGTGAGCGTCGCGCCGCCGCTCACGGTGACCACGCCGGTCACGTCGTAGCAGTCGCGGTCGACGGTCGTGTCGGTCGTGATCGCGCCGGTCAAGGCCTGCGGGGCGCTGCAGTTCACGGCGAGTGCCGGCACGACGGTGATGGCGGCGGTACCGCTCACGGTGCCGTCGGCCTGGCTCGTGGCGACGATGTCAGCCGTGCCCGTGCCGGCGCCGCTCACGAGACCGCCGGCGTCGACGGTGGCGATCGCGCTGTCGCTCGTCGACCATGTGACGCTCTGGGATGGGCCGCCCGTGCCTTGCACCGTGGCGCTCGCGGAGGTCTGTTCGCCGACGGCGATCTCGACCGATGCGAGCGTGACGCTCACGCCAGTGACGCTCGTCGGCGTTCCGGTGCCGCCGCCGCAGGCGACGAGGAACGTCGCCAGCAGCAGTACGGTGGCGGGGATGACGGATCGAGCGACGTACGGACGCCCTCGGGATCCCGGGGTGCGCAGGTTGTTCGATGGGGCGTTCGTCCGTTGTCCGATCATGATGTCTCCTTCGGTCGCGCAGGTGTTCGGCGCGAGTCGTTCGTTGGGGGGCGATGAGTCGCCGTGATGGGCCGACGGGCGGACGGGACGCGTCCGACCGTTGGACGACGAGCCATGGCTGGTGCCTGTCGAATCTAGCGGCGCCGCGTTGGCGCTTCGTTTGCGCCGCGAGCGTCGGCGTGTCGTGCCTTCATCGGCCCACCTCGAGATCGGCTTCGTCGAGCCGGAAGGTGGCCTTGAGTGCGTACGCAAGGCAGTCGAGTTCCATGCGGGGCCCGCAGACCCGGACCATCACCCGGTCTCCGTGGGGGTCGTGGCTGATGTATTCGAGATGCGTGTCGGGGTAGTTGCCACCAGCCGTGAGCACGAGGCCGAGGAACCGCTGCACGCTGTCGAGCAGGGTCGGTGCCGCCGGGCCGAGTGCGATCACCGCGCAGATCGTGGCAACGGACATCGACGCACTCTGACGACGAACGGGATGAACGGGCGTGCTCGGCGCATGCCACACCTCCTAGGCGTAACCGGTCGCAGCTGGACGCTCTAGGGTATGGAGGGTGCGTTGGCGCCGCGTTGGCGCGATGTCTGGGCCCCACCGGGACGGGAGTTCAGCCGCCGTTGGTGGGCACGGTGCCGGCGCGCGGTCGTCCAGACACGATTCCGTCGACCAGCTCCCGCAGCGTGTCCGGAGGAGCGGCAGGCAGTGGCGTCCCGTCGGGCAGCGTCCCCACGACGGTGTCCGCCTCGGCCCTCGTCTCGTGGTCCGTCGCCTCGTGTGCCAAGACGGCGGCGAGCAGCCTGGCCGCCTCCGGGTGCCGATCGACGCGCACGTAGGCGTCGCTCATGCTCACGAGCGCCCGCAGCATCAAGGGATCGGACCCGCACGCCAGGGCGAGCTCGAGCGCGCGCGCGAACGCGCTCTGCGCCGCGGCGACGCTGCCATGGTGCAGCTCGATGGCACCTTGCTGCCGGTACGACTCCGCCGCCATCGCCCATGCGCCGCTCGACGAGGCGATTTCGAGCGCCTCGTCGACGTGCTGGTGCGCCCCCCGGGCGTCCCCCTTGACCATCAGCGCCTGCGCGACGTTGCGCAACGTGGTGACGAGCGCCAGACGATCGCCGCTGGCGCGTTTGAGGGCGAGGCTCTCCAGGTAGTAGCGTTCGGCGGCCTCACCGTCGTGCATGTCACGCGCGAGGTTGCCGAGGTTGTTGAGGATCGAGGCTCGCCCGCGGGCTTCGCCGATGTCGCCGAAGATCTCGAGCGCGACGAGGTACCACCCCTTCGCGGCGACGAGGTCTCCGCTGTGGCGGCGGGCGTTCCCGACGTTCATGGCGGTCATACCCTCGGAGCGTCGGTCGCCCGTGGCCCGCGCGATCTTCAAGGCGGCGGCGTAGCTGGCGTGCGCGTCGTCGTAGCGGCCGCGACTGAAGGAGCAGTGCCCGAGGCTGTTGAGGCAGACGCCACGACCGACGGCGTCCTGCGAGCGGGCGTAGGCGTCGAGCGCCTCACGCAACGGCGCTTCGGCCCGCTCGTACTCGCCCACGCGTGTTGCAAACAGGCCCATCACGTGCAGGTTCCGACCGATGCCCGAGAGGTCGCTTCGCTGGCGGCACCAGGCGAGCGAGTCGGCGCACAGCCGCTCGGCACGCTCGACCTCGCCGCCGCCGTGCAGCACGATCGCGAGCGACGTCGCCGCCGACGCTGCAAGCGCTTCCTCGCCGCGGGCGCGGAACACGTCGAGGCTCGCCTCCAGCAACTCCGCGGCGACGGCGTTGTCGCCCATCCGGTGGCCGCACCAGCCGCGCGAGGCCCGGAGC
>REEJ01000188.1 GCA_007695125.1 Trueperaceae bacterium | reverse complement strand
ACCCGGTACGACTCGCCGCCGAGCGGTTCGACGCGCAGGGCCACGTTGGTGAGCAGCTCGCGCTCCAGGCGGTCGGCGATGTGGCGGCTCGTGACGTAACGGCCGTCGCGACCGGCGAAGGGGCTCGTGTTCGGCGAGAAGGTCACGCTGACGGTGGGCTCGTCGACGGTGAGCCTCGGCAGCGCCTCGGGCCGCTCCGGATCGGCGATCGTCTCGCCGATCTGCACGTCGTCGATCCCCGCGAGCGCCACGATGTCGCCGGCGACCACGCGCTCGACCTCGATGCGCTGAAGCCCGAGGTGCGTGTAGACCTTCGTCAAGCGCGCGCGCACCGCCTGGCCATCACCGGTGAGCCGCACGACCGTGTCGCCGGCAGAGACCGAGCCTCGCAACACGCGTCCGAGTGCGACGCGACCGAGGAAGTCCGAGTAATCCAGGTTCGCCACCTGGAACTGGAACGGCCCTTCGGGGTCGCCGCTGGCGACTGGCGCGTGCGTGAGGATCGTCTCGAACAGCGCCGTCAGGTCATCCTCGGGCTCGTCGCCCTCGCGCCAGGCGCGGCCCTCGCGAGCGATGGCGTGGATGATGGGGAAGTCGAGCTGGTCGTCGTCGGCGCCGAGCTCGACCATCAGGTCGAAGGTCAGGCTCACCACTTCGTCGGGCCGGGCGTCTTTGCGGTCGACCTTGTTGATCACGACGATCGGCCGCAGCCCCAGGGCGAGCGCCTTGCGCAACACGAAGCGGGTTTGCGGCATCGGCCCCTCGGCGGCGTCGACGAGCAGCAGACAGGAGTCGACCATGCCGAGTGCGCGTTCGACCTCGCCGCCGAAGTCGGCGTGACCCGGCGTGTCCACGATGTTGATGCGCTCGCCGTGCCACACGACGGCGGTGTTCTTCGCCAGGATGGTGATCCCGCGCTCGCGTTCGAGCACGTTGCTGTCCATCACCCGCTCGACGACCTCCTGGTGATCGCGGAAGACGTTCGATTGACGAAGCATGCCGTCGACCAAGGTGGTCTTGCCGTGGTCGACGTGGGCGATGATGGCGAGGTTGCGATAGCGCATGCGGGCTCCTGGGGCGCGCGCCAAGACGGCGTCGGCGCCAACGCGGCATCCTAGCAGACGGCCCGCGCTCGATGCCGCGGTGCGCGACAGCGTACGCATGGCGACAGCGGGCGCCAGGGGCAGCCTGGTAGCGTCGCCCTGGTGCTCGAAGCGCTGCGCGCCGCCTGGAGGACAAGGGATGCAGGAACCGTTGATCACGATGTACACCACTGGGTGGTGTGGCGACTGTCGGGCCGCCAAGCGCGCGCTCGAAGCGGCGGGTCTCGCGTTCCGCGAGGTCGACGTCGAACACGACGAGGCTGCGCTCGCTCGGCTGATCGCGCTGAACGACGGTCGGCGCTCGGTTCCGACGCTCGAGCTCGGGGACGTCGCGGCGTCGCTCTCTGGCTTCACGCCGACGAAGCTCGACGCCTTCCTGCGCGCCGCGGGCTTGCGGTGACGACGCCGCCGCCTGGACAGGCGCCCGACAAGGGCCCCGTGGTGGCCGCGATGTTCGACCGCATCGCTCCGCGCTACGACCGCCTGAACCGCCTGCTCAGCGGCGGCGTGGACACGGCGTGGCGGCGCGAGGCCGTGCGTGAGGCGCTGGCGGACGATCCGGTGCGCGTGCTCGACGTGGCCACCGGGACCGCAGACCTGGCGTTGATGCTGAAGCGCGCACGTCCGCAGGCGGACGTGGTCGGCGTCGACTTCGCCGAGGCGATGCTGGCCGTCGGGCGCACCAAGGTGCGGCGAGCGGGGCTCGAGCTGCCGCTGCTGTACGCCGACGCCCTCGCCCTACCGTTCGAGGACGGACGCTTCGACGCCCTCACGGTCGCCTACGGCCTGCGGAATTTCGCCGACGTCGAGGCCGGTCTGCGGGAGATGCGTCGCGTGCTGCGCACGGGCGGGCGCGTGGTCGTGCTCGAGTTCCCGCCGCCGCCTGCGAACCTCGCAGGTCGAGCCTTGCGCTGGTATGGTCGAACGGTGATGCCCATCATCGGCGGCTGGCTCTCCGGAGACCGGACCGCGTACGCCTACCTGCCGGCCTCGACCGAGGCGTTCCTCGACCCCGACGAACTCACACGGGCGCTCGCCCTGGCCGGGTTCGACCCGGTGCGTCACCGCCTCCAGAGCTTCGGCGTGTCGGCCGTGCACATCGGGGTCGCGGCGTGAACCTCGAGAGCGCGCGCTCCGGACTCGCAGGCCTCAGCGTCAACACCGACGCCGCCCTGGTCGATCCCGATTGGGAAGTGTTCGCAGCTCAGCACGACCGTCGCTACGGCCTGGCGATCTCCCAGCTCAAGAGCCAGGTTCGAGGCCGCAGCTTCGACAACGAGGTGATGACGCTGCGCGTGGGTGCGAGAGGCTTCTACGTGCAGTCGCGGCGCTTCCCGGCGGCCTTCTACGGAGACACGGTCAAGCCCGAGGTGCGCCACGTGGACGCGGACGAGGTGGACCTGTTGGTCTGGGAGGCGGTCGCGACCTACCGCGCCGGCGACGCCCGCTCGCTCACCTGCGTGTACGCCGACGACGACCCGCCCGACGTCTTCTTCGGGTACCGAACGGGGCCGCGGCGGCGCTACGAACTCGGCGTCTTGCGCTCGGCTCGGCCCTTGCACCTACGCATCGTGGTCGAGGCTGACACCCCGATGGAGTCGCTCGGGGCCGCGCGCGGCGTGTTCATCGTGCAGCGGCTGGCGAGCGGAGGGTTCGTCACCGTTCGTGCGAAGGGCCATCGGCAGCCCTTCCTGGCGTTCCCCGACCCGACCAGCTGAGCATGTCGCCGGGAGCCGCCTCGGACCCTGCCGATCAGCCCGCCGATCAGCCCGCCGTCATCGTCGTGGGCGGCGGTATCACGGGCAGCGAAGCCGCCTGGCGCTTGGCGCGAGGCGGCGTCTCGACGCTCCTCGTCACCACCAGCCTCGACACGATCGCCACGCTGCCGGGCGATGGCTGGTCGTTCGAGGCGCCCTCGGGCGGGGTGCTCGCGGGCGTCGCACACGAGGCCCGCAGCGCCTCGCGCTGGTCGGCCCGAGCGCTGCATCGCGGCGTCAAGCGAGACCTGGAGCGAGAGCCTGCCCTGCACGTGTTGCAGTCGACGGTCGTCGACCTGCGCCTCGATGACGCTGGCTGCGTGGCTGGCGTGGTGACGTGGGAAGGGGTCGAACGCGCCGCGCCGCGTGTGGCGCTCTGCCTCGGGACGTTCCTCGGTGCCAGGCTCACGGTTGGGGACACGATGGAGCGGGCCGGGCGCCTGTCCGAGCTCGCGGACGACGCCCTCTTCGAGCGCTTGGCTGCGCTCGGGGTGCGCTTCGTCGTGCGGGAGGCGAGCATCGAGGGCGATGCTCTCTCACCGGGCTACCGCGTGACGTTCCACGCTCTGCACGACGACGAGACCGACGATCACGGCCGCGTGCGGCGCCTCCCCGGCCTGTACGCGTTCGGCCTCTGTGCGGGTGGACCGTGCGACCTCACCGCCTCGGCCGAGGCGGGAATGCAGGCCGCCCAGACCTTGTCGGTCAGCGTTGGCTGAGGGGCTTCAGCGGCGCGGCGCCATCCGGCTGGTGTCGTCGAGCGCGGTGGTGTAGCGCTCCAGCTTACGGAGCGCGGCATACGGCGCCCACACGACACGGGCGCCGACAGGCGTGGTCGCCAAGAGCCGGTAGCGCCCGTCGGTGCGGTCGATCTCCGAGACGACGTAGCGCTCGTCCTCGAAGAGGACCTCCTCGCCCACGGTGAAGGTGGCCATGCGTCACTCTACCTCGGCTGCACCGCGCTCACGCCCCGGCCATGCCGCTCATCACCGCGTACGAGACGGCCAGCAGCAGGCCCGGCACCAGGAACACCGCGACGAGGTACAGCGCCACGGTCACCACCCTGCGCTGCGCAGCGAACACGCTCACGCCGCTCGCAACCATGGCCACGTGCCAGAAGGGCCACGCCGCCAGGCCCACGATGCTGGTGGGAAGCGGCGCGAAGAAGGCCGCCGGCACCAGCGACACGGCGAGCACCCCCGCTGGCACCCACGCCCAAGCGCTGATCTCCCAGGCGCGCAGATCCAGTGCGGCGGGGCGCACCATCACCAGCCCCCCGAGCAGGAGCAGCATGGCGAGGAGCAGCAGCGCGATGGCGCTCAGGAACCCCCAGGTGAGGAAGAAGCCATCGGAGCCGGTCGCTCGTACGAAGGCCAACGCCAGCGTCGCGCAAGCGAGCACGACGGACAGCGCGGCGGCCGTGCACGCCCGAGCGAGCCGCGGCGCGCTCTCCGCGTGCAGCATGCGGTAGAAGCTCGTGGGCGCGGACGCCGCCCACCAGGCGTCGCGGATCAATGTGACGAGAGCGTGCACCGTCACGGTCCGCCGGTCGGGGGCTGCCACGCGACGAATGGATCGATACCGGGGTCGTCGAGGCGGTGGACCGTTCTGGCGGCGTGCATGAGCGCTGCGACGGCGCGACGCCCCTCGACACCGACGTCGAGGGTGTGCTCGTTCACGTACAGCGCCACGTGTTGGGCCCGGACCTCGCGCGACATCTCCTGGGCGTGGCGCGCAACGAACGCCTCGCTCGCCCTAGGATCGCGGAACGCGGCCGTGACCGACGCGTGTACTGCGCGCGCGACCTCGCTCTGGAGAGCGCTGGGCAGGTCGCGCCGCACGCCGATCGCACCCAACGGGATCAGCTCGCCGACGCTCGCCTCCCACCACGCCCCCAGGTCGCTGTGCGCGTGCAGGCCGTGCTCCGCGTAGGTGAAGCGCGACTCGTGGATGATCAATCCGGCGGCGACCTCGCCTGCGGCGACCGCCGGCATGATGCGGTCGTAGCGGATCTCGGTGGTGACCGCCTCCGGATGGGCGAGCGCCAGGAGGAGCCTGGCGGTCGTGCGTCCGCCCGGCACGGCGACGATCAGGCCCCGCAGGTCGTCGACGTGTTCGCGCGTGACGATCAGCGGTCCGACGCCCCGGCCGAGCGCGCCGCCAGAGGGCAGGAGCGCCCAGCGCTCGAGCATCGTCGCGGCGGCGTGGTACGAGATCTTGGCAACGTCGAGCGTGCCCGCCTCAGCCATCGTGTTGAGGGCTTCGACGTCGTCGAGGACGACGTCGAAGTGCAGGTCGGTCAGCCCCGGATCGTGCAGCAGCGCGTTGAACACGACGCAGTCGTTGGGGCAGGGCGAGAAGCCGAGGCGCAGGGGGCGCTCTGCCGAACCGTCGCGGGCGAGTGGATCGGGGGGAGTCGTCACACGCTAGGCTACCGTCGCGTTGCCCCGGAGGGCTGCGGTCTGCTACACTCGAACGCCGTGCGCCGTGAGGCGTGGTCGTCCCTCCGGCCGGAGGTTCCGGGCCGGCGGGGCGGCGACAGCCGCGTCGCATGCACCCGGGAGGTGACGGTTCCATCGCGAGAGAGATGAAGGTGAACGAGCAGATCCGCGTACGTCAGGTACGTCTCATCGACGCCGACGGAGAGCAGCGGGGCATCCTGGAGACGCGCGACGCCATGCGCATGGCGCGTGAACAGGACCTCGATCTCGTCTTGGTCGGAGAGCAGGCGCAGCCACCGGTCGCCAAGTTGCTCGATTACGGCAAGTACCGTTACGAGTTGCAGCAGCAGACCAAGGAGGCGCGCAAGCGCTCGCGATCGCAGGAGATGAAGGCGATCAAGTTCCGGATCAAGATCGATCGACACGACTACGAGACCAAGGTGAACCACATCCGTCGGTTCCTCAAGCAGGGTCACAAGGTCAAGGTCACGATCATGTTCCGGGGACGTGAGCGGACGCACCCCGAGCTCGGTCAGGACATCCTCAACAGGGTCGCCGCCGACGTCACCGAGATCGCCGTCGTGGACTCGTCCCCAGTCATCGCGGGGATGGACATGAACATGGTGCTGCGACCCAACGTGGTCGTTGCGCCGACCACCCCGAACGAGGCCGCCGAGTCGGCCGAGGCCGCCGGCTGAACGCCGGCAACGATCCCACACGAGGCTCTGCCTCGTACCAAGGAGCACCACCGCATGCCGAAGCTCAAGACCCATAAGGGCACCAAAGCCCGTGTGAAAATCACTGGGCGAGGTAAGGTCACGGCCATGCGATCCGGGAAGCGCCACCTGAACTTCAAGAAGTCAGGGAAACGCATCCGTCAGGGTCGGACCGTCCTCGTCCTCGCCACCACGGAAGCGGAGCGCATCAAGCGCCTGCTGCCGTACGACTGAGGGAGGCCGACCATGCCTAGAGTCAAGACCGGGACGGTCCGCCGCGCCCGCCACCAGAAGATCCTCAAGCGCGCCAAGGGCTTCTGGGGCCTGCGCAGCAAGAGCGTCCGCACCGCCACCCAGACGCTGCTCAACGCCGCCGATTACGAGTACCGCGATCGCCGCGACAAGAAGAACGACTTCCGGCGCCTGTGGATCAGCCGCATCAACGCCGCCACGCGCCAAGAGGGCATGAGCTACTCGCGCTTCATGCACGGCCTGCGCCAAGCGGGTGTCGAGGTCGACCGGAAGATCCTCGCGGATCTCGCCGTGCGTGAGCCCGCTGCCTTCAAGCAGCTCGTGAGCGTCGCCAAGGGCCCGCAGGCCTGAGGCGCGCGCCACCCGTGGCCGCGGGGCCGGGGCTCAGGTCCCGTGCCCATCGATACGGCCCATGTGAACGGCCGCCCTCGAGGGCGGCCGTTCACATGGGCGATCTCGTCGCTGCCCCGCCCCGCCGTCGAGCGGCCGTGCGAGCGTGAGCACGCTCGGGTGCGGGGGCTGACGTCAGACGATCGCCACCTCGCCATCGCCGCTCGCCCGCAGGCCCGCGGCGAAGCGGCCCGGAGCGAACGGTGTCAGGTCGAACGGCGAGGGCTCGCCCGCCACCAACGCGGTCACGGCGGCGCCGGTCGCGGGGGCGTGCTGGACGCCGTGGCCGGAGAAGCCGGCGGCATGCAGCAGCCCGGGGAGCGCAGGGTCCCAGCCGATCAGGGGGAGATGGTCTGGCGTCACCTCGTAGTGCCCCGCCCAGCAGGCGCGTCGATCGAGTTCGGCACGGGCCAGGAAGGGGAAGCGCGGCAGAGCGAGCTCAAGCGTCGGTTCGAGCCAGTCCCAATCGACCCGCTCGTTCTCGCCCGGCGGTTCGGCGGGGTTGGAGCGACCGAAGATCACCCGCTCGCCCTCGGAGCGCAACCACACGCCCGACGCGACGTCGACCGTCAGCGGGGTCGGTAGCGTGAGCCCCGACACCGCCGTGGTGACGTAGACGGAGCGCCGAGACGGCACGACGGGAACGCTGGCGCCTGCGAGTGCGGCGACCCGACCAGCCTGCGGCCCGGCGGCGTTCACGACCACGTCTCCGGTCAGCGGAGCGCCGTGCGCCGTGTGCACCCGCCAACCAACGGCCGAGGGCGCGAGGTCGGTCACCTCGGCCTCGAACCGCACCACGGCGCCGCCCGCGCGGGCGGCGCCGAGCCAGCCGAGCGTCACCGCGTGAGGATCGAGCACGCCGTCGTCGGGACCGTAGCTGACGAGGCCGACGCCGGACAGGTCGAGCCACGGCCAGCGAACGGCGGCCTCCTGCGGCGCCAGCAGATCCACCCGGCCGCCGTGCGCACGGACGGTCGCGGCCTGGCGCCGCCAGCCCTCGACGGCGGCATCGGGGACGACGAAGGCGTACCCGACACGGCGGAAGCCAGCGTCGACGCCGACCTCGGCCTCGAAACGGGCGTAGCGCCGTGCACCGTAGGCCGAGAAGCGCACGTTCTGGGGCGCGGAGAACTGGTGCCGGAGGCCCGCGGCCGAGCGGCCCGTCGCGCCCGTCGCCGCCGCGGCGGCGCGCTCGAGGACGGTCACACGGGCGCCGGCGCGGGTCAGCGACCACGCCACCGCGGCGCCCACGATGCCGGCACCGACGACGATCACGTGTGTCCCAGGCAGCGTCATGGCGCGTATGCTACCGCGCATCGACGCGTGCCCGCCGGCGGTACAGTGGGCGCTCATGCAGGTGCTCCGAGGAACCGACGCCGCACTGGCGGCCATGCACGACCGCGCTCCAGATGCGGCCGACCCCGTCCGCCGCGCCCAGGTCGAAGCCGTGATCGAGGCCGTACGCGCACGTGGCGACGACGCGCTGCGCGAGTTCAGCGAGCGCTTCGACGGCGTTCGTCTGGATCGTTTCGCCGTGTCGGCCGAGGCGCTCGACGCGGCCGCCGCAGCGCTCGAACCGGCGCTGCGCTCGGCCATCGACACGTCCATCGCGCGCGTTCGCGCGTTCCACGAGCGCCAACCACGCGAGGCGGCGCTGGTGCCGGGCCCCGACGGGTGGTTGGGGCAGATGGTCCGTCCGCTGGCCCGGGTCGGGTGCTACGTCCCGGCCGGCCAGGCGCCGCTGTTCAGCTCGCTGATCATGAGTGCGGTGCCGGCGCAGGTGGCCGGCGTCGCGGACATCGTCGCATGCGCGCCTCCGCGCCGCGACGGGAGCGTCGCCCCCGAGATCCTCTACGTCGCGTCCGTGCTCGGTCTGCGGGCGGTCTACCGGCTCGGTGGGGCACACGCCATCGCCGCCTTGGCGTACGGGACCGAGCAGGTCGGTCGGGTGGACACGATCGTTGGCCCGGGGAGCCCGTGGGTCGTGATCGCGAAACAGTTGGTGTTCGGCCAGGTCGGGATCGAGTCGCTCCCCGGGCCGACCGAGACGCTCGTGGTCGCCGATGCCTCGGCCGACCCGAGGCACGTGGCCGCCGACCTGCTCGCGCAGGCCGAGCACGATGGGGCGCAACCGGTGCTGGTCGTCACCCACGACGACGTGTGGCGTGCCGTGGAGTCCGAGCTCGAGCGCCAGCTCAGCGACCTGTCGACCGCGTCCACCGCTCGCGACAGCCTCGAACAGCGCGGCATGGTGGCCATCGTCGAGAGCGTCGCTCAGGCGCTCGAGGTGGCCAACGCGTATGCGCCCGAGCACCTCTGCCTGCTGGTCGAGGACCCGTGGTCGTGGGTCGGCGCCGTCGAGCATGCCGGCGGCGTCTTCGTCGGCGCACACTCGATGGAGGCGCTCGGAGACTACGTCGCGGGTCCGAGCCACGTGATGCCGACGGGAGGCACCGCCCGCTACGCCTCGGCCCTCAACGTGCGTCACTTCCAGCGACTCGTCCCCGTCGTCGGGCTGACGCCGGCTGCCCTTGCGGCGATCGGTCCCGCCGGCGCCCTGATGGCCAGGGCCGAAGGGCTCGAGGCACACGCGCGCGCCATCGAGTCCCGCTTGGCGCCGCGCGACGAGGGGTAGCGAACGGTCACCTGCTCACGCTGACTCCGTTACCGGTTGGGCGTCTTGCGCTGTGGGAAGATCACCTGCCGGAGGATCTCGGCGTACATGCGCAGCCGCTTGAGCGTGCCGCGCACGATGCCACGCTTCTCCTCCTTGGTCACCTGCGACACGCCCGGTAGCTCGACGTCGACGGTGGGCCACTGCGCTTCCGCGGCGTGCTCGGTGATCGCCACCTCGACGCCGTAGCGTGAGGTCGCCAACCCGGGGATCTCGAGCAGACGCACACGCTCGACGGCGCGTTGGCCGTTCAGCTGTGGTGCGATGCGTTGTGCCGTCGTCGTCGACCAACGGCCGCCGGTGAAGACGCCGCGGCTCATCACCGCCTCGCCCGAGACGACGGGGGCGGCAAGAGCCCGGACGTGCTTCGCGGTCAGGCCGATGAGATCGGCGTCGAGGAGCACCACGACCTCCTCGTCACGGCTCGCTGCGCCCGCGACCACCGCACCACCCTTGCCACGGTTCGTGGCCAGGCGCAGGACCTCTGCGCCGGCGCGCGCGGCGACCTGCGCCGTCGCGTCGCTCGAACCGTCGTCGACGACAAGGACCGGGCCGACCCCAGCGTTCCTGGCGCAGCGGACGACCGTCGCCACGGTGCCGGCCTCGTCGAGCGCAGGGATGATGACGACGACGCTGCCTCGAGCGTCCATCAGGATGCCCCCGGGCGCGCCGGCCGTGAGGCCTCGTCGTCAACCGCCGAGCAATCCACCGAGCTCCTGGACCGTGATCAACACGATGAGCGCGAGAACCGCCATGATGCCGGCGAAGTGGATGGCTTCTTCCTGGCCGGGCCGGAAGGGCTTGCCGCGAGCGCTCACGACCGTCGCAAGCAGCAAGCGTCCACCATCGAGGCCAGGGATGGGCAGCAGGTTGAACACGGCGAGCGAGAAGTTGATCAGGGCCGCCAGCAGCAGCACCGGGGCGATGCCGACCTGGGCAGCCTGGCCGACCATCGTCACCATGCCGACCGGCCCCGCGACGTCCTCGTTCGGTGCACCCGACAGCGCCGAGCCGAAACCACGGACGAAGGCCAGGACCATCTCGGGGAACATCCGCACGCCGAAGTCGACGCTCTCGACGAGGGCGGTGCCCAGACCGACGCTGGGGACCGTCACCGGGGCCAACTGCACACCGAGCAGGGGACGCTCACCCGGCTCGAGGCCGGCGGGCGGCCAGGCGCTCGTCACCTCGCGTTCACGACCGTCCTCACCCTGCACGACCATGGTCAGAGCGTCGGCCTCGGCGAGCTCGGCGACCATCCGTTCAGGGGTCGGCTCGTGGACCGTGTTGAGGCGTACGATGCGGTCACCGGCGAGCAAGCCGAGCGCCGCGGCGCGCGAGCCGTCGGCAACGGCCACGATCTGCGCCCCCTCAACCTCGACGGGAGCGCCCGACACGAGCTCGCGGAAGCCAGGAGCCAAGACGACGGCGCTCGCCAGCAACAGCGTCCCGAGGACGTAGTTGGCGATCACGCCCGCCGAGAGCACCCAGGCCTTCTGGGGGAGCCGGAGACGGGCCATGCCCTCGGTGGGTGACTGGAGCCGCCCCTCGTCGTCCACGCTCGCAGCCATCCCCGGCAGGTCGACGTATCCGCCCAGCGGCAGCAGCGAGAGGCGCCACTCGGTTCCGCGCCAGTGACGCTTGAACACGATCGGACCCATCCCGACGCTGAACGCGCGCACGCTCACGCCGACCGAACGGGCGGCGAGGTAGTGAGCGAGCTCGTGCACGAGCACCGCCGTCATCAGGATCGCGAGGAACACAAGGGCCGTCAGCATGTATGCACGTCTCCATCCACCCGACCAGTATGCACGGGCGCGAGGGCGTCGAAGGGCGCCCAGCCCACGCTACCTCGGGCGCACCTCATCGCAGCGCCTCGAGGGCACGCACGACGTCGGCCTTGCCGAGGATGCCGACGACGCGGCCTCGTGCGTCGGTGACGACGAGTCTGCCCAGCTCGCTGGCCGCGAGGCGGCGCACGCCGACCTCGAGCGGCTCGTCGGCGCCGATCGTCTCGGCCGGTCGGAGGAGTGCGTGCAGGCCGGCGTCGTCATCGGCACCTTCGGCGTCGGCGATGCGCGCCACGCCGAGGAGCTGGCCATCTGGATCGACGACGGGGTAACACGGATGGGTCTTCCACGCCCGCAACGCGCGAAAGCGGTCGACGGGCATGTCGATGTCGATCGTGATCGGATCGCGGCCCATCCCATCGGCCACGCGGCGGCCCTCGAAGGCGCTGCGCATCGACTCCGCCTGCACCTCGGCCCGGCCTGCGTTGTACACGAAGAACGCCACGGCCATCAGGAGCAAGTTGAGCGACAGGAAGCCGTACACGCCGAGGCCGATGGCGAGGACCTGGGAGACCCCGCCGGCGATCAACGTGGCCCGTTCGCGCGAGAGGAAGAGCGCGAGCAGCGACCGCAGCACCCTGCCACCGTCGAGGGGCAGCGCCGGCAGCAGGTTGAACAGGGCCAGAGCGACGTTCGTGATCGCCAGGTACGCGACCACGAAGGTGACGCCTGCGGGCATCGTCAGCGTCGTCAACAGCATCCCCAGCAACGCGCCGAGCACCGCCGACGTGATCGGCCCCACGATGGCGACGACGGCTTCGGCCCCGCGTTGGCGCGGCATGTCCTCGAGCTGCGCCACGCCCCCGAGGAACCAGAGCGTGATGCCGCGCGTGGCGACGCCGTACGCGCGCGCCGTCAGCGCGTGACCGAGCTCGTGGATCACGACGCTGGTGAACAGCCCCAGGGCCGCGCTCAGGCCGAGGACGTACGGGACGATGCCGCGGGAGAGCGCGGCGCCGTCGATCTCGATCCCCACCGCCGTGAGCAGTTCGGCGTAGGCCGGTACCTGGCTCGAGATCAGCCAGGCGAACAACGGCAGCACGAGCGCGAACGAGGGATCGAGCGAGAGCGGGATGCCCAGCAGCTTGAACGGTAGCTTCCAGCCGCGTCCGGTCATGCCTGGGCCCTCGACGCGACCGCGGCCCGCGCCAGCGCCCGCGCCTCGGCGTCGAGCGCAGGCAAGACGTCCCAGTCGTCGGCCGCCGGCCAGTCGCTCGACAGCACGGACTCGATGACCGCAGGGATGTGATCGAAGCGCAGGTCGCCGGCCAGGAACGCCGCCACCGCGATCTCGTCGGCGGCGTTCACGGCCAGCGGCGCGCTGCCGCCGCGCCGGCCTGCCTCGAACGCCAGCGCCAGACAGGGGAAGCGCGTGGTGTCCGGCGGCTCGAACGTCCATGTGCCGCTGAGCGGCAGCGGCTCGAGGGGCACGACCGGGCGCTCGGGTGCCTCGAGTGCGTACAGGATCGGGAGCCGCATGTCGTGCGGGCCGAGCTGCGCCTTGATCGAACCGTCGCGGAAGCGGACCAGCGCGTGCACCAGCGATTGCGGGTGCACGACGACCTCGATGCGGTCGAGCGACAGGTCGAACAGCAACGCTGCCTCGATCACCTCGAGGCCCTTGTTGAAGAGCGTCGCCGAGTCGATCGTCACCTTCGGACCCATGCGCCAGGTCGGATGCGCGAGCGCCTCCGTGGGCGTCACGGTCGAGAGGTCTCGCGGGCCGCTGCGAAACGGCCCTCCCGACGCGGTGAGGACCACGCTCTCGATGCCTTCGCGCGGCTCGCCGACGAGCGTCTGATAGAGACCCGCATGCTCGGAGTCGATCGGCGTCAGCCGGGCGCCCGACGCCCGCGCGGCTCGCCACACGAGCGCACCCGCGCAGACCATCGCCTCCTTCGTGGCCAGCGCCACGTGGCGCCCCTGCTCCAGGGCGGCGCGAACCGGTGCCAGCCCGCGGAAGCCGGGAACGGCCGCGACGACCGTGTCGACGTCGGCGGTGGCCGCTGCGAGCAACCCAGCGTCACCCGTCACCAGCCGCGTTCCGGTGGGCAGATGCCGCTCGACCTCGTCCGCCACGTCCGGATCGCACGACACCAGTTCGGGGCGCCATCGCCACATCTGTTCGATCAGGACGCCGGCTCGTCGTCCCGCGGCGAGCGCCACGACACGGTGCCCCGTCCAGGCGGCCACGTCGAGCGCCTGCGTTCCGATGGAGCCGGTGGAGCCGAGGATGCTCACACGCCGGCCCGCTACCGGAGCGGGCCACGGCTGCCCGAGGGGATCGAGATCGGGTGGTGACATGCCGCATTCTGCCACGCCCGTAGGCGTCCACGACGTCCAGGTGGGGCGGCATGAGGCGTGCACGGCCCTCTGGTAGCATGACGTCGTCAGGCCTGGGCGAGGAGGCTCCGCATGTTGGTGCGCGAATGGATGACCGGTGATCCGCAGACGGTGTCGGCGACGACACCCGTCATGGAGGCGATGAACCGCCTGCGCGAGGGCGGGTTCCGGCGCCTCCCCGTCGTGCGCGAAGGCCGTCTGGTCGGCATCGTCACGGATCGTGATCTGAAGGAGGCGACGCCGTCGAAGGCGACGACGCTCTCGATCTACGAGCTGAACTACCTGCTGAGCAAGCTGCTGGTCAAGGACGTCATGGTCGCCTCGGTCATCACCGTGGGTCCAGACGACCCCGTCGAGCAGGCTGCGCTGCTGATGGAGGAGCACCG
>REEJ01000198.1 GCA_007695125.1 Trueperaceae bacterium | reverse complement strand
TGACGAGCGGGCAGGTGGCGTCGATGGTGGTGAGGCCCAGCTCGTTCGCCTGGGATCGCACCGCCGGGCTGACGCCGTGGGCGCTGAACACGACCGTGTCGCTGACGCTGCCGCCGGCGTCGCGCCGGACCGCCTCCAAATCGGCGAGGTCCTCGACGAAGTACACGCCGTGCGCCCGCTCGAGTCGCTCGACCACCGTCGTGTTGTGGACGATGGCGTGGTAGACGGCAAGGTCGCCGTCGCCGCGTTCGCGCTGTTCCGCGGCCGCCTCCTCGACGGCCTCGATCGCCATCACGACGCCGGCGCAGAAGCCGCGCGGTTTGGCCAGGTGCAGGGTTTCGACCATGCGCGCATGCTAGCAGCGCGCCGACGCGCACGCGGTCGCGTCGCAGCGCATATGCGCTCGAGCGCGGTTGACACCTCCGCGCGGACGCGTGGTACCCTGCTCGTCGCCCTGCGAGAGCGGGCGATTAGCTCAGTCGGTTAGAGCGCGTCGCTGATAACGACGAGGTCGGTGGTTCGAATCCACCATCGCCCACCACGACACGACCCCAGGCTTACGGGCCTGGGGTCGTCTCCGTTCGGTCGCGGCGCGGTGGCGTGCCGCGACCACGCGCGGCGCCAGGCGCCGCCGGAGCCAGCTGGCTGCGACGGGGTGGCGGCGCTCAGCGGCTCACGGAGAACACCGTGCGGCGAGCGCCGAGCTCGAGCGGCAACCGGAAGGTGGCCCCGCCGCGCTGCACCGTGAGCACCACGGTCTCGCCGATCGTCTTCGTGCGCACCTCCGCGATCAGGTCGGCGAAGGTGGGCGTGGCCACACCATCGACGGCGACGATCACGTCGGCGTCGGGCTCGCTACCGACGCGGTTGCCCTCGTCGTCGAGCAGCGGCCGCACGGCCAGGCTGCGCAGGCCGGCGCGATCGGCGGGCCCGCCGGGCGCCACGTTGACCACGATCGGTCCCGGCCGCGGCCCCAGGTCGACCTCGCTGTCGCCGGGCCGGTAGTCGTAGCCGTTCTGCCACGAGAAGCCGATCACCGGCACGTCGCGCTCCGCCCCCTCGGTCAGCGCCAGCACCAGGTCGCTGGTCGCCTCGACCGGTACCGCGTACGACGCGAAGTCACGAGGCAGCGGGATGCCGAGCAGGAACGGCGGCAGGTTGCCGGAGCTGGCCATGCCGGTCGGGTTGAACGAGATGTAGCTGACCACGCCGATCGCCTCGCCCTTGGCGTTCACGACCGGTCCGCCCGAGTCGCCGGGCGCGAGCGAGGCGGTGAGCTCGATGGTCGACTCCGCGAAGTCCGCACGGCCTGGCCGCACGCCAAGGCGCGTGACACGCCCGGCGCGGGGCTGCAAGAAGTCGCCGCGCGAGTTGCCGATCGCCACGATATCGGCGCCCGGGCTCGGGAGCGTCGCCGCGAGCGGGATCGACGGCACCAGGCCGTCGACCTCGGCGCGCATGACCGCGAGGTCCATGAACGCGTCGAACCCGATCAGGCTGAGCGGGTACTCGACCCGGTCGGGATCCACGCCGACGAAGCGCACCTCGCCGCAGTCCTGCGACGAGCCGGAGGCGTCGACCACGTGATACGCGGTGAGCACCAGGCCCGAGGGGTCGAAGAAGAAGCCGCTGCCGACGCCCAGCACCTGCCGGGCGAACTGACCGCTACAGCGCGCCTCGACGCGCAGCGTGCCGGGGCGCGCCACCTCGTACGCCTGGGCCATCGCACCGGTCGGGGCGACCACCGGCGGCGGCGAGGATTGCACGTGCTGCAAGACGGGCTCGGGGCGCTGCAACCACGGCAGCGCGATCCACACCAGCAGCGCGAGCAGCGCGAGGGTGAATGGCCGCACGGCGGGCCGCCGCGGCCGCGGGGCGGCTGCCTGCGCTGCCCCTTCGAGACGCCAAGGATCATCCATGACTGAGGCTACTCGGTCCGCGGCGACGAGCACTGCGAACCAGAAGACAGTGGGCGGCCTGCGCCGGGCGGTTGGTACCATCGCACATGCCAGCCAACGCGCACCAGGCGCCAACGCCTGCCGATCGACCGACCGCCGACCTCGCCGCCGACCTGCGCGACGTGGCCGACCTCCTGCGCGCCTGGGAGGCGCCGATCGTCGTGCTCGCCCACGTCGACCCCGACGGCGACGCGTTGAGCAGCCTGCTGACCATGGCGCGCGCCCTCCGTCGGCTCGGCAAGCGCGTGCTGGCGCCGCTCGCGCCGCCACGCTACCTGGCCTTCCTGGCCGAGCCTGGCGAGCTCGACGAGCCGCTCTCCGAGCTCCCCGACGGGAGCCTGGTGCTGCTCCTCGACACCGGTCCGGCCCGCGCGACGGGCGCACCGCTGGAGGGCGCGGCGCTGCTCGTGAACCTCGACCACCACCCCGGCAACGAGGGCCCGGCCGACGTGCTGGTGGTACGGCCCGAGCTGGCCGCGACGGCGATCCTGGTCAAGCACCTGGTCGACGCCCTCGGTCTCGCCTGGGACGCCCACCTCGCCACGCCCTGCCTGTGCGGCATCCTGACCGACACCGGCACCTTCCGCTACGCCAACACCGACCGCCATACGCTGGCCGTCGCCGGCGAGCTCATCGACGCCGGGGTCGACTACGCCGACCTGACCGACCGGT
>REEJ01000193.1 GCA_007695125.1 Trueperaceae bacterium | reverse complement strand
CCTCCGGCGGCATGCTACCGCGCTCAAACGCCGCGGCGGGCCCTCGCACCGCACGGCAGGCAGCGCCCGCGCCCGCACGGGACCGCGACCGTACTGCCGGCGACGGTGAACGAGCCGAACACGGAGTCTGATGCGACATGGTCGATTGGATGAACCGACAGCACTCCACCCTCGTCTTGGCCGTCGTCGCGGCGATCGCGATCGCGGCGGTCACGATCGTCCGTGGGCAGGCCGACGCGCCCGCCACGCATTCCACGTCGCAGGACGCGGCGGCGGTGAGCGCGGTCGCGTACTTCGCAGGCGGCTGCTTCTGGTGCGTCGAGGTCGATCTCGAGAAGGTCGACGGGGTGATCGAGGTCATCTCCGGCTTCATGGGCGGTCACGTCACCGACCCGACGTACCAGCAGGTGGTGCGCGGCGACACGGGTCACCGCGAGGTGGTCGAGGTCCGCTACGACCCGGCGCGGGTCGAGTACCAGGCGCTGCTCGACGCCTTCTGGCGCCTGCACGACCCGACCGACGCGGGCGGCTCGTTCGTCGACCGAGGGTTCGTCTACTCCTCAGCCATCTACGTCGTCGACGACGAGCAGCGCCGGCTGGCGGAGGGGAGCGTGGCGGCGCTCGAGGCCGCGCAGAAGTTCGACGCTCCGATCGCGACCGTGATCGAGGATGCCGGCCCCTTCTACGCGGCCGAGGCGTATCACCAGAACTACGCCGCCAACAACTCGCTGCGCTACCGCACCTACCGCGCCGCGTCGGGCCGCGACCGCTTCATCGCGGCCCACTGGGACGGCGACCGGACCGTGTACCAGCTTCCCGAGCACCTGCCGTCGTGGTTCGCGCAGCACCCGGGCGACGAGGCGCTGCGCGCGCAGCTCGACGACCTCGCCTACCGCGTGACGCAGCGCAGCGCCACCGAGCGCGCGTTCTCGCACCCCTACGACGCGCTCTACGAACCCGGCATCTACGTCGACGTGGTGAGCGGCGAGCCGCTCTTCAGCTCGGCCGACAAGTTCGACTCCCGGACCGGCTGGCCGAGCTTCACGCGGCCGATCGACGAGCGCTACGTGACGCTCTACGACGACAGCAGCTTCTTCATGAACCGCACCGGGATCCGTAGCCGCTACGCGCATTCGCACCTGGGCCACGTCTTCGAGGACGGCCCCGCGCCGACCGGTCAGCGCTGGTGCATCAACGGCGCGGCACTGCGCTTCGTGCCGCTCGCCGAGATGGAGGCCCAGGGGTACGGAGGCTGGGTCTCGGCGGTGACGCCCGAGGCCGCGGACGAGGCGGCACGCTGAGGGCAGCGAGCTGAGGACAGCGAGCTGAGTGCAGCGAGTCAACGCACGTGGCGAGCGCTCACGGCTCGACGAAGCGTGCGATGCCGTCGAGCGGCTCCTTGTCGATGCGTGGCACCGTGGCGCCATCGGCTGGCAGACCGGTGACGATCAACACGAAGGGCTGCTCGTGCTCGGGCCGCCCCAGCACCTCGCGCAGGAACCCCATCGGACTCGGCGTGTGCGTCAGCGTCGCCAAACCGGCGTGGTGGAGCGCGGCCAGCAGGAAGCCGGTCGCGAGCCCGACCGACTCCTTGACGTAGTAGTGCTTGCGGCGCGCGCCGTCGGCGCCCTCGCCGTACGGCCGGGCGAACACCGCGATCAACCACGGCGCCGTCTCGAGGAACGGTTTGTGCGCGTCGGTCCCGAAGGGCTGCAGCGCGTCCAGCCAGGCGTCCGGCGCCCGGCCGCCGTAGAAGGCTCGCTCTTCCTCCTCGGCGGCCTCGCGGATCCGCCGCTTCACGTCGGGATCGGAGACGGCCACGAACGTCCAAGGCTGCATGTTGGCCCCGCTCGGCGCGCGGCTGGCGGTGCGGATCGCGCTCTCGATCACGGCACGCGACACGGGCGCGGCGGAGAAGTCGCGCACCGTGCGCCGCGTCGCCAGCGCCGCCTCGAAGGCGAGAGCGCGTCGCAGACGTCCGTCGTCGTCGAGCACCGGGTACCCGCTCAGCGCTTCGCGCTCGGCCATGGTCGCTAGACCTCGATCAGCATCCGGGTGGGGTTCTCGACCGCCTCCTTGATGCGCTTGAGGAAGGTGACCGCCTCGCGGCCGTCGACGATGCGGTGGTCGTAGGTGAGCGCCACGTACATCATCGGCCGGATCACGACCTGGCCCTTCAGGGCGATCGGGCGCTCCTGGATCGTGTGCATGCCGAGGACGCCGGACTGTGGCGGGTTCACGATCGGCGTCGACATCAGCGAACCGAACACGCCGCCGTTGGTGATCGTGAAGGTGCCACCCTGGAGCTCGTCGGGCGTGAGCTTGCCGGCCTGGGCGCGCTGACCGAAGTCGCCGATCGACTTCTCGACCTCGGCGAAGCTGAGCCGCTCCGCGTCGCGCAGCACCGGCACCACCAGTCCGCGCTTCGTCGACACCGCCACGCCGATGTCGTAGTAGTCCTTGTAGACGATGTCGGTGCCGCGGATCTCGGCGTTGAGTTGCGGGGTGCTCTTGAGCGCGTCGATGGTCGCCTTCACGAAGAACGACATGAAGCCGAGCCGCACGCCGTGGCGCTTCTCGAAGCTCTCCTTGTACTCCGCGCGCAGCGCCATCACGGCCGACATGTCGATCTCGTTGAAGGTGGTGAGGAGCGCCGCGGTCTGCTGCGCCTGGACGAGCCGTTCGGCGATGCGACGCCGCAGCGTCGACATCGGCACGGCCTCCTCTGTCCGACCGTCGGCGGCGACGGCGGTGGGCGCTCCCGCCGGCGCGCTCGGAGCTGCCTTGGCGGCCTCGACGTGCTTCTGCACGTCGTCCTTGAGCAAGCGGCCGCCGGGGCCGGTCGCCTTCACGTCGGAGGCCTTCAGGCCGTGCTCGTCGAGCAGGCGCTGCGCGGCCGGCATGACCTTCACGTCGTCGCCGGCGGCAGGGCCGTCGCTTGCGGCGTCCTTCGGCGGCTCGCTCGTCGGCGCGTCGCTCGCCTCCGCCGTGTCGACATCCTTCGCCACGCCGGTGTCCTTCGCCGCGTCGCCGTCGCCCCCGCCCTTCGGCGCGGCGTCGGCGGACGCCCCGGGCTCGACGCTGGCGATCACGTCGCCGACGTTCGCGCTGTCACCGGCCTGCTTGCGGATGCCGGTCAGCACGCCGTCGACCGGCGCGGACACCTCGAGCGTCGCCTTGTCGGTCTCGAGTTCGACGAGCGCCTCGTCCTTGACGACGGCGTCGCCCTCACCCTTCAGCCAGGTGCCGATGAACACCTCGCTGATCGATTCGCCCACGCTGGGCACGGTCACGTCGACGCTCATGTCGTCTCCTCGAAAGCGGCCTTCAAGAGCTCGGCCTGCTCGATCTTGTGGCTGCTCGCCGATCCCGTCGCCGGGGTAGGACTCGCGGGGCGCGACACGCGGCTGAACGCCCTGCCGGCGACGCGGTCGCCCCACCGGACGCGCAGGAACGACCAAGCGCCCATGTTGGCCGGCTCTTCCTGGACCCACACCACGGGAACGTCCGCACCGAAGCGCGCGAGCGCGCTTGCGACGTGGTCGTCGTCGAGCGGGTAGATCTGCTCGAGTCGCAGGATCGCGACATCGGAGCGTCCGGTCTCCTCGCGCGCGGCCGCCAGGTCGTAGTACACCTTGCCGCTGCACATCAGCACCTTGCGGACCGAGGCGGCGTCCACCGACGGGTCGTCGATGATGCGCTCGAAACGCCCCTCGGTGAAGTCCGACAGCGGCGAGGTGGCGGCCGGCAGGCGCAGCAGGCTCTTCGGCGTCATCACGACCAGCGGCTTGCGCCAGGGTCGCAACACCTGGCGCCGCAGCAGGTGGGCGTAGTTGGCGGGCGTGGTCGGGTAGGCGACCTGCATGTTGTCGTCGGCGCAGAGCTGCAGGAAACGCTCGAGCCTCGCACTGGAGTGCTCGGGACCGGCTCCCTCGAAACCGTGGGGGAGCAGCAAGACGAGCCCCGACAGGCGCTGCCACTTCTCCTCACCGCTCGCGAGGAACTGGTCGATGATGACCTGCGCGGTGTTCACGAAGTCGCCGAACTGCGCCTCCCACGCCACCAGGCCGTCGGGCCAGTCGAGCGAGTAGCCGTACTCGAAGCCGAGCGCGCCCTGCTCGGAGAGCGGGCTGTTGTGCACGTCGAAGACGGCCGGCGCCACGGCCACCTGTGTCAGCGGCACGAAGCGCTCGCCCGTGAGGTGGTCGTGGAGGACGCTGTGGCGCTGGCTGAAGGTGCCGCGCTCCGTGTCCTGTCCTGTCAAGCGAACGCGATGCCCGTCCAGCAGGAGGCTGCCCAGCGCGAGCGCCTCGCCCGTCGCCCAGTCCAACGCCCGGTCGCCCGTCGCCATCTGCTCGCGCTGCTGCAGGAAGCGCACGATCTTCGGGTTCGGCGTGAACCCCTCCGGCAGCGTGACGAGCGCCCGCAGCACACGCTCCGCGACGTCGGGAGCGATCGCGGTCGGGACGTCGGGGATGTCGGCGTCACGGCCGCCCTTGAAGGCCTGCCAGCGACCCTCGAACGCCGAGTAGTGCGGCTTGAACTCCTGCCCACGTGCTGCGGTGAGCTCCTGCTCGAGCTGTTGGCGGCGCGCTTCGGTGATCGCATCGGCCTCGGCGCGCGTCACGCCGCCCAAGGTGAGCAGCCGTTCGAGGTACTCCTCGCGCACCGTCGGACGCTTGCGGATGCGCCCGTACATCGCCGGCTGCGTGAACGACGGTTCGTCGCCCTCGTTGTGGCCCCAGCGCCTGTAGCAGTACATGTCGACCACGACGTCACGCTTGAACGCGTGGCGGAAGTCCATGGCGAGCTCGATCACCTGGGCGACGGCCTCGGGATCCTCGCCGTTGACGTGGAAGATCGGGCTCTGCAGCATCTTCGCCACGTCGCTGGCGTAGGTGGTCGAGCGCCCCTGGTCGAGGCCGGTGGTGAAGCCGATCTGGTTGTTGACGATCACGTGCAGCGCGCCGCCGACCTCGTAGCCGGCGAGCTCCGACATGTTCAGCGTCTCCTGCACCACGCCCTCACCGATGAAGGCGGCGTCGCCGTGGATCAGCACGACCAAGCCCTGCTCGCGCTCCACGTCGCCGACGCGGTCCTGCTTGGCGCGAACGCGACCCATCGCGACGGGGTTGACGAACTCGAGGTGCGACGGGTTGAACGCCAGCGACATGTGGATGGTGTCGCCGGCCTGCGTGACCCAGTCGTTGGAGTAGCCGAGGTGGTACTTGACGTCGCCGCGGCCACGGTGGAGCTCGGGGTCCTTGTCCTCGAACTCGCGGAAGATCGCCCGCGGGTGCTTGCCCATGATGTTCGCCAGGACGTTCAGCCGACCTCGATGGGCCATGCCGATCACGACGTCGCGTACACCCTGCGAACCGGCCTTCTCGAGCGCCAGGTCGAGCAGCGGGATCAGGCTCTCGCCACCCTCGAGCGAGAACGACTTCGCACCCACGAACTTCTTCTGGATGAACTCCTCGAACATCACCGCGTCGGTGAGCTTCGTCAGGATGCGCAGCTGGGTGTCGCGCGGCAACTCGATGCGGTTGCGGCTGCGCTCCATGCGGGCCTGCAGCCACTTGCGCACCTCGAGGTCGTCGATGTGCATGAACTGCACGCCGATGGCGCGCGTGTACGTCTCGCGCAGGGCCGCGATCACGTCGCCGACCGTCTTGGCGTTGGCGAACGTGGTCGCGAGCACCGGCTTGCCCATGTCGGCCTCGGTGAAGCCGTAGTAGGCGGGGTCGATCTCGGGGATGACGTGGTTGCGCGGACCGAGCGGGTTGAGGTCGGCGACGCGATGCGCGCGAACGCGGAAGTTCCGGATCAAGCGGTCGAGCCGCTGGGTGAGCTCGGCATCGGCGGTCGAGGCGTCGGTATGGCTGTCGATGGTCGACGCGGCGGCCCGCGTTCCGCCGGGATCGAAGAGCGAGCGCCGCTTGAAGGTGGGTCCGAAGCTCGTGCGCCCGAGAGCGCCGTTGCCGGGGAGGTCTGCGAAGTAGCGCCGCCACGTCTCGGGGACCTCGTCCGGATCCTCGAGGTACGTCAGATACAACTCCTCGACGAAGGCGAGGCTCGAAGCGTGCAAGCTCGGGTCGACGTCATCCATGCATGACCTCGCTCCGGGCGGGTATCGATCACCCGACCTGGGGCAGCGGGACCGTGGCCGCGGTTCCATGCGCCGCGGCCGGCGCCTCTGCGCCGTTGTACCACGCCCTCGACGGCCGACCGTGGAGCACGACACAGCGCGCAGGTCGACGCTTCCGCGGTACCCTGCAGCATGGAACAGAGCGTCCGTGTCCTCGCACTCGGCGAGCTGCTCATCGACTTCGTCGCCACGGAGCGCGGCGAGAGCCTCGGCGACGTGACCACCTTCGTCCGCGCCCCCGGTGGCGCGCCGGCCAACGTTGCGGTCGGCGTCGCGCGGCTCGGTGTACCGAGCGGCTTCATCGGCAAGGTCGGCGACGATCCGTTCGGCCACCATCTCGCCGACGTCCTCCGCGCTGAAGGCGTCGACGTGTCGCAGCTTCGCTTCGATGACGAGGCGCGCACGGCCCTCGCGTTCGTGTCGCTCTCCGAGACCGGCGATCGCGACTTCATGTTCTACCGCCACCCCTCGGCCGACATGCGGCACCGCCCCGACGAGCTCGACGAGGACGCCATCGCGGCCGCGGATGTCTTGCACGTGGGGAGCATCTCGACCATCGCGGAGCCCGCGGCGGCCGCCACGCGCCAGGCGATCCTGGCGGCGCACCGCGGCGGGGCGCTGGTGTCGTACGACCCGAACCTGCGCCTGCCACTGTGGCCGAGTGCCGAGGCTGCGTCGCGCGGCATGCGCTCGCTCTGGGGCGACGCCGACATCATCAAGGTCTCCGACGACGAACTGCGCTTCCTCGCTGGGGGCGACGACGTGGCGGCCGCCCGCTCGCTGTGGACGCCCCGGCTGCGCGCGCTGCTCGTGACACGAGGCGAGGACGGCGTCACGTACGTGCTTCCGGAGGCAGAGGGGCACGTCGCCGGCTACACGGTCGACGTGGCCGACACGACGGGCGCCGGCGACGCGTTCACGGCCGCCGTCGTCGCGGCAGTCGTCCAGGCACCCGACCTCCTCGACGACGTGACGGCGCTGGAGGCGGCGCTGCGGTACGCGAACGCCTTCGCAGCGCTCACGACGACGCGGCGCGGCGCGATCCCGGCGATGCCCGACCGAGCGCAGGTCGACGCCCTCCTGGCCGCCCACGGCGACGGCTGAGCGCTCGGGAGTCGCCCCACCCCGCCACGTCAGCGCCTGGTCCACGCGACACGGCACGAAAAAAGGCGCCAGTGGGCGCCCTGCCTTCGTGCTTGATAGTCAACAGGGTACCCCGGTATGCGGCATTCGTCAAGATGATGCAGGGCCGACCCGAGAAACGGGCCGCATGTCGTGCTCCGCGCGGGCGTAACGGCGCGAATGGCCCCGCTCGACGTGCTTGAATGGCGCTCATGGCGCTCCCCACGCTCGCCGACCTCGAAGCAGCGCGCGACCGCATCCGCGCCCGCGTCCGTCACACGCCCCTCCTCCCGCTCGACGTTCCGGGCGCCGGCGACGCGCGCGTGTTCGCGAAACCGGAGAACCTGCAGCGCACGGGCTCGTTCAAGATCCGTGGCGCCAGCCACTTCCTCGCCCGGATGAGCGCCGACGACCGAGCGCGCGGCGTCGTGACGCACTCGAGCGGCAACCATGCCCAGGGCGTGGCGGCGGCGGCCCACGCCTGGGGCGTCCCCGCGCTCGTGGTCATCCCCGAGGGCGCCCCGCAGGTCAAGATCGACCGCACGCTCGCGTGGGGCGCCGAGGTCGTGCGCTGCGCCAACACATCCGAGGATCGCGTGGGCACGGCGCAACGCCACGCCAGCGAGCGCGGCGCGACGCTGGTGCCGCCGTTCGACCACCCCTGGATCGTCGAGGGGCAGGCGAGCGTCGGCCTCGAGATCCACGACGACCTCCAAGACGCCGCCAACGTGCTCGTGTGCGTCGGCGGGGGTGGCCTGCTGGGCGGCATCGCGGCGGCACTCCGAACGCGCGGGTCGAAGGCCCAGATCCTCGGGGTGGAGCCCACGCTCGCGGCGGACGCGAGCGAGAGCTTCGCCACGGGCCGGGTGACGGAGTGGCCCGCCGAGCTCGTCACGCGCACCGTGGCCGACGGCGTTCGGACGCAGGCGCTCGGCGTGCTGAACCATGCGATCATCCACGCCAGCGTCGACGGCTTCGTGACGGTCGACGAGGACGAGATCCTGGACGCCGCAGCTTGGTACGTCCAGGACGCGCGACTCGTGGTCGAACCGACCGGCGGGCTCACGCTCGCGGCCTACCGGCGGCTGCTCGCCGGCGACGGCCCGTTTCGCCTGCGCCCGGGTCCCACCGTGCTGCTGGTGTCGGGCGGCAACGTGGATCCCGACCGCCTGCGCGACCTCGCCGTCCGCCCGCTGCCGTCCTGAAGGGCGTCGGCGGGTAGCATGTGGCCATGACGCCGCTCGTCACCCTGCTCGTGATCGGCCTGCTGCTGGTCGTCGTGGCGGCGCTCTTGGTGTGGGCGCTCGTCTCGCCGATCCGGGGCATCGCGCGTGCCGAGCGGGCCGAGGCCAGGGAGGCGCGGGCGCAGGCCAGGGAGGCGCGTGCGCAGGCCAGGGCAGAGCGCGCCGCCCAGCCCTCGAGCGACTCGGGCGACGCCACGACGACCGCTCGGCCGCGCGCGGTCCAGCGCTCGAACGACGAGCTCAGAGGTGCCAAGGCGGCGCGCCCCGAGTCGAAGCAGAGCGTCACCGACGACGCCTTCGAACGCTTCTTGCGTGCCGGTCGCGACGACGACCGCTGACGCTGCCATGCCGAAGGTCACGCCCCGCGCGCATGCCGACACGCCGATGCGGGCCGTCGGGCGACCCCTGTAGCGTCGAGCATGCCCGCCATCGACCGACCCACCAAGCCAGGTGAACGCCTCATCACCCTCGACGCAGTGCGCGGCTTCGCGCTGCTCGGCATCCTCGTCGTCAACGCCACGCTGTTCTTCTGGCCGAGCTACGGCCTCGCTGTCGGCGAGCCACGGCCCGTTGGCCCCCTCGACGCCGCGGCCGCGTGGCTGATGCGCTTCGCCTTCGAGGGCAAGTTCTTCACGCTGTTCTCGCTGTTGTTCGGCATCGGGGTGTCGATGCAGCTCGCCCGCGGCTGGCCGGCGCGCCGCGTGGTGCGCCGGCTGGCCTGGCTGGCGCTGATCGGCGCTGCACACGTGACGCTGCTCTGGTTCGGCGACATCCTGCTGTACTACGGGTTGATCGGGCTGGTGCTGGTCGCGGCGCGCAAGGCGCCACCACGCCGGCTGGTGACGTGGTCGATGCTGCTCCTGCTCGTGCCCATCGTCCTGACGCTCGGGCTGAGCGGCCTGACCCAGGTGGCGGCCGGTACGCCGGAGGGTGCTGCGGCGCTGGAGCAGGGCTTGGCCGAGACGCGCGCCGACATGCAGCGCGACTTCGCCGCCTCCATGGCCACGTTCCAGGGCCGCGACCTCGGCGCCATGATCACCGCGCGCTGGGGTGAGTACGGCTTCGTGCTCATCGGGACGCTGCTGAACGGCATGCTGCTCATGATCCCGGCCATGTTCCTGCTTGGCGCGGCCGCCTGGCGCTCGGGTTGGGTCGACGGCGCTGGCCGCGAGGATCGCTGGCGCGCGCTGCTGCGGGTCTCGCTGCCGATCGCAGTCGTCGCGAACCTCGTGTACGTGCTCAGCCATGCCCGGGTCGACGCGCTGAGCCTCGACCTGGGCGCGGTGCTCCACGTCGCCTCGTACGTCGTCGGCGGCGTCAGCGGCGCCCTGAGCTACGCCTGCGGCGGTGCGCTGCTCCTGCAGCACGGCCGGGCACTCACCCGAGCGTTCGCGAACGTCGGGCGCCTCGCGCTCAGCAACTACCTGCTGCAGTCGCTCGTGATGACGACGCTGGCCCTGGGCTACGGGTTCGGCCTGTACGGTCGCGTGGGCCACGCGTCGGCCATCGCGCTGGGTCTGCTCCTCTTCCTGGCACAACTCGCTCTATCGGCGGCCTACCTGCGCCGCTTCCGCTTCGGCCCAGTGGAGTGGCTGTGGCGAGCGCTGACGTACGGGCGCACGCCCGGCTGAGCAGGCGGTCAGGCGATCAGGCGATCAGGCGGGCTGCTGTTGCTGCTGCGTCGCCATGGCCGTGAGCGCGTCGTACGCCCGCTCGGCCTTGTCGCGCAGGCCCGTGTCGACCGCGCGGCCCGCCATCATCATGTGCATCGTCATGTGGCGGTCGACGTCGCCGAAGATCGAGCCGAGCACCTCGACCTCGTCGCGCGAACGGAGCGTCGCGTCGTCGCGGAACATGGTCGTGTACACGTACTCGAAGCGCTGCTCGTCGATCACGCCGGAGAGGAACTGGTCGAGCACCTGCAGGTACGGCGTGAGGTCGCTACGGGCTGCCTGGCTGGCCGCTTCGACGCTCTCGCCCTGCGGCAGACGCGCGAAGCCGACCTCGAGCGACTCGGGGGTGATGTCCCAGTTGTCGAGATCGAACACGGCCGAGCCGTCTTGGAACATGATCACCTGCGGCGAGTGATGCACGATCCCGGTGCGCTCCGCGACGAGGTTGCTCGCCGCGCGCCACTCGACCACGCGGATGACGCCGACCATCAGGTCGTCGCGCGGCTCCAGGAACTCCTGGAGGTTGCCGAAGCCCTGCATCGTCTTGTGGCAGGTGCCGGCCTTGAACACGACGCTCGTCGGGTGGTGCGCGAGGAACGACTCGACGGCTTCGGGGGTGGTCAGGTTGACGACGCGATCACGCAGCATGGGGCCTCCAGGGAGATCTTAATCCTGAGTGTCATTGTAGGGATAACGGCAGGGCGCGACGTGACGTCGAGAACACACGGTGCGCATGGGCGTTGATGAGAGGTTGCGGCGCTCCCGCGGATGCCGCTGCCAGGGCGGCCTGTGGTATCCTTCGCGACCTACGCCACGCGCGTTCGTCGCGCGGGCGCAGGACACGGAGAGGTGTCCGAGTGGTTGAAGGAGCTCGCCTGGAAAGCGGGTATACGGTTTATAGCCGTATCGTGGGTTCGAATCCCACCCTCTCCGCCACACACGCAAGAACGCGCCCGCCGCGCTCGTCGCGGCGGGCGCTCACGCTGGATGCACATGGCCGATCGGCACGTGCTCGGTACTGGTCGTTCAGTGCAGCGGTCCGCGACCTCAGGCGGGCAGCGCCTCTGCCAGACGCGTGGCGGTCTCCATGTCGTGGCTGGGCAGGATCACCAATCCCGGCAGTCGCTCACGCAAGGCTCGCACCCGAGCGTACGAGGCGCGCATCGCCTCGAAGTCCTCGCCTACGCCAGGTAGGCGATCAGCCATCACCATGTCGACGTCGAAGGCGAGATCGGCGATCAGCAGGATCGGTGGCATGCCGGCGCTTCGCAACAGCATCGATACCGAACCGGCGCTGTGACCCGGTGTCGGCAGCAGCACGATCGAGCCGTCGCCCATGACGTCGTAACAGGCGCCGAACGCGGCAACGTCCGGGTCGTCGCAAGGCTCCATGTCGAACAGCGTCCAGTGCGCCCCTGGACGGTCGACGTGCTGACGCAGGTACCAGTTGCGCTCGGCCTTCGGCTCGATGAGTGCCTGCCATTCGCGCCGCGGCGCCAGCAGCTGCGCATGGAGCAGCTGGTCGATGCAGCCGGTGTGGTCGAAGTGGAGGTGCGAGAACACCACCGTGCGCACCGAGCCGACGTCGTGCCCCAGGTGCCTCAACTGATCGCTGACGTTGTCCTCAGGGCCGATCTGCCAGCGGAAGAGACGGTGCAGGAAGAACACCCCCAGCGCGCTGCCCAGATAACCCCGCGGATCGCTCGAGACGACCGGGTCCAGGCCGGTGTCGAACAGCACCAGCCCATCGCGATGGTCGATGGCGAAGAAGTGCACCGGCACCCCATCGACCCAACGCCGTGACAGAAGCACCCACAACACCGTTGGGAGCCGCGAACCGTACCGGTGTTCGGGGTGCATGCTGCCCGTACCGGTCGTACCAGCGCACACGCCTCGGATGGTTCGCCCTGTTTCCACGTCTTGCATGATCGTATACACAGCATAGGGGTCTTGATCTCACGGCGCAAGCAACGTCGTCGCGCTCCCGACAGACGCCGCGCCCGCCGCGCCTCTAGCCTGCGGTATGGACACCCCACCAGAACGTTTCGACCACGTCCTCGTCGGTACCGGCCAGGCCACCGCGACCCTGATCTCCGGTCTCGACGACGCTGAACGCATCGCCGTGATCGAGGGCGGCGCGATCGGCGGCACGTGCGTCAACGTCGGCTGCACGCCGACCAAGACGCTCGTCGCGAGCGCGCGCGTGGCGCAGCTCGCCCGTCGCGGCGCCGAGTACGGTGTGACCACCGGTGGCGTGGCGGTCGACTTCGGCGCCGCCATGGGCCGCATGAACGACGTCCGCCACGGCAGCAGGGACGGCCTCACGCGCTTCCTGGCCAGCAAGGAGAACGTCACCCTCGTCCGCGGCTGGGCCAGCTTCAGCGGCCCGCGAACGCTCGAGGTCGGTGATCGGACGATCATGGGCGAGCAGGTCTACCTCAACGTCGGCGCTCGCGCCGTGGAGCCGCCGATCGAAGGGCTCGCCGACGTGCCCTGGCTCGACAACGTCCGCATCCTGGACCTCGACCGGCTACCGGAGCACCTCGTGGTGATCGGTGCGAGCTACATCGCGCTGGAGCTGGGTCACGTGTTCCGCCGCTTCGGAGCCGCCGTCACCGTGATCGAGGCGGCGGACCGAGTGCTGCCGCGCGAGGACGCCGACGTTGCGGACGAGGTGCGCAGGGTCCTGGAACGCGAGGGGATCCGCTTCGAGGTCGGGGCGAGCGTCGAGCGCGTGGCACCGACCGACGACGGCGTGCGCGTGACGCTCGACGGCGGCACCGTCGAGGGATCGCACCTGCTGGTCGCGACCGGGCGTCGACCGAACACGGATCACCTCGACCTCCACCTCGCGGGGATCGACACCGACGAACGCGGTTACGTGGTCGTGGACGACCACGCGCGCACCAGCGCCGAGGGCGTGTTCGCGCTCGGCGACGTCAACGGCCGCGGCGCCTTCACCCACACCAGCGTGCACGACGCCCAGGTGCTGCTCGACCTCCTGCACGGGGCGGAGCGGCCGCGCACGATCGACGATCGCGACGTGGTGTACGCGCTCTTCACCGATCCACCGCTGGGTCGCGTCGGCCTGACCGAGGAGCAGGCAGCGGCGAGCGGCGCGCGCGTGCTGCGGGCGATCAAGCCGATGTCGTCGATCTCGCGCGCGAAGGAGATGGGTGAGACCCAGGGCTTCGTCAAGGTCCTCGTCGACGCCGACACCGACCGCTTCCTCGGCGCCAGCGTGCTCGGCGTCACCGGCGACGAGGTGATCGGCCTGTTCGCGCTGGCGATGTCCGCCGGGATGACCACCAGCGAGTTCAGACGGGTCGTCGTGCCGCACCCCACGGTGGGCGAGCTGATGCCGTTCGTCCTGGCCGGGCTGAAGCCGCTCGACCGATAGCGAGCACACCGTCCCAGGCGGTGACATTCCTCCCTTGCGGGGACGCGGTGCGGGCACCAGGGTGGCGGGTGTAGGAGGTCCATCATGCCATCCGATGCTCCGAGACGATACAGCTACGCTGCCCTTGGCATGCTCATCGGGACGGCCATCGGTGGCGCGTTCGGGGTGCTCTTGTTCGTGTTCACGCAGCAGGCGTTGTTCATCGCCATCGCAGGCGTGGGGACCGCCATCGGCCTGGTCCTCGGTGCAGGCGCCGATCGAGCCACGCGCGCGTAGCGCACGCCAGTCGCGCGGCTGCGCCCGCGAGGCGCTACGATGGCGCACCGATGAGCCGGTCGCGCCCACCCGAACTCATGAGCCCCGCCGGCCACTGGCCGCAGCTGCGCGCCGCGATCGACGCCGGCGCCG
>REEJ01000092.1 GCA_007695125.1 Trueperaceae bacterium | reverse complement strand
ACCCGAGCCACGGCCACGACGACGATGACCACGCCCACGACCACGACCACGACCATGCCCACGGCCACGGTGAGCTCGAAGGCGTTCGCCTCCTGGTCGCCTCGCTCGACGGGCCCGAACTGCTCGTCCTGGACGCGGTCGACGGCGACGTGCTTGCGACGTTCACGATCCCCAGCCTGGGCCGGGTGTACCAGCTCCCGAACGCACAGCTTGCGGGTGTCGTCAACCGTGACGCCAACCGCGTGACCTTCGTGCACAGCGGCCTGAGCGCCGTCGACCACGGCGACCACATGGACCTCCTCCAAGACACGCCGTACGTCCTGAAGACCGTCAACCTCGGCCCCATGCCGACCCACTTCTTCGCTCAGGGCAACGACATCGCCGTGTACAACGACGGCGATGGCAGCATGGCCTGGCTCGACGCCCGCTTGCTCGGCATCAGCCTCGACTTCGTCCAGGTGCCCGGGACTACGGCGGACCACGGTTCGCTCGCCGTCGTCGACGGCTACCTGATCGGCGGCGGGTTGCGCGAGGAGGGCGTGCGGGTGTTCGACCGGAACGAGACCGAGCTCGCCTCCTTCGGCGGCTGCCCCGGTCTGCACGGTCAGGCGACGCTCGGCAACGCGGTCGCGTTCGGTTGCAGTGACGGCGTGCTGATCGTCCAGGCGCGCGGAGGCGGGACCTTCGCCGCGAACAAGGTCGGCAACCCCGCCGGCAGCCCCGAGAACGCCCGCGTCGGCACGCTCGTCTCGCACGCGTCGAGCCCGGTGATGATCGGGAACTTCGGCCAGGGCATCGCGATCATCGATCCGGTCGCCGGCAGCCTCACGCCGGTCGCGCTGCCGGCCGCGCCGGCGGCGATGCGCTTCAGCGACGACGGCGATCTCGTCGTCCTCACGCTCGACGGAGCACTGCACCGCCTCGACGCCGTCAGCGGCGACGTGCTCGCCAGCGTCCAGGTGGTGGACGAGGTCGTTGCTGGCCAGCCGCGGCCGGGCTTCGCGCTCAGCGGCGACCACGCCTTCGTCACCGATCCGGCGCACGGCGCGGTGTGGCTGGTCGACCTCGACCACATGGAGGTCGAGACCCACTTCGACCTGCCGTTCGCCCCGGGCAGCATCGCCGTCATGGCGATCCCAGGCGCCGTCATCCACTGACGACAGGACAGGCGATCTCACGCCCCGCGGGCCCCGGCGTTCGATCTCGCCGGGGCCCGCGCGTGAGAGAGAGGTGCCACCGTGCCACCACGCTCCCTCCCCGACGTCCCCATCACCGTGATCGGCGGTCGCGGACCCCACGGCCTGGCGCTCCACCTGTGGATGCGCGACCGGGGTCTGGAGGGGGCCTACGCCCTCGTCGATCCCTCACCCGCGTGGTTGCCGCTCTACGGCGACGACGGACCGGCGCGCTTCACCACCTGGCTGCGCAGCCCACGCGAACTCGACTTCGCCCTGGGTGACCCCGCCCGCGCCATGACCGCCTGGCGCGATGCCGATGGGCGGACGCCGCTGGCCGACGTCTACGCCCTCGCGGAGGCTGCGGATCCCCACGCCAACGCCGTGATCGGCCCGGAGCGGCGCGTCTGCAGGCGCTCGTTCGTCCGCTACGCCGGTGACCTGGCGCGGCGCTCCGGTGCCGACGCGCACGTGGTGCACGACGCGGTTGCGGCGCTCCGGCCCGACGCGGCCGGGTGGCGCGTCGAGCTCGCCGGCGGCGGCAGCTTCGCCACGCGGGTCGTGCTCTTGGCGACGGGCATGGCCCCGCATCTGCGTGTGCCGCTGCCGTGGGAGCCCTGGTGGCGCCACCTGCCGCCCGGCAGCGCCGAGCTCGCGCTTCGTGCCGACGCTCGCGTAGAGCGCCTGCGCGGCCGACGGCTGGCGGTGCTGGGATCGTCGAACGTGGCCACGTGGGAGGCCGCGACGTGCGCGGCCCGTCTCGGCGCCGAGGTCACGTTGCTGTGCCGCCGCGGCGCCCCCATCGAGCGGCAACTCCCCTTCGACGTCGCCTGGTTCGACCAGCGCACCATCCACCGGTTCTCGCTCCTCGACCCGCGCGAGCGGCTGCGCCGCCTGAAGAAGACGCACGTGCCGAAGTCGACGCCGCCGGGATCGCGCGCCGCAGCGGAAGCGGCGGGCGTGCGGATCGTGTTCGACGCCCGCGTCCGCACCGCCACCGAGCTGTGGGGCGGCGTGCAGGTGCAGTGGCGCGACGCCGGCGGCGAGCGCGCCGAACGCTTCGACCTCGTGTGGGCATCGACCGGTGGAGACCCCCGGCCACGCGAGCTGCCGTTCCTGCGCGACGCGGTGGGTCAGGGCCGCGGGCCCGTCGTCGTCGGCGGCCCCGCGCGCAACCTGCCCGTGACCGACGCCTGTGGGCGCTGGCAGCAACTCCCGCCCCTGTACCCGCTGGGTCACCTCGCGTTCCCCCGCGCCGGGTTCGCCGCGACGACGCTCGCGAGCGCCGGCCGCTACCTGCCGCTCGTGATGCCGAGCGTCCTCGCCGACGCCGGCGTCGACCCGGGCCGGCGCGCGCACCGCGCCGCCCCAGACCCCTTGGAGGTCGCCGCATGACCACCGGCCCGAACACCGCCGCGCACACCACCGCACCGCCGCCCGACCACCGCCTCCCGGTCACGGTCCTCTCGGGCTTCCTCGGCGCTGGCAAGACCACGCTGCTCGAACACGTGCTGCGCAACCGGCACGGCATGCGTGTCGCCGTGATCGTGAACGACATGTCGGAGATCAACGTCGACGCCGACCTGGTGAAGGGCGGCGACGCGGCGTTGTCGCGCACCGAGGAGGCGCTGGTCGAGATGACCAACGGCTGCATCTGCTGCACTCTGCGTGACGACCTCCTGCGTGAGGTCGCCAGGCTCGCCCGCGAGGGGCGCTTCGACTACCTGCTGATCGAATCGACGGGCATCAGCGAGCCGCTGCCGGTGGCCCAGACGTTCGTGTTCGAGGACGAGCAGGGCGTGAGCCTCTCGGAGCTCTCGCGCCTCGACACCATGGTGACCGTCGTCGACGCGTCGCGCTTCCTGGACGACCTCGCCGCCACCGAGACCGTCGCGGATCGCGGCGAGGGCGCCGACGCCGAGGACGAACGAACCATCGTCGACCTCTTGGTCGATCAGGTCGAGTTCGCCGACGTGATCGTGGTGTCGAAGGTCGACCTCGTCGACGCCGCCACGCTGCGGCGGGTCGAGGCGTCGGTGCGGAGCCTGAACGCGAGCGCGCGCATCGTCCGGGCCGAGCGCGGCCGGGTGCCGCTGGGCGAGGTGCTCGGGACGCAGCGGTTCGACCTCGAGGCGGCCGCGAACTCGGCCGCCTGGATCAAGGAGATGGCCGGCGAGCACGTGCCCGAGACCGAGGAGTACGGCATCCGCAGCACGGTGTTCCGTGCCAGGCGGCCGTTCCATCCCGGCCGCCTGGCGGAGGCGCTCGACGGCCCCGCGCTGCGAGCCGCGATCCGTGCCAAGGGCGTCTTCTGGTTGGCGAACCGGCCGTCGTACGCCGGCCTGCTGTCCAAGGCCGGCCCGTCGTACGTGCTCGAGGCGATGGGTCCCTGGCTGGCGGTCCAGAGCGAACACCGCTGGGACCTGCCCGAGGACGAGCTGGCAGCCGTCAAGGCCGACTGGCACGAGGTCTACGGCGACCGGGCCCAACAGCTGGTGTGGATCGGCGTCGGTCTCGACGTGGGCGCGGTCCACGAGGCGCTCACGGCCGCGCTGATCGACGACGCGGAGGAGGCCGCCGGACTGGAGGCGTGGGCGCAGTTCGACGATCCGCTGCCCGTCTGGGACTGACCGACCGCGGGCGGCGTGGCTACTCGGCGCTGCCCGTGCTGCGGTAGACGCGCGCCTCCCAGCCACCCAGCACGCCGCGCTCGCCCGGTGCGTCGCTGGAGCGGAGGTTGTCGAGCAGCAGTTCGGCGTCGGCCGGGGGTTCGGCGCCGCTGCCCGCGAGGGGCACCTCGGTGTCGGACCAGTTGGCCACCACGAGCAGCGCGTCGTCGCCGAGGCGGCGCCGGAACGCGTAGAGCCGCTCGTGCTCGGCGGCGAGCATGGTGAAGTCGCCCAGCGCGGCGACGGGCAGCTCGTGGCGCAGGGCGACCAGCCGGCGGTAGTGGTGGAACACCGACTCGGGGTCGGCCCGCAGCGCGCTGGCATGGGCCCGCGACGCGTCGGCGTGGACCGGCAGCCAGGGCTCGCCGACCCCGAAGCCCGCGTTCGGTCCCGGCCCCCAGGGCATCGGTGTGCGGCCGTTGTCGCGGCTCTTCGCACGCAGGCGCTGGAGGATCTCGGTGTCGCTCATCCCGCGGGCGCGGGCGGCACCGACGAAGTTGAGCGACTCCACGTCGCGGAACTCGTCGACCCTGGCGAACGGGTGGTTGCGCAGGCCCAGCTCCTCGCCCTGGTAGACGAACGGCGTGCCGCGGTGCAGGTGCAGCGTGGTCGCGAGCGCCTTGGCCGAGCGCTCGCGCCACTCGGCGCGGTCGTCCCCGAAGCGCGAGACCGGCCGCGGTTGGTCGTGGTTGCACCAGTACAGGCTGTTCCAGCCACGCGTCGCGAGCGCCTCCTGCCAGCGCCCCAGCGAGCGCTTCAGCGTCGAGAGCGGCAGGCTGCGCAGGTCGAACTTGTCGCCCGGTGCCTGGTCGAGCGTCACGTGCTCGAACTGGAAGACCATGTCGAACTCGCGTCGCTCGGGGTCGGTGAAGTCCCGGGCCTGTTCGGGCGTCACCCCCAGCATCTCGCCGACGGTGAGCAGCACCTTGCCGGCCGACCCGAGCACCTCGCGATGCAACTCCTGCGCGAACTCGTGGATGCGCGGCCCCGTCTCGAAGAACGGCGTGCCGTCGCCGAGGCCGTCGGGACCGACGCTGGGCGCGTCGCGCAGCGGGAGCGCCTTCGAGACGAGGTTGATCACGTCCATGCGGAAGCCGTCGACGCCTCGCGCGAGCCACCAGCGCAGCATGGCGTAGAGCGCCTGGCGGACCTCGGGCTGCTCCCAGTCGAGGTCGGGTTGCGAGGTGTCGAACAGGTGCAGGTAGTACTCGCCGCTCACCGGGTCGAGCGTCCAGGCCGGCCCGCCGAAGTAGCTGCGCCAGTTCGTCGGCTCGGCCCCCGGTTGGCCCGCCGCCGTGCCGGGCCGCGCCGGGCGCCACCAGTACCAGTCGCGCTTGGGGTCGTCGCGTCCGCTACGGGCCGAGCGGAACCAGGGATGCGCGTCGGAGGTGTGGTTCAACACGACGTCCAGGATCAGCTTCATCCCACGCGCGTGGAGCGCGTCGATCAGCGCGTCGAGGTCGGCGAGGTCGCCGAAGAGCGGATCGACGTCCTGGTAGTCGGCCACGTCGTACCCGCCGTCGCGCATCGGCGAGGGGTAGACGGGTGAGAGCCATACGGCGTCGACGCCGAGGGCCGCGACGTGGTCGAGTTCCGCGAGGATGCCACGGATGTCGCCGACACCGTCGCCGTTCGCGTCACGGAAGCTGCGGGGGTAGATCTGGTAGACCGTCGCCGACGTCCACCAGGGGGCTGCCGCTGGGTGGGTTGCCATGCACCACGCTACCGCGTGATCGCCACGGCTTCGGACCCGTGCTGCACAGCTGCCGCGTGCGGCGCTGCGACGCCCGCGGTCTCAGCGCGTCGCCGCCGCCTTGAGGTCGGTCATGGTGAACAGGGGGTGCAGCGCCACACCGATGGTCGCGAGCGCGTCCGGGCCGCCGGCCTCGCGGTCGATCACGCACAGCGCGTGGTCGACGTCGGCTCCGAGGTCGCGGAGGTCGCGCGTCGACGCCACCACCTGGCCGCCGGACGTCACCACGTCCTCGACCACCAGGACGCGACGACCCTCGACGTCGCTCCCCTCGGCGACCCTGCGCGTGCCGTAGGGCTTGGCGGCCTTGCGAACGAACGCCGTCGGCAGACCGGTCACCTGACCCAGGGCGACCGCCAGCGGCACGCCGCCGAGTTCGAGCCCGGCCAGCACCTCGGTCCCCTCGGGCACCAGTTCGGCCAGCGCCTCGGCCAGCGCACGCAGCAAGCGCGGATCCGCCTCGAAGCGGTACTTGTCGAAGTACTCGCTCGACACCGCGCCGGAGCGGAGGAGGAAAGACCCGGTGAGGTGGCTGCGGTCGAACACGGCGGCGGCGAGCGAGCGGCGGTCCATGGCAGGCATGCTACCTGTGGGCGCGCTGGTGTGCTACGATGCGCCGGTTGACGGGCGCATGGCGTCCTCTCGAACCCCACCCCCGTCGGATGCCCCCGCCGTTGGCGCGTCCGCTGCCTGTAGGAGATCAGCATGGCTCGCACTCCCTCGACGATGAAGTTCCACCGCCAGTCCGAGAAGCGTCGGCTGGTCAACCGCTCGCGCAAGAGCATGATCCGCACCTTCACGAAGAAGGCCGTCGCGGCCGCCGAGGCCGGCGACCACGACGCCGCCGCGAAGTTCCAGAAGGTGGTGCAGGGGCTCGTGGACCGGGCGTCCAAGGGTTCGACGCTCCACAAGAACACCGCGGCGCGGCGCAAGGCTCGCCTCGCCAAGCGCCTGAACGCCTCCAAGGCCGGCGAAGCCTCGGCCTGAGCGAGTCCGTCGCACACGCGCACGCCACGACCCGGGACGCTTCTGCGCCCCGGGTCGTCCTCGTGTCGCCCAAGCACCAAGGCAACGTCGGCGCCGTCGCGCGCGCGATGGCCAACTTCGGTCTCGGCGACCTCTGGCTCGTGGCGCCGCGCTGCCGCCTGGGACACGAGGCGGAGGCGATGGCGGTGCACGGGGCCGACGTACTCGCCGCCGCGACGGTCGTCGCCACGCTCGACGAGGCGCTCGCCGACCGCACGCTCGTCGTGGCCACCTCCGCGCGGCCGCGGACCTCGGACTCGCACGCGTCGTCGATGCCCGAGGCGGCGCTGGCGAGGCTCCACGGCCGCGCCGGAGCGCTGGTGTTCGGACCCGAGGACACCGGCTTGAGCAATGCCGCGCTCGACCGCAGCGACCTGGTGATCACCATCCCGACGGCGCCCTATGCCTCGCTGAACCTGGCGCAGGCGGTGGTGCTGCTCGCGTACCTGTGGTTCGTCGGCCGGCCGGCCGAGGCTCCGGTGGCCGAGCCGGCGGCGACCCGCGCGGCGGCGACGCCCGCGCCGGCTGGCGCGCTCCTTCCCGGCCCTGCGCCGCGCCGCGAGCAGCTCGAGGCCATGCTGGCGCAGTTCGAGGCCCTGGCCTTGCGGACGGGGTACACCGACGCGCGCCGGGTGGAGGGCATGATGCGGCACATGCGTCGCGTGCTGACGCGCGCAGCGAGCGACGACGAGGACGTCGCTCGTCTGCGCGGGCTGTGGTCGCAGCTCGCCGGGGCGCTCGACCGCGCCGATCGCACGAAGGGCTGACGCCCGCGCCACGCGACGCGCTGCCCGAAGTGTGTTACGATTGCGCGTTGTGTCGCGCGGCGCCTCGCGTCGCCGGCCGCTCGACCCCATCGCCCTGCCCGGCCGCTCGCGGCCGCGCCTCACGGAGGACCACCATGCCGCGCGTCTGTGCGATCACCGGCAAGCGCACCAGCAGTCAGACCACGTCCACGCGCAAGGGCTCGCCCAAGAAGCGCGGCGGCGTCGGCCTGAAGCAGGTGGGCGTGCACAAGCGGACCTACAAGCCCAACCTGCTCAAGAAGACCCTCTGGGTCGACGGCAAGCCGCAGCGGGTGTGGATCTCGGCGAAGGCCCTGCGTAGCCTCGACCCCACCCTGCTCGTCAACCCCGGCAAGTGACGCCCGCGGCCTTCGGGCCGCGATCACGGCACACCGCGCGAGCGCCCCCACAGGGGCGCTCGCGCGGTGCATTCGGGGGAGCGACGCGTGGCCGCACGGTGCGGTAGGATGCCGTCATGAGAACCGGTTCCCATCTAATGCCGCTCAGCTGGCGCCTCGGCGTGTCCCTGACGAGCGTGCTGGTCGTCCTGGCGCTGCTCGCCGGCTCCGTCCACGCACGACCGAGCGTCGTCGTCTCGATCCATCCGCTCTTCGACATCGTCCGCGACATCGCCGGCGAGCACGCCGACGTGGTCCGCGTGCTGCCGCCCGGCGCCTCGCCGCATACCTTCGACCCGACGCCACGCGATGTGGGGCGGATCGCCCGCGCCGACCTGGTCGTGTTCAACGGCGCGCTCGACCTGTGGCTGCGCGAACTCGTCGAGGCCTCGGGCAGCCGCGCCCCGCTGGTCGAGGCGATCGCCGACGCCCGTGTCCAGGAGGTCTTGCGCGAGACCTTCCCGGACCTGGTCGCCGTCGACGCCGGCGGAGCGGTCGTCGGGTTCAACCCCCACGTCTGGCTCGACCCGTTGGTGATGCGCGAGGTGGCCACGCTGGTCGCGGAGGCGCTCACGGACGTCGCGCCCGAACACGCCGACGACTTCGCGGCCGCCGCCGAGCGCGTGCGGGGCGAGTTGCTCGAGCTCGACGCCGAACTGCGCGAGACGCTGGCTCCCGTCGCCGGCGCCGCCTTCGTCCCGTTCCACGACGCCTGGCCCTACTTCGCTGCCAGGTACGGGCTCGACCTCATCGTCGAGATCGAGCCGTTCCCCGGACGCGAGCCCAGCCCGGCGTACCTGCGCTACGCCCTCGACAAGATCCGCGCGAGCGGCGCCAAGGCGGTGTTCAGCGAGGTGCAACTCAACCGCCGGCCGGCCGAGGTCGTGGCCGACGAGGCAGGGGTCGAGCTCTTCGAGCTCGACCCCCTCGGTGGCCTCGACGGCCGCGACAGCTACGCCTCGCTGCTGCGCGCCAACGCCGCGGTGATCCTGCAGGGCCTGCGATGAGCAGCGCGGCGCGCACCGACGAAGGCGCCCAGCGCGTCGCCTCGGCCGCGCCGCAGCGCCGGGTCCCCGTGTTGCACGTGCACAACGTCGGCGTCCGCTTCGGCGACGCACAGGTCCTCGACGACGTCAGCTTCGACCTCGACGAGGGGCAGTTCCTCGCGATCGTCGGGCCGAACGGCGCTGGCAAGTCGACGCTCGTCAAGGTCGCACTCGGCCTGTTGCGACCCCAGCGCGGCCACGCCGCCCTCTTCGGGCGCGACGCCGGCGACGTGCCCGAGCGCATCGGCTACGTGCCGCAGCTGAAGACCTTCGACCGCACCTTCCCGGCGACCGCCGTGGAGCTGGTGGTCACGGGGCTGCGGCGCAGCTGGCCCGCTCGCCCGTCGCGCCGCGAGCGTGAGCAGGCGCACGCCGCCCTGGCGCAAGTCGGCGCCGAGACGCTCGTCGACAGGCCGCTGTCGCGGCTCTCGGGCGGCGAGCTGCAGCGCGTCTACCTGGCCCGTGCCGTGGCGCGCGAGCCCGCGTTCGTGCTGCTCGACGAGCCCGCGACCGGTGTCGACTACCTCGCCGAGCACGACCTCTACGACCTGCTCGAGCGCTACCAGGCGCGCACCGGTGCGACGGTGGCCATGGTGACGCACGACCTCGCGGCCGCTCGCTACCACGCCAGCCGCGTGCTGGTCCTCAACCGCAGGGTCTTCGGCTTCGGCCTACCCGGCGACGTCCTCTGCGACGCCTGCCTACAGGAGGCCTACGGCCACGTCGGGCACGCCCACGTGCCGCACACCCACAGGCATGCGCTGCGGTGATGAGCGGTCTCGAAGACCTGATCCAGGTGTTGGCCTTCCCGTTCATGCAACGGGCCGCCGCCGCCGGCGTCTTGATCGCGGTGATGTGTGCGTTGCTCGGCGTGTTCGTGGTGCAACGTCGGCTCTCGTTCCTCGGTGACGGACTCGCCCACGCGGCGTTCGGCGGGATGGGCATCGGAGCGTTCGTGATCGTCAGCTCCGGGGCCCTCGCCCAGGGCGGTGCGTTGCTCCGGAACCCGCTGTGGGTCGCGGTCCCGTTCGCGCTCCTGACGGGGCTCGGCATCGCCTGGGTGCGCGACCGCACCGAGCTCTCGAGCGACACCGCCATCGGCGTCTTCTTCGCCGTCTCGGTGGCGCTGGGCGTGCTGTTCTTCTCGCGCATCTCGCCCGACGCCAACATCGGCGTCAACGTCATGGACCTGCTGTTCGGCAGCATCCTGGCCGTGCGCACCACCGAACTCACGATCATCGCCGTCGTCGCCGTGATCGCCACCACGCTGTTGTTGGCGCTGTGGGGACGGCTCGCGTACGCCACCTTCGACGACGAGCTCGCCCGCACCGATGGGGTGCGTTCGCGCCTGCTCGAGTACCTGCTGTTCGGCCTCGCGGCGGTCGTCATCACCGTCAGCGCGACGGTGGTGGGCATCATCCTGATGGCGGCCTACCTGGTGATCCCGGCGGCGGCGGCGCGCATCTGGGCCCGCTCCATGGCGTCCATGACGCTGATCGCGGTCGTGATCGGCGTGAGCACCACGTTGGCCGGGGTGGCGCTTTCGTACCTGTTCGACCTGCCGACGGGCAGCGCCATCATCTTGACGCAGGCGCTCGTGTTCGTGGTGGCCGCGTTCACGCAACGGCGCTGACGGGGGCGTCCGCGCCGGGGCACAGCGCCGCCGCGATGTACCCCGAGCGCACTCGAAGACCGTCTGGCACGGAGAAAGTTGCTGTGCTCCGCAAGCGCATCGCGTGGTAGAGTGCGGCGAATGTCAGAGATCACCCGGGTCCTCCCACCTGAAGGTCGACACCGGAAGCGAAGCGTGTACGTCGTCCTCTTGTGGTTGGCGGTCGCCGCCACCGTGGTCTCGTTCGGCACGCGCGCGCTGGAGGGGAGGATGGATCCGACGTCGTCGCTCTTCGGCGCCGTCGCCATGGTGGCGTTCCTCGCGATCGCCGTCGCCGCCCGTCTGCGCCGCGTGCAGCTCGAGTGGATCGAGCACGCCCTGCTGTGGGGCGCTAGCGGCATCTTGCTCGCCAACCTCACGGTGCGGTTCTACGTCGTCCCACCCGACCTGGCAGGGGTCGAAGCGGTCGTCGCGACCCTGCTGTGGTTCCCGCTGGTGTTCGTGTTCAGCACCGTCGCCTTCGATGGCGAGCGTTCGCTGCGCTACTCCGCCGCCGTGTACGTCCTGTTCATGCTCGCCACGATGCCGCACGCCTTCGCGAGCATCGGCGGTGGCACGGTCATCAGTGGCTTCGGCGTGCTGCTGCAGGCATACCTCGCGTACGCCGTCACGATCACCGCGCTGTACTTCTTCGCCGACCTCCAGCAGCGCATGGCCGCCATGGAGGAGACCGCCCGCACGATGCGCAAGCTCGCCAACACCGACGCCCTCACGGGCCTCGCGAACCGTCGGCAGGCCGAGGAACAGCTCGCGCGCGAGCTCAGGCGCGCCGAGCGCTACGGCCGCGTGTTCAGCGTGTTGATGCTCGACATCGACCACTTCAAGGACCTCAACGACCGGTTCGGTCACCAGGCGGGGGACGACGTCCTGGTCGACCTCTCACGCCGCATCGGCGCCATGGTGCGGGCGTCCGACACCGTCGCGCGGTGGGGTGGCGAGGAGTTCCTGTTGCTCACGCCCGAGACGCCCATCGGCGACGCCCAGCGCCTGGCGGAGATGATCCGCAGGCACGTGGCCGACAACACCCTCGCGGGCCGGTATCAAGTCACCGTGTCGCTCGGTGTCGCCAGCTACCGCCCTGGCGACACGCTCGGCTCGCTCGTGGCGCGTTCCGACGCGGCGCTGTACCTAGCGAAGCGCGGTGGGCGCAACCAAGTCCGGCTCGAGATCGTCCCCGCGCCGCCCGCCGACTGACGCCCTGCGGCCCCGCACCACGCGTCGCCGCGCCTCAGAAGCCGTACGACTCCGCCAGCGCCCGCATCCGCTCGGTCACCTCGGCAGGCATCGTGATCTTCTCGGGCCAGCGCCTCGTGAAGCCCTCCGAAGCCAGCTTCGGCGTCGCGTCCATGAGCCACACCGACCCCGCCGGGGTCGCCTCCGTCACGACCTCCACGTCGCGCTCGGGATCGATGTTGTTGAGCAGCGTCCACATGACGTCCTCGAAGTCGCGCGGATCGGTCTCGTGGTCGAGCACGGCGATGAGACGAACGCCCTCGGCCTCGGCTTGCTGCGCCGCCCACTCGCCGATGTGTCGCCCCTGGTCGGGGCGGTCCTTGCGCGTCGTCAGGAACCAGAACCCACCGGCCACCTGGTGCTGGTCGAGCACTTCCGCGTGGGGGGGCAGGTCGTCGACCGTCCGCTCCTCGTTCGGGACCCACTCGGCCGGCGCCTTCGGCGGCGCGCTCGCGGGCGCGCGGTCACCGGCCGCGCCGCGCGTGGTGGCGTGGGGATGCGGCGACGCGACGCCGTCGACGCTGCCACCCTCCTCGCGGTGCTTGACGGTGCCGTCGATGACCAACTTGCTGCCGTAGCTCCACGAGCGACTCGCGTGGTCGAGCACGTCGATCGGTCCCTTGGCGAACTGCTCGTCGCGCCCCGGTACGGCGTTGCGCAGCACCGAACGCCAGAAGCCCAGGTGGTCCTGCGGCGGCGTGTCGGTGTCCGAGACGAGCACCACCTTCGCGAACATCATCTGCCCCAGCCCGAGCAGGCCGTTGGCCACCTTGTACGCCTGGCCCGGATAGCCCTTGGTGATGCGCACGTTGACGAGGTTGTGGGCGATGCCCGCCGGGGGCATGTGGTAATCGACGATCTCCGGCAGGATCAGCTGAGCCGGGACCAGGAAGATGCGCTCGCTCGCCTCGATCAGGAACGCGTCCTCCATGGGTGGGCGGCCCACGATCGTGGCGGGGTAGACCGCACCCGAGCGCATGGTGATCGCGGTGACATGGAAACGCGGGTAGTGGTCCTCGAGCGTGTAGAAGCCGGTGTGGTCGCCGAACGGCCCCTCGACCACCCACGGCTCCTCGGGATCGACGTAGCCCTCGAGCACGATCTCGGCCTGCGCAGGCACCTCGAGGTCGACGGTGATGCCCTTCACCAGCTCGACGCGCCGGCCGCGCAAGAACCCGGTCAGCGAGTACTCGTTGACGCCGGGGATCGCCGGGATCGGCGCGGTCGCCGCGTAGGTCAGGGCAGGATCGCCGCCGAGCGCGACCGCGACCTCCAGCCGCGTGCCCGCCGCGCGCGCCTTCTCCAGGTGCTTCGCACCCGTCTTGTGGCGTTGCCAGTGCATCGCCGTCGAGCGCGCGTCCAACACCTGCATGCGGTACATGCCGACGTTGACCTCGCCCGTCTCGGGGTCCTTGCTGATCACCAGCGGCAGCGTCACGAAGCGTCCGCCATCGCCCGGCCAGCACTTCAGGACGGGCAGGGTCCCCAGATCGACCTCGTCGCCGCGCCGCACTACGTCCTGGACCGGCGCGCGTGTCACGCGCCGCGGCGGCAACGAGGCGAGTTCACGCAGCTTCGGCAGGTTCGATGCCATGCCGAGGACACCGCCACCGAGCTTGATGTCGAGCAAGTCGCGCAGGCGGTTCGGGATCTCCTCGAGCGCGTCGACGCCGAGTGCCCAGGCCATGCGCTGGCGCGTGCCGTAGACGTTGATCGCGAGCGGCAGTTCGGCCCCCTCGACGTCTTCGAAGAGCAGCGCCGGGCCACCCGACTTGACCGCGCGGTCAGCGAGGGCCGTGATCTCGAGTTCGGGCGACACGCGCTCCTTCACGCGGACCAGTTGGCCGCGCGACTCGAGCAACGCCAGGAAGGCCTGCATGTCACGAACGTGCATGGACGGCCACCTCCTCGCTCGTCGCTAGCGTCGACTCGGGCCCGGTCAAGACATGCGCCAAGAGCGAGCGCAGCGTGTCGAGCCCCAGCCCCGTCTGCGCCGATACCGCAACGGCCTCGCCGTAGCGCGTCGCCAGGTCGCGCGTGACCACGGGGTCGGCCGCGTCGGCCTTGTTCAGCACCACCAGCCGCGGGACGCGCAGCTCGAGCTCGTCGAGGATCCGCTCCACGGCCACCACACGGTCGGGCGCGCCGGGCGCGGCGGCGTCGACCACGTGCAGCAACAGGTCGGCGTCGTGCAGCTCCTCGAGCGTGGCCCGGAAGGCGCTCACGAGCTCGCTGGGCAGGTCGCGGATGAAGCCGACGGTGTCGGTGAACAGCACGGTCGCGC
>REEJ01000310.1 GCA_007695125.1 Trueperaceae bacterium | reverse complement strand
AACGAGAGGAACGCGGCGGCGAGGAGGAGGTAGTCGGCTGGCTTGAGCATGGTGGGATCCCTTCGAGCGACCCCTTGTGGGCCGCGCCTTGCGTGGCGCCGTGCGAGCGTTCGAGCGCACTGCGATACCGACCGAAGCGGCGCTCGAACACCGCCTCGCCGAACTGCACCGCCCTCCCCAGAACGCATCATGCTAGGCGCGGATGAGGTTCGGCAACGTCGGCCAGGTGTCGCGGCGTCCTGGGGGCAGGTTCACTCTGTTCCCAATGTGATGCCGGAGTCGGAGCCGTCGACGCCCCGCCACCGGCCGTGACACGTGCGGCCGGTGACCGACGAGCGCTGCGTGCACGGGTACCCTGCCGGCGTCATGGGACCGCTCGCGCGCACGCTGGTGTTCACGGTGATCGTGCCCGGCACGGTCGCCGGCCTGATCCCGTGGGGGCTGCTGGCGCTCGAGCCGAGCGGCTGGCGCCTGGACGCCGCGCTGCTCGGCTGGCTCGGCGCGGTGCCGATCACGTTCGGCGTCGGGCTGTACGCCTGGTGCGGCTGGGGCTTCGCGACCGCGGGTCGCGGCACGCCGTCGCCGCACGACCCGCCCCGCGAGCTCGTCACGACCGGACCGTACGCCCGCTCACGCAACCCGATGTACGCGGCCGTGGTCGCCGTCGTGCTCGGCCTCGCGACCGTGTACGGTTCGGCGGCCCTGCTGGTGTACGGCCTCGTGCTCGCGGCGTCGTTCCATCGGCGCGTGGTGCGCTTCGAAGAGCCGGTCCTGGCGCGCGACTTCGGCGACGCGTACGCGTCGTACCGCGAGCGCGTGCCGCGCTGGTGGTGACCGGACCTACGTCACTGGCCTACGTCACTCCCCGCGCAGCCCGACCGTGAGCGACACGTCGCGCTCGCGCACCTCCACCCCCTCGAGGACGCGCCCGGGCGCCGAGTACACCTGGACGCGGTAGATGCCCGATGGGACGGCGACCGGGTCGCCGTTCACGCGCCCGCGCGCCACGATGGCGTCGTCCTCGGCGAGCACCACGAACTCGGGTTGCAGCGCGGAGCGGAAGGCGTCGCTCAGCTCGCCCGCCGTGTTCGGGTCGAAGAACGAACCACCGCCGATCGCCGCCCAGCGCGTCAGCCGGTCGAGCGTCTCGGGCTCCTCGAGGGCGAAGCCGATGATGTTGACGGTGGCGAGGTCGCGGTCGCGCAGTGAGCGTATGGCCGCCTCGGGATCGCCGTCGCAGGTCTCGTTGCCGTCGGTGAGCAGGACGATCAGCCGCTGCCCCTCGGCCTCGGCCAGGTCGTCGCCGGCGGCGAGCAGTGCGTCCGCGAGCGGCGTGCGCCCCAGCAGCACCGGTTGCACGCCTTCGACCGCCGCCCGCACGGCCGCCTCGTCGAACGGCTCGAGCGGCACTTCCAAGCGCATCTCGCACGACAGCGGTTGGATGTGCCCGTAGACGCGCAGGGCCACGGGCAGCCCCGTCGGGAAGGCGCCGTCCGCAAGGTCGAGCACCGCGTCGCGCGCCGCTTCCCAGCGCGACTGCCCCGTCGGCAGGAGCTGGCCCATCGTGCCCGAGCCGTCGAGGATCAACTCGACGGCGTTCGAGCTCGCCACCAGGTCGGGCGGCGCGGTGACGCGGATCGAGCCGTCGTCGAGCGGTATCGCCTCGCCCTCGACGATCAGGCCGCCGAACGTCGGTGTGGCGCCGTCGGGGGCGCGCCGCATGCTCACCTCGATGGTGAGGACGGCGCCCTCGAGGTCGAGCGGTTCGCCGCTGGCAACGAGGCGCCGGCCCGCCGCGCCGTCGGCCGTGCTGCCGCTCGAGGCGCGCACCTGCAGGTCGGCACCCGGTGGCACGTCGGCGTCGTAGCGGAGCGTGTCCCAGCGGTTGGCGAAGGCGGGCCCGCGCACGCGCAGGGTGAAGGTGCCGGTGTCGGGCGGCCCGAACACCAGCTGACCGGTCATGTCGGAGTAGGTGTAGGGACGCGCGGCGTCGTAGAACGGCAGCGCGTCCGGGTCGCCCGTGAACGCCGCGTTCAAGTCGACGGTGAGGTCGATCTCGTTCGTGGCCGGATCGATGCGGCGGGCGTTCGAGTCGTTCTGGTTGGTCACCCACACGAAGCCACGGCGGTCGACGGCGAGGCCGGTCGGCACGCGGCCGACGTGGATGTCGGCGACCTCGCTGCCGTCGGGAGCGAAGCGGACCACGTAGTCGCCCCAGCTGTACGCGAGCCAGACGTGCCCGTCGTCGGTGACGGCGACGCCGCGGGAGTTCATGCGGCGCACCTCGGAGGGCGTGAAGCACTCCTGGCGCTCGCCGGTGGCCTGGTCGAAGCGGCACACGCTGCGGCCGTAGTCGCTCGCCCAGACGCTGCCGTCGCGACCGAGGCTGATGGCGTACGTCCGCGGACCGCGGAAGAAGCAGGTGGAGGCGTTCTCGAGCGGTTCGGAGGGATGCCAGCGCATGAGCGGTGCGGCCGACCACAGGACCCCGGTCTGGTCGACCACGCCGCCGTAGCCACCGCAGCCGACGCCTTCGTGCGACCTGAGGACCTCGCCGGTGTCCGGGTCGAGCAGGTCGAAGTGCGTATCGACCGTGCCGGACACCCAGATGCCGCCGCTTGCGTCGAGCGAGACGTGCCGGATGCCGCGCGAGTTGACCGTCTGGAACACGGTGATGCACTCGTCCTCGGCGGTGCTGACGCCGCCGAGGCGGTCCGCGTCGCCCTCGTTGGTCCAGGGCCGCACGTCGCCGAGGCCGGTCGAGGTGTCGATCACGCCGTTGCCGTTGCGGTCCTCGCACTGCCCGTTCTCGAGCAAGCCGATCCGGACCACCGAGCCGTACTCGCCGTCGATGTCGGTCCGGTTGCCGACCCAGGCGTTGCCGTTGCGGTCGACCACGGTGCGCGAAGGGTCGAGCGACGGGTTCTCGGGGTCGAGCACGGGGCCGGTCCAGTACTCGCCCTTCACCTCACCGGTGTCGGTGTCGATCTTGATGACCGTGCCACGGTGCGAGGCGGCGATCCACATGAAGCCGAACGCACTCCCCTCGGGGTCGAGGCCGACCCGGTCGGCGTCCAGCGTGAGGTTGAGCACGTCGCCGCAGGCGAGGGCGGCGGCGGTGTCGTACGCGAAGGTGAACGCGCCGCCGTCCTCGCCGACGGCCTCGGGTGGCTCGCAGCGCACCGGGACGGCTGCATCGGCGAGTTCGGGCGCCGCTGCGGGCGCCGCATCGGCGGGTTCCGGCGCCGGCGCGCTCGGCGTCGCCCGCTCGGTCTCGGCCGCCCGAGCCCGCTCGTCGACCGAGGGCGTCTCGACCGTCGCGACCGAGACGGCGGTCGCGCCGTCCTCGGAGCGCGCCTCGAGGTCGGCGGGTCGGGCGTCGAGCGCGCCGAGGTCGATCAACCGCAGCGCGTACTCGGCCTCGACGCCTTCGATGGAGACGAGGTAGCGGCCCGGCAGGAGCGCGACTTCGTCCACGCGGGCACGACCGCCCTCGGCGTCGGCGGCCTCGATGGTCCGGCCGCGCTCGTCGAGGACCGCCAGGCGCTGCACGCCGTCGCTCCGCCCGAGGGCCTGCACGCGGTAGCGCACGCCACCTTCTGGCACGTCGAAGGAGAACACGTCGACGTCGTTCATCGACAGGAACCCACGGACCGAGAGGGCGTCCCCGAGGGGTTGCGCGGTCTCGGGCGTGTCGTTCGGCTCGCGCTCGATCGACTCGTCGAACGATCCGGCGTTGCGGAAGGAGAGCCTGTAGGGGGTGACGTCGCCGGAGAGGCGCAGCCCGTACCACCCCTCCGGCAGGAACAGGCTGCGGATCGTGCCGCCCACGCCGCGTCGCTCGAGCAGCAGGTCGCGCTCCTCGTCGTACAGGCCGATCACGAGATCGCCGTCGGCCTCGACGACGAGGTCGTTGAGCCGCTGCGCGAACGCGCCGTCGGAGCGGAAGACGAAGTGGTCGACGTCCCCTTGGGTGAGCTGCCCTTCGAGCGGCTCGTCGAGCGGGAGTTCGTTCGCGGTGTCCCACGTGTCGTTCGGCTCGCGCTCGCGCACGACGCCGTCCTCGACGCGCGCCTCGCGGCGTTCGCTGGTGACGAGCACAGGTGCGGCTTCGTCGCCGACGCCACGCACCTCCAACCGGTAGTCACCCGCCGGGAGGTCGAGATCGGTGAAGCCGATGCCGCGCCCTGGGTCGCCCGCCTGTACGGCCAAGCGCTCGTCGCCACGCCACAGCGAGAGCTCGACGCGCGTCCCGAGCGCAGCGCGGGCGTCGAGCGTCCACGTGGCGTCCTCGTCATCGAAGATCCGCCAGTGGATCGTCCGTGCGCCATCGACGAGCGGCCCGATCATGGCGAACGAACCCTCGTGATCGCTCTCGGGACCGGTGTCGGCGACCAACCCGTCGATCTCGAGGGCCTCGAGCGCGACACGGTAGGGGCCCTCGCCACCGCTCGACGAGATGCCGAACACCAACGCGCTCGGCGTGACGAGGAAGGGTGCGGAGCTGGCCCGCGCTCCACCCTGGCTCGACATGTCGAGCATCATGTCGGCGCGGGTGACCCCGCTGCCGTCGTCGGTGAAGTCGACGTCGAAGAGCTGCAGGCGCGTCCGCTGGCTCGGGATGCCCTGCTCGACGACCACGCGCCAGACGCTCATGGTGTCGGCCTCGCTCACGTCCCAGCGGAAGGCGTCTTGGTCACCCGAGTCGAGGAACCCCTCCAGGCAGCCGGGCACCGCGTCGATGGGTGTGGCCGTTGGGGGCGTGTCGTTCGGCTCGACCTCGACGGTGCAGGCGGGGGCCTGCGCGCGGGCCGTCGACGCGATCGCGCCGATGCTGGCCAGGGCGAGAGCGACCGCGGCTACCATCGCCGCGGTCGGGGTCGTCAGGTTCGGACGTCGTGTGGTGTTCTGCCGTCGCATGCACCTTAGGTACCACATCCGACAGGCGCTCGGGGCGCCACCATCGTTGCGCAGCGAACGGAGATGGCTGCGCTCGATCTCGTGCTGCGTGCCGTAAGCCCTACGCCATGCGCCCTCGTCGGGCGCACACGTGACCGCCCGGACCTGCGAGGGCGCCTGCTGGGAAACGCTGTTCCCCCCCGTCGACGTCAGGCGCTTGACGCTGCCGCGGCACCGCGCCGACCATCGTGATGTCGATGCCGTGGAGAGTACGCCCGGGGTGTGGCGTCGTCAAGACGGATCCAGCTCGGAACGAGTGGGGGAGGGCTCCGAAGATTCGGAACCCTCCCCCCGCGCGATCACCCTACAGGCGTTCCGCTCGATCGGTCAGAACAGCACTACTGCGTGACCGTGGCCGCGATCAGCGTGATCGCCGTCTGGGCGAGCGCTCGACCGTTGAGGCTGGCGCCGGTGTTCATGATGACCGCGGTCTGTCCCAGGATGGTGCCGTGGAAGACCGAGGTGGTTCCGAGCGTCACCTTGCCGGCGACTTGCCAGTAGACGTTCTCGGCCAGCGCGCCGCCCTCGAGGAAGACCTCGATGCCGTTCGCCAGCGTGAGGTCTTGAGCGACCTGCAGGATCCATACGTCGGTCGCGCTGCCGGTGAGGGTCAGGTTGGTGTTGATCGCGACGTCGGTACCCCACGCGTAGAGGCCGGGGGCGATGTCGAGCCCGCCGATCAGGCCGGTGGCCAGTTCGGTCTCGTTGGGCATCGTGCGGCCGGCCGCGTCGGTGTAGGCCGTCTCCATGTCGCTGATCGCCGTGGTCAGCATGGTGGGCGTCGGCGCGGCGAGGTTCGCCGCGTAGATCTTGCCGTCAACGAGGGTGGATGCTGCGAACGTCTCGCTCGCGTCCAGCGTCTCGTTGAAACCGGTCACGTAGGACAGGGCGGCGGGGCTGATGCCCACATCGCCCGTGATCGTCGGGCCGGTCTCTGCCGAGATGCCGGTCTTCGCCAGGAGGACGAAGTCGCCGGCACTGCGGAGGTTCACGGCGGCGATCGCCGAGGTCTCTGTGCCCGTCGTGAACGTCCACGTGACGGGGCCATCCAGGGCGTTCCCTGCGAGGTCGGTCACGTCGCTCGACAGCGTCGCCGTGTACGTCGTGTCGATGGCGAGGGCGAGCGTCGGGGTGTAGACGGCCATCATGGTGCTCGCGTCGTAGTCCACGCTGCCTGCGACTGGTGTGACGCCGGGACCGGTCAGCGTGAAGGAGTTCTGTGTGAGCGTCGAGGCGTCGATGGCCTCGGAGAACGTGGCGGTGGCTGGAACGTTCGTCGGCGCCAGGCCGGCCTCGTTCGGCGTCGTCTGCACGACGGTCGGGGGGGTCGTGTCGACCGCGCCCGGAGCGCTACAGGCAGCCAGGACTGCTGCGAGTGCGATGGCGCCCATCCATGGGAGCGTTCTGTGACGTTCGTCGAATCGTTGCATGATTCTCCTCGTGTCCGCATCCACAATTGTCAGTTGTCGGGAACGACTCAGGCGTACCATTGCAACGGCCGTCGACTGTGATCGGAGGTCACATTGCGATCGCCGAGACCGAACTGGTCATAGGCGGCTATGCAGCAGATGCAATGCCACGAACGCTCGTGCCACGTGCGTGATGCGCCGCCGCGGGACGACGCCCCTCCATCGGCGTGGCGACGTCAGGCGACCCGCTCGGGGAACGTCGGCGCGCGCCACACCTGGGCCGCGCGCTCGAAGGCGTGCGCGTAGCCGAGCAGGTCGGCGTCCGCGTACGCGGTGCCGACGAACGAGAGGCCCACTGGGAGCCCGTGGATGAAGCCTGCGGGCACGCTCACGTGCGGGTAGCCGGCCACCGCCGCGTGCGTCGAGCAGCCCGGGATCCTGCGATCGCCGTCGATGAGGTCGATGGTCCAGGCAGGCACGCGCGTGGGTCCGATGAGCGCGTCGAGCGTGTGGTCGCGCAGGGCGCGGTCGATCCCCTCGGTGCGGGCGAGCCGGAGGCAGGTCGCGCGCGCATCGAGGTACGCGTCGTCATCCAGGCCGGGCTGGCCTTGGGCCAGCTCGAGCAGTTCCTGTCGGAAGTAGGGCATGACGCGCTCTGCGTGTCGTGCGTTGAACGCGATCACGTCGTCGAGGCTGCGAACGGGCGCGGTCGGGTGGTCGCGCAGGTAGGCGTTCAGCCCCGCCTTGAACTCCACGAGCAGCACGGTGCGCTCGGCCTCGAACAGCGGCTCGGCGGGGCCGAGGTCGACGTCCTCGACGATCTCGGCCCCGAGCGCGCGAAGGTGGCCGAAGGCCTGTGCGGCGACGGCGTCGGGGGCCTCGTGGTGCCCGATCCAGCCGCTGGGCACGCCGAGGCGCACGCCACGCAGGTCGGTCCGCGCCGAGGCCGTGGCGAACGCCTCGGGCGGCCGGTCGGCCGCTGCGCTCGTCGCCGTGTCGCGTGGGTCGGCGCCGGTGATCGCGTCGAGGACGATCGCGGCGTCCAGGACGGTGCGGGTCATCGGCCCCGCGGTGTCCTGTGAGGCCGAGATCGGGACGATGCCGTCACGGCTGACGAGTCCGACGGTCGGTTTGAGCCCGACCACGCCGTTCATCGAGGCCGGCGCGCTGATCGAGCCGTCCGTCTCGGTCCCGATGGCGGCGGCCGCGAGGCCCGCGGCCACGGCCGCGCCGGAGCCGGCACTCGACCCACCGGGGCTGCGGTCGAGCGCGTAGGGATTGCGGGTCTGTCCACCGCGGCTGCTCCAACCGCTCGAGCTGCGGCTCGAGCGGAAGTTCGCCCACTCGCTCAGGTTGGCCTTGCCCAGGATCACGGCGCCGGCCTCACGCAACCGCGCGACCAGGTACGCGTCGCGCTGCGCGCGATGGCCATCCAGGGCGAGCGAGCCCGCGGTGGTGCTGAGCGCGTCACCGGTGTCGATGTTGTCCTTCAACAGCACGGGGATGCCGTGCAGCGGTCCGCGCGGCCTAGAGCGCCGTCGCTCGGCGTCGAGGTCCGCGGCGATCGCGAGCGCGTCGGGGTTCGTCTCGAGCACCGAGCGCAGCGTGGGGCCGGCGCTGTCGATCGCGTCGATGCGCGTGAGGTAGGCGCGGGTGAGCGCCTCGGCGGTCAGCTCGTCGCGCTCCATGCGCGCTTGCAGGTCGGCGATCGAGCGGTCGTGATCGGGCATGCGCACCTCCGTGGCGACGCGCGTGGCCCCCATACGCGCCGTGACGGGGCCGCGGTCGCGGGCGAGCGTCGAACGGTTCAGGATAGCCGAGCCCGGCGGCGTGCTCCGCCGGCGCCGATCGCGACCGTCGCCGCCGGGGCGCCGATGATCGCGGCTCTGACGCGGATGTAGCATGGGAGCGTTGCGAGCGGGTCGTCCCAGCGCGCACGGGAGCGTGGCATGCCAGGACCTCAGTCACTGCACGCTGCTGTTGGCACGACCCCGGGGCCCGTCACGACGTCGGCGGTGCAGAGCCTCCCGTGGTTGTGGTGGATGCTCGTCCATCGCTTGGTGGTGTTCGCCGCGGTGCAGGGAGCGATCGCGCTCGCGCTCTGGCTCGGCGGCGCCGGCGACGCGTGGGAGCGGAGCATCGCATGGTGGCCGCTCTCCGCGGCGATCACGGGCCTGTGCAGCCTGGCGCTGCTGCGGCGGAGCCTGCATGCCGAAGGCAGCCGCTACCGCGACCTGCTGCGCTTCGATCGCGCGAACCTCCGCGCCGACGTGCGCATCACGCTGCTCCTCGTCGTCGCGACGGCCGTGCTGGCACTCGTCCCGAACATCGGCATCGCGGCGCTCCTGTGGGGGGATCCCCTGATCGCCGTCGACATGCTCGTGCGGCCGCTCCCGCTCACGGCCGCGTGGGCGCTGGTGCTCGCGTTCCCGATCGCGATCGGGCTCAGCGAGCTGCCGGTCTACTTCGGGTACGTGCTCCCGCGCCTGCGACGCCACCTCGGGCGGCGCGTGCCGGCGATCCTCGTCACCGCTGCCGTGCTCTCCTTGCAGCACGTCACCCTGCCGCTCGTGTTCGACTGGCGCTTCTTGGTCTGGCGGGCGCTGATGTTCCTGCCGTTCGCGCTCCTGCTCGCCGTCGTCCTCGACCGGCGGCCCCGGCTGCTGCCCTACCTCGTGATCGTCCACATCGTGCTCGACGTCGGCGCCGCCGCGCAGGTCCTGCTCGCCTCCATGCCATGAGACCGTTGGGCACGCAGGCGCCGGTCGGCGCGCGCTCCTGACGCCTGCGGACGCTACGGCAGGGTGTGCCCCGCCGACCGGTAGAGGGCGTACCACTCCTCGCGCGTCAACTGCACATCGCTCGCTCGACAGCACTCGCGCAGCCGCTCCACCTTGGTGGTGCCGATGACGGGCTGCATGCGCGCCGGGTGACGCAGCAACCAGGCGATGGCGATCGTGGTCGGCGACACGCCATGACGGTCGGCGGCCTCCTCGAGCGCGGCGTTGAGCTCGGGGAAGGCGTCGCTGCCCAGGAACGTTCCGCCGGTGCGTCCGTCCTGCACGGGCGACCACGGCTGGATGGTGATGTCGTTCGCGCGGCAGTAGTCCAGGACGTAGCCGTCGCGGTCGACGGCGGCGTCACGTTGCATGTTCACGTGCACGCCGCTCGTGATCATGCTCGCGTGCGTGATGCTCAACTGGAGCTGGTTCGCGACGAGTGGTTGGCGCACGGAGCGCTTCAAGAGGTCGATCTGGTGCGGGTGAAAGTTCGAGACACCGAAGTGCCGCACCTTCCCCTCGCGCTCGAGCGAGTCGAAGGCCGCCGCCACCTCGTCGGGCTCCACCAGGGCGTCCGGACGGTGCAAGAGCAGCACGTCGAGGTACTCCGTGCGCAAGCGCCGCAGGATGCCGTCGACGGAAGCCAGGATGTGCTCGCGCGAGAAGTCGAACGTTCCGAGGCTGGGGCGGATGCCGCACTTCGACTGCAGGATCAGCCGGTCGCGCACGCCCGCGTTCATGCCGACCGCTTCGGCGAAGACCTCCTCGCACGCGCCGCCGCCGTAGATATCGGCGTGGTCGAAGAAGCTCGCTCCCTCGTCGAGGGCCGCGTGCACGAAGCGCTCCGCTTCGCGGCGATCGAGCGTGTCGATGCGCATGCACCCAACGGCCACGACCGGGACTTCCAGCTGGCTCGTACCGAGTCTCATCGTTCGCATGGTGTCCGCTTCCTTCACGTGCGCCTGCGCGATCAGGTGTGGATCGCTGCTCGTCGGGTCTCGACAGATGACTGCTGCTCGATTGTACGCATCGGCCGGGACCGCGTCGTCGTGGCCGTCGCCGCCCGTCGCCGCCGTCGTGCACGGCACGATGCTGCGGCTAGGTCGCGAGTCGGGCCACGATCGCCAGCGGTCGCCCCTCGGGGTCGTCGAACGACGCCGACCACTCACCGGCGGCGTCGACAGGGCCGTGTTGGTGGCGCGGTGGATCGTGGAATGCGACCCCGGCCGCCCGGAGCCGTTCCACGGCGGCCGGCAGGTCCTCCACTGCGAACGTGAGGATCGATTCGGCGGCGGGCGGGTCGCGCTCGGTGAGGAGCAGGCGTGTGCCGCCGGCGTCGAACGCGGCCGACGACGCGTCGGTGCCCAGGTGGGTCAACCCGAGCGCAGAGCCGTAGAACGCCGTCGATGCTGCGAGGTCGCGGACGGTGCGGGTGACCTGCGCGATGGGGCCGAGCGCACCGGGTGCGCCGACGTGCTCCGGCGAGTTGGACGGCTCCGAGGGTCGCGCCGAGGAACGCCCCTCGACGTCCGCAGCGAGGTCGTCGAGGCGATCCGCCCAGAAGCCGCGGACCCCTGCGAGCCACCGGTCGACGGCGTCGACCGCGGTGGGTTCGAGGGCGTACACGCGCCGGGCCCCCACGGGCCGCACGCGCGCGAAGCCGTGGTCTCGCAGCACCTTCAAGTGTTGCGAGACCGCGGACTGGCTGATGCCGAACTCGCCGCCGACGACCTCGACCACGTCGCCGGCGCTGCGCTCGCCGTCGGCGAGCACCTCGACGATGCGACGCCGTACGGGATCGGCGAGCACCGTGAAGGCGTGCATCAGGCGTCGGGCGGCGTCTCGCCGGCGTAGAACGCGCGGGTACGCTCTGCGGCGGCCACGGCCTCGGGAGCTGGCGTGCCGTCGGCGATGTCGGCCTCTGCCCACGCGCGGCTGGTGTTGGCGTACAGGGCGCGCGCCTCGGGAGACGCGGCCCAGGAAGCCACCGCCTCGGGATCGGGTGCTGGGGCGTCGGGCTCGGCGAGGTGCCGCGCGAGGCCTTGGAACGCCATGTCCCAGCCGACGCCGGTGGTACCGGGACCGTAGGTGGCCCAGAACTCAGCACCTGTGCTCCCGGCGTCGACGGTGGCGACGTGCTCGAGCTCGAGCCGGGCGCCGTCGCCGGCCGGTGTGACGCGCACGTCGAGCCAGCTGACCTCGCCGCCGTACTCCCACGTGACGGCCAGATGGTGCGGCGGCTCGCAGGCTTCGATCACGCCGCCGGCGTTGCCGTGCAGCTGGTAGCGACCGCCGAGCCTGAGATCGCCGCTGATGGGGAGGAACCAGCGACCGATCCGCTCGCCGTTCGAGACGGCGTCCCACAGGTCCTCCGGCGTGGTCGCGAAGGTGCGCGACGCGGCGACGACCTTGGTAGGCACCCCGTCGCGGCTGCCGGAACGGACGGTGCGGTGCATGGCGGCGAGGTGGGCGTCGAGATCGAAGGACATGGGTACCTCCTTGGAGGGCGCATATTAGCGACGGCTAATGGAACATGTCAAGCGTCGATGTCTCCAGCAGGGGGCGCCTGTGACGTTCGGCCCTGGCGACCTCGCCGGCCGAACGGGAGGGTGAACCTGACGGAGGTGCACCGTGCAGTCCCGACCCCCGCGCCTGCGGCGTGCGCTGGCCACGGCCGGCGGACGGGCCACGACGTTCGTACGCGTCCTCGTGCTCGGGTTGCTCGTCCTCACGGCCAGCGTCGCTGCAACACCTGAGGCCACGACGCTCGAGGCGTTCCTCGACGACCTCATGGTCGAGCAGTTCGATGCCCACGACCTCGTCGGCGCCGTCGTCACCGTCGTCGAGATCGGTCAGCCGACCGTGAGCAAGGGGTACGGCTACGCCGATCTCGAGTCGCTCACGCCGGTCGACCCCGAGCGCACGCTGTTCCGCATCGGCTCGATCACCAAGCTCTTCGCGTGGACGGCGGTGATGCAGCTCGTCGAGCAGGGCCTGGTCGACCTGCACGCCGACGTCAACGGCTACCTGTCGACGGTGCGGGTGCCCGACACGTACCCAGCACCGGTCACGCTGGCCCACCTGATGGCCCACACCGCCGGCTTCGAGGACCGATCGGTCGGCCTGTTCGCGCGCTCGCCGGTCGCCGTCAGGCCGCTCGCGGAGATGCTGGCCGACGGCATGCCGGCACGGGTCCGGCCCGTGGGCGAGGTGGCCGCCTACTCGAACCACGGCGCCGCCCTGGCCGGGCTGATCGTCGAGGAGGTGTCCGGACTCGCGTGGAACGACTACCTCGAGGCGCGCATCCTGGCGCCGCTCGGCATGGCGAACAGCACCGGTGAGCAACCCGTGCCGGGCGCGCTCGAGCCTGACCTCGCGAGGGGGTACGACGTCGTAGCGGGATCGTTCCAGCGACGGTCCTTCGACTACTCACCCCTGGCACCGGCCGGCTCGATGAGCGCGACCGGGAGCGACCTGGCGCGGTTCATGCTCGCGCATCTCCAGGACGGCGCCTACGGTGACGCCACGATCCTCCGAACCGACACGGCCCAGGCCATGCACCGCACCCACGCCACGAACGATCCGCGCCTGAGCGGGATCGCGCACGGTTTCATCGAGCAGACCTTCCAGGGCCAGCGCACCATCGGTCACGGTGGCGGCATCGTCGCGTTCAACAGCCTGATGGTCCTCGTGCCAGAGCACGGCCTGGGCCTGTTCGTCGCCTTCAACACGCTCGCCGGGGCCGCGGCCACGGTCGACGTGGCCGCCGCCTTCTTCGAGCACCGCTACGGAGCCGATGGCGTGCCGGTCGAGGTGCTCACGAACCCGAGCGTTCACCGCCCGGACGTGGTCGGCGGGTACCGGCCGACGCGCGCCGCGCACACCACCCTGGACAAGCTCGCCGGTCTGCTCCAAGCGGCTTCCATCACGCATGCTGGCGATGGGGCACTGCTCGCCCGCAACCTGGGGCTGCCCGGCGCGACGCGCTGGCTGCCGGTCGAGCCCTTGGTCTACCGCGAGGTCGAGTCGGGCGACCTGCTGGTGTTCCAGGAGGACGGCAACGGCCGCATCGCCCGCGCTCTCGTCGGCAGCCAACCGCACCTCGCCTACGACGCGCTGGCGTGGCATGCGTCGACCGGCTTCCACGTCGGCCTCGTCGCCGTCGCGGTGCTGGTCTTCCTGTCGGCGGTCGTCGGTTGGCCGCTCGCCGGACGGTGGTGGAGGGGCGAGACGGGCGTGGCGCGACTCGCTCGAGTGACGGCGTGGACCGCGAGCACGCTGTTCCTCGTCTTCCTCGTGAGCCTCGTGGTCGTCCTGCGCGATCCGATGGAGCTCGCGTTCGGCGTCCCGCCGCTGCTGCGGGCCGTCTTGGCGATCGCGTTGGCGGGCGTCGCGCTGACGCTCGTCGGCGCGTTCCTGGCCGTGCGCTCATGGATCCGTGGTGACTGGAGCGTGGTCGGGCGCGTCCACTACAGCGTGGTGGTGGTCGCCGGTGCGGCCTTCGTCTGGTTCCTCGACCACTGGAACCTGCTGGGGTTCAGGTACTGACGCCTCGGCGTCGGCGCTACCGGCCCGCCACCCTGATCACCTCGTCCACGAAGCGCTCGGGCTCGGCCAGGAACGGGAGGTGGGCCGCCCGTTCGAACACGACCAGTTCGACGTGCGGGGCGTCGAGCACCTCGGCGTACGCCTGCACCAGCGCCACGGGTGTGTTGTAGTCGCGGGCCCCCGCGAAGAAGGTGGCCGGCACCTCGAGCGTCGGGATGGTGGAGATGACGTCTGGGTTGGTCATGATGCCGCCTGCGTGCATGGGCCCGCCGCCACGGTTCATGCCGCGCAGCAAGCGCAGGTAGTCGCCGACCACGTACTCGGGCGCTCGCGCCACGATGCCGGCGAGCC
>REEJ01000313.1 GCA_007695125.1 Trueperaceae bacterium | reverse complement strand
GCCGAGTACGCGGGCCCCGTCGCGACGTTGCGGTACGTGTTCGCGCCCACGCTGCGCGTGATCCGCCAGGGTGGCACGCGCCGCGGCGCCGGCATGGCCACCATGTCGATCACGCACCCCGACGTGCGCGACTTCATCACCGCCAAGGACCTCGAGCGCGAGCGCTCAGAGGGCGACATCAGCACCTTCAACATCTCCGTGCTCGTCACCGACGCCTTCATGGCGACGGCCCGCGACGAGGGGCACGGCGGCGTGCTGTTTGAAATCGCCGACCACGCCTGGCAGACCGGCGAGCCCGGGCTGATCTACGTCGACCGCATCAACGCCCACAACCCCATGCGCGGCTCGCTGGGCGACATCAAGGCCACCAATCCCTGTGTCACGGCCGACACGTGGGTGCAGACGCACCGAGGCGCCAGGCGCGTCCAAGACCTCGTCGGCGTCGACTTCTGCGCCGTCGTCGACGGAATGAGCTTCCCGCTCGAGAGCGACGGCTTCTTCAAGACCGGCACCAAGCCGGTCGTGCGCCTGCGCACCGATGAGGGGTACGAGCTGCGACTCACCCACGACCACCGTGTCAAGCGCGTCGTGGCCAGGACGCGCGATCGCCTCGAGACCGAGTGGTGCGAGGCGGGGGCGCTCGCGGCGGGCGACGAGGTCGCCCTGTCGAACAACCGGGCGGCGCAGCCGTGGTCGGGAGCGGGTGACGTCGAGCAGGGCTGGCTGCTCGGCATGCTGGTCGGCGACGGCACCTTCCGGACCACGCCAACCGAGATGGCGTGTCTCGACCTCTGGGGCGACGAGCGGGAGGCCATGGCGAGCCGGGCGGCCAATGCCCTGCGTGCTCCCGGCATGGGCATCGGGCGCCTGTGGCGCAGCGACGGCGACGACAAGGTTCGCATCGCTGCCGACGCCTTGACGCGTCTGGCCCACACGTTCGCCGTGAGGCACGGTCAGAAGACCGTGACCGACGAGATCGAGGGTGCCTCCAGCGCCTTCTACCAGGGTTTCTTGCAAGGCCTCTTCGACGCGGACGGCAGCGTCCAAGGCACGCAGGAGAAGGGTGTTTCGGTGAGGCTCGCGCAGTCGGACGAAGAGACGCTGCGGCGCGTGCAGCGCATGCTCGCGCGCTTCGGTGTGATCTCGACCGTCTACCGTGAGCGCCGGCCGGCCGGTTCGAGCACCCTCCCAGACGGGAAGGGTGGCGTGCGCGCCTACCCGACGCGGGCGCAACACGAGCTCGTGATCGCCAACGACAACCTCCAGCACTTCGCCGAGACGGTGGGGTTCTCGCACGCCGTCAAGCGTGAGCGGCTCGCTCGGGCGCTCGAGGTCTACCAGCGCTCGCCCAACCGGGAGCGTTTCGTGGCCACCGTGAGGAGCGTCGACGAGGACGGCAGCGAAGACGTCTTCGACGTCACCGTGGCAGGGGTGCATGCCTTCGACGCCAACGGTATCGTCGCGCACAACTGCGGCGAGATCCCCTTGTTCCCTGGCGAGCCCTGCGACCTCGGCGCCATCAACCTGGCCCAGTACGTCGTCGAGCAGGACGTCGGGATCGACGGCTTCGACGAGGCCACGTTCCGCGCCGACGTCGCGACCACGATCCGCTTCCTCGACAACGTGCTCGAGGTGAACCACTTCGCGCTCGAGGACAACCGCGAGATGAGCCACTACCTGCGCCGCCTCGGCCTCGGCATCATGGGCCTCGCCGACGCGCTCATCCGCATGGGCTACCGCTACGACAGCGACGAGGGGCGCGAGGCGACGCGCGCCATGATCACCGCCCTGCGCGAAGCCGCCACCGACGCGAGCCGCACCCTGGCGGACGAGCGCGGTGCGTTCCCCGGCATCGGCGAGTCGAGCCTGGAGGGTCCGCGCCGCAACATCGCGCTGTTGACCGTCGCTCCCACCGGCACCACCAGCATGCTGATGGGCGTGTCGTCGGGGGTCGAGCCGATCTTCGCGCCGTTCATCTACCGCAAGATCGGCAGCAGCTACGCAGCGATCATCGCGCCGCTGTTCCGGGAGCTGCTCGAGCGCCACGCCCCACACCCCGATTACGCCAAGGACGGCGCCTGGGACTGGGAGAAGGTGGTCGAGCAGGTGCAGGAGAGGCACGGCAGCGTGCAGGGCCTGGACTTCATCCCCGACGACGTCAAGGCCGTGTTGGTCTGCGCCCACGACATCGCGCCCAGCGACCACGTGAAGATGCAAGGCGTGGTGCAGAGCGCGTTCGACGCCGGCGGCGAGATGGTCGCGAACTCGATCTCGAAGACCATCAACCTGCCCAACCACGCCACGGTCACCGACGTGTACGAGTCCTACGCGCTGGCGTTCGAGACGGGCTGCAAGGGCATCACCGTCTACCGCGACGGGTCACGGGACTTCCAGGTGCTCTCCACCTCGAGCAAGAAGAGCGAGAAGGCGACGGACGGGGCCGCAGCGGCCGCAGCGACACCCGCCCCGGCCGCCAGCCCTGCCCCGGCCGCACGGCCCGTCGCCGTGGCATCCGCACCCGCCCGCTCCGGCACGAGCTTCGAGCGCCTCCCGTCCGAGCCGCTGTTCGACCGCCCCGCGCGGCTCGCCGGCTTCACGGACGCCGTGAAGCTGATGCTCCCCACCGGCGAGCAGCGCGGCTTCTACGTCACGGTCAACAAGCAAGACGGCCT
>REEJ01000215.1 GCA_007695125.1 Trueperaceae bacterium | reverse complement strand
CGAGCGTGATGGAGGCGCGCATGTGGGCATCAAGGCATCAACACGAATGCATCGGGATGTCTCAACGTGGCGATCGCTTCATCCTCTCGATCGCCGCGGCGAGCTCAGGCACGTCGGTGCGTACGGTCGCCTCGAGTATGCCGAGAGCCGTGTCGTAGTAGTGATGCGCGAGCTTGTGGCGCATCGAGATGACGTCGCGCCACGGGATCGCTGGCTCGGAGGCGAGGAGCTCGTCCGGGAGCATGTTGACGGCCTCGCCGATCTCGACGAGGCGCATGCGAACGGCATCGAACACGAGCGGATCGTCGAGTCCGCCGCGCTCGAGGTGGCGCGCGATGGCCTCGATCGCCGCCGCGACGTCGTCGAGGCGCTCACGAGGGGCGCGCCTGGGCCCCTTCACAACGGGATCGCTTCAGCCAGGACGTGGTCGCGCACCGCGGCCCTGAGGGAGGCCGTCGGGACGACCTCGGTCTCGAGTCCCATGATCGCCTCGACGTCGCGGGCGATTCGCCCCAGCGTGAGGATGCCGGTTTGTGGTGGGAGGTCGACGAGCAGGTCGAGGTCGCTCTCGGGCGTGGCGTCGCCACGGGCGAGGCTTCCGAACACGCGCACGTTTCGTCCGCCGTAGCGCTCGATGGTGGCGATGACGTCGTCCCTGCGGGCCTCGAGGCGCTGTGCCAGCAGCGATGTCGGCAAGCGCTTGCTCGCCACGCTGGACTCGGTGATCTGAAGCTGGAGGTCGAATCCTGCCGCTGCAAGCAGACGCTGCAGCGTGCTGATGCTGGGTTCGCGCTTGCCTGTCTCGTACGCGCTCACGGCGCTCTGCCGCGTGCCCGCGCGGCGCGCCAGCTCGGCTTGCGTCAGCGCCGAGCGACGTCGCGCATCGCGGATGAGATCTCCAGGCGCTGATATCATGTCACGAGTGTATCACTGAAGCGGTATCTAGCGTGGCGTGAGACCAGCTCGTCCTCGAACGGTTCGTGCCGCGGGCGCTCGACGTCTGCGGCCTCCGCCGCGCGCATCGTGGTGCGCTCCAGGATCGCGTCGTTCGTGCTGGTATCCTTGCGTGGATGCCTACCTGTACGGCCTCGAGCCCGCCCCGGCGCGACCGCGATACCAGCAGCGGGAGGTGTTCGACGACGAACTCAGTCAGTAAGCCCTTCCACCTGATGGCCAAGCCCAGCGGGGCGATGTGCAACCTCGATTGCGGCTACTGCTACTTCCTCTCCAAGGAACGGCTCTACCCCGGGAGCCGCTTCCGTATGCCGGACGAGACGCTCGAGGCGTACGTCCGGCAGTTGACCCACAGCGCGCACGGCAACGTGGTCACCTTCGCCTGGCAGGGCGGCGAGCCGACCCTCCTCGGCATCGACTTCTACCGGCGCGCGTTCGACTTGCAGCGTCGCCATGCACCGCGTTCCCTGCGCGTGGTCAACACCTTCCAGACCAACGGCGTGACGCTCGATGACGCGTGGTGTGCCTTGTTCCGCGAGCACGACGTGCTCGTCGGCCTCAGCGTAGACGGCCCCAGAGCACTGCACGACGCATACCGCGTCGACAAGCGGGGCGCGGGCACCTTCGACCGCGTGATGCGTGGTTACGAGCGCTTGGTCCGGCACGGTGTCGAGGTCAACCTCCTCGCCACCGTCCACGCCGCCAACCAGGACCACCCGCTGCAGGTGTACCGCTTCTTCCGTGACGAACTCGCCGCGCGCTTCCTCCAATTCATCCCGATCGTCGAACGCGCCGCCCCGAGCGGCTTCCAGGAAGGCACGGCGCTTACCGAGCGCTCGCTCGACGGTGGCGCCTATGGCCGCTTCATGAACGCCATCTTCGACGAGTGGCTGGCGCACGACATCGGTAGCGTCTACGTGCAACTCTTCGACGTCACGTTGGCGAAGTACCTGGGGCAGCCGGGGTTGTGCGTGTTCGAGGAGACCTGCGGCGCCGCGCTGGCACTCGAGCACAACGGCGACGTCTACAGCTGCGATCACTTCGTCGAGCCGGCCCACCACCTCGGGAACCTGCACGAGCGCCCGCTCGCCGACATGGTCGGCTCGACGCGGCAGGCGGCCTTCGGAGCCGCGAAGCGCGACACGCTGCCGCGGCAGTGCCGCGAGTGCGACGTGCGCTGGCTCTGCAACGGCGGCTGCCCCAAAGACCGCGTCGCCACGACGGACGACGGCGAACCCGGGCTGAACCACCTGTGCGAGGGGTACGACGCATTCTTCACCCATTCCGCGCCGATGATGCGCGCGATGGCGGCGTCGATCAGCAGAGCCTGACGCGTAGAGCGTCCCGCGCTCCGTCGAGCAGCAGGAGGCGTGTGTGCAGGCCGCCCTACTCGGGCCGCCCCTGCTCGAAGCGTAGGCCGACCGCGGTGCGGTCGGGGAAGCCCAGCCAGTACGTGTGCTCGTCGGTGGGGTTGCCGTCGTCGTCGCGGGCGACCACGCCGTCGGCGGCGTCCGTGACCAGGTCGAGGTAGGGCGCCAGCGCGTCGTCGCCCTGTAGGTGGATGCCCAGGAAGGCCGTGGCGAAGTGCTGGGCGACGTTGTTCATGCGGGTGTTGTCCCAGACCGCGTCGGCGTAATGGCCGAAGGTCGCGGGGCCGACCTCGCGGGGTGGCGCGATGGGCGCGGCGGCGTTGTGGTTGGCGTTGACGAAGGTGAGGAGGTAGC
>REEJ01000001.1 GCA_007695125.1 Trueperaceae bacterium | reverse complement strand
ACGCTCGGGACGCTGTGCGTGCCCGGTGCCGCGGTGACGCGCAGCCCGAAGCCGTCCAGGACCGGTGCCCCCTCGTCTTGTGTGAAGGCGTGGTAGCGCACGCTCGGATAGCCAGGCCAGGCGCTGGTGTCGAAGGCTTCGTGCAGTCGGCGCGCCTGGGCGATGGACGGCTCGATGCCGTAGACGTCGACGGGGGCGCGGCGACCGCCGAGCCACATGCGCTCGAGCAGCAGCGGGAACCCTGCCACGTGGTCGGCGTGCTCGTGCGTGACGATGATGCCGGCGAGCGCGGCCGGATCGAGGCCGTGGGCCCGCAACCGCTGTGCGGCGTCGCCGCCACAGTCGATCAGCAGCACGCCGGCGTCCGCCTCGACGGCGAGCATCGTGGTGGTCCGCGCGCCGTCCGATGCGGCGGCGCCAGTTCCCAGCAGATGCAGTGTCGCCACGACGGTCCTCCTCGTGATGCCCCACCGCCTGGCGGCCGCGCGGGGCGTCGTTCCCTCATGGTACGTCCGGTGTCGACGGGCTCGGGCGCAGGCCGCACACTGGTGGCCGCCCGGCGGTGCCTGCGCACCACCGTCCGTGTACCCAGCGGTGCTCACCGCTCGGTACGGCGCCGGTGGAAAGCCGGCTTCAGTCCGCGGCGCTGCGCAGCCGCTCACCCGTCTGGACCCGCCACAGCGCAGCGTAGGCGCCGTCGCGCGCGAGCAGGTCGTCGTGCGTCCCGCTCTCGAGCACGCGTCCGAGGTCGAGCACGTAGATCCGGTCGGCGTGTCGGATGGTGGAGAGCCGATGGGCGATCACGACCGTGGTGCGCCCCTGCGTGACGGTCTCGAGCGAGCGCTGGATCGCCGCCTCAGTCTCGTTGTCGACGGCGCTGGTGGCCTCGTCCAGCACCAGGATCGGCGGGTCCTTGAGCACCGCACGGGCGAGCGACAGGCGTTGGCGCTGACCGCCGGAGAGCTTCTGGCCACGCTCGCCGACGATCGTCTCGAGGCCGAACGGCAGCTCGGCGACGAAGGGCGCGGCCTCGGCCAGCTCCAGGGCGCGGCGGATCTGGGCGTCGCTGGCGTCCGGGCGGCCGTAGGCGACGTTGTCGCGGACGCTGCCGTGGAACAGGAAAACGTCTTGCGAGACGAGGCCGACCGCCGAGCGCAGGTCGCGCAGGCGCAGCTCGCGCAGGTCGACGCCGTCGAGCGTGACGCGGCCCGCGGTCGTGTCGTAGAAGCGCAGCAGCAGCTTGACCACGCTCGACTTGCCCGCGCCGGTGGCGCCGACGATCGCGACGGTGCTGCCCGCGGGCACGTCGAGGTCGACGCCCCGAAGCACCTCGGGGCCGCTGGCGTACGAGAAACGCACGCCCTCGAAGCGCAGCTCGCCCGCGACGCGTTCTCGTGGCAGCGAGCGCTCGCCGTCGTCCATCCCGGGTACCACGTCGAGGAGATCGAAGATGCGCCGCGTCGAGGCCATCGCGCGCTGGTACAGGTCGAGCGTCTGGCCGAGCCGCGTGAGCGGCCACAGCAGGCGCTGCGTCATGAACACCAGCGTGCTGTAGACCCCGACCAGCAGCTGCCCTTGCAGGGTCATCCAGCCGCCGAGCACCAACGTGGCCATGAACCCCGCCACGATCGCGATCCGGATGAGCGGCACGAAGGCCGACGAGAGCCTGATCGCGTCGCGGTTGCGCGCCACGTAGTCGAGCGAGGCGTCGGCGATGCGCCGCGTCTCGGCCTCCTCGGCCGTGAACGACTTGATCGTGGCGATGCCCGCCAGGTTGTTGCCGAGCTGTGCGTTGACGTGTCCCACCTGTTCGCGCACGCGGGCGTAGCGCGGCGCCAGGCGCTTCTGGAAGCGCAGCGAACCCCAGACGATCACCGGCATCGGCAGGAAGGCCAGCCACGCCACACCCGGCGCGGCCACGAAGAAGAACGCTCCGAGGATCACGATCACCGCCACGAGCTGCAAGATGTCCTTGGCGCCGATGTCGAGGAAGCGCTCGAGCTGGTTGACGTCGTCGTTCATCACCGCCATGAGGCCGCCGGTCGAGCGGTCTTCGTAGTAGGCCAGCTCGAGGTCTTGGACGTGGGCGTACGTCGCCAACCGCAGGTCGTGCTGCAGTTCCTGTGCCAGGTTGCGCCACTGCACCAGGGCCACGTACTCCGTGACGCTCTCCAACCCCCAGATCACGAACGTGGCGAGCGCCAGCCACCACAGCTGCGTCATCGGGTCGGTGACGCCCAACAGGCCCGCCATGAGCGACGTCTCGCGTTGGACCACGACGTCGACGGCGACGCCGATCAGGAACGGCGGCGCCAGGTCGAAGACCGTGTTGAGGAGCGTGAACAGCGTGGCCATGCCGGCACGCCCGCGGTACGACCGTCGCCCTGGCGGCCGTCCGGCGCGATCGGCCTCGGCGGCGTAGCGCCACAGGCGGCGCAGGGGTGGGACGGGGCCGACGACTCCCGGCGTGGCACTCGAGGACGTGGCCCTCTGCGACGTGGCGCTCAAGGGCGCGCGGGGTCGTTGCTGCGAACGGGGCGAAGGGTCATGCGGGGCATGATAGGCCGTCGGGGGTGGCGGCTTCGAAGGGCGCCTTCGAACGGGGGGCGCGAACGCGGGCCACGAGGGCGCGGCGCGGTCGCAGGCGGCTCGCGAGTGTACGCTGGCACCGAACGTCGCCGTTGCGTACGTGCATCAATGGCCCA
>REEJ01000040.1 GCA_007695125.1 Trueperaceae bacterium | reverse complement strand
TGGCGGTGCTGGCGATCTTCTCGGTGATGTGGCGCTGGAACGACTTCCTGTGGCCCCTGATCGTGCTCACGCGCAGCGAGTTCTTCACGCTCCAGGTCGGCCTCAACGCCTTCCAGGGCGAGCTGCAGGTGCAGTGGCACTTCGTGCTCGCCATGACCGTGCTGACGCTGCTGCCGATCACGCTGGTGTTCTCGCTGCTGCAGCGCTTCATCACCACCGGGATCGCCAGCACCGGCGTCAAGGGGTGAGCGTAGAGGCGTGCAGCGCTGGCGCGGTGGGCGGGGTCGACCGGATCGTCGCCCGTTGCAGCGCCGACGGGCCGCCCGAGACGCTCGCCGCCAAGTAGGCTGGCGCGGTGGACGCCCTCGAGCTCGTCCGGCTCAACCTGCTCTCGCCGATGGTGTTGGCCTTCGCCCTCGGCATCGTCGCCACGCTGGTGCGCAGCGACCTGCGCGTCCCTGACGCGCTCTACGCCGCACTGTCGATCTACCTGCTGTTCGCCATCGGCCTGAAGGGGGGCGTCGCGCTGGCCGCGACGCCCCCCTCGCAGCTGTGGCTGCCAGCGCTCGCCACGCTGGCGGCAGGGTCGCTCATCCCCCTGTGGACCTACGCGTTGGCACGACGCGTGGGTCGCTGGAGCGTCGCCGACGCCGCCGCCCTGGCGGCGCACTACGGCTCGGTGTCGGTGGTGACGTTCGTCGCGGCGCAGGCCTTCCTCGACCGTGCCGGCGTGCCATATGAAGGCTTCATGGCCACGCTGGTGGCGCTGCTCGAGGTGCCGGCGATCCTGGTGGCCCTGGTGATCGCGCGGCGCGCCATGCGCGCCACAGCGCTACCGGGCAGCGACGCTGGCGCCGGCGCCGGCGAAGGCATGGGTGCCGTGCTGCGCGAAGTCCTGGCGGGCCGCAGCATCGTGCTCCTGGTCGGCGGACTGCTGATCGGCGCCGCCACCGGCGCGCAGGGCGCCGAGCGCGTCGCGCCGTTCTTCGAGGCGCCCTTCGAGGGCGCGCTGACCATCTTCCTGCTCGAGATGGGCCTGGTCACGGCCCGCCGGTTGGGCGAACTGCGCCGCGCGGGCGCGTTCCTGCTCGGCTTCGGCCTCGCCGCCCCACTCGTCCATGGGGTGCTCGGCGCCGCGCTCGGAATCCTGGTCGGCCTGTCGCCGGGCGGCGCGACCGTCTTCGCGGCGATGCTCGCCAGCGCGTCGTACATCGCCGCCACGGCGGCCGTGCGGCTCGCGCTGCCCGAAGCCAACCCGGGGCGCTACCTGACGGCCTCGCTGGCCGTCACCTTCCCCTTCAACCTGGTGGTGGGGATACCGCTGTTCGCGCGCGTCGCCCAGGCGCTCGCCGGAGGTGCGTGATGAGCGAGGCGTTCACGGAGCGACGGCTGGTGACGGTGATCGCCGAGGCGGTGCTCGAGGAGCGCCTGCTCGCCGACCTGAGGCGCTGGGGCGTCGGCGGCCTCACGCTCGTGCGAGCCGAAGGCGACCCCTTCGGCTCGCGCGTGGGCGACGTCGCGGGCGCGTTCCTACGCATCGAGTGCATCGCCAGCGAGGCGGTGGCCGAGCGCGTCCTGACGGGCCTCGCCCAGTCGTACCTGCCGCGCTTCAAGGTCGTCGCGTTCGACCACCCGGTCCGCGTGGTGCGCGCCGCCAAGTACCCCTGACGCGAACCGCGGCGCATGCGGGCGGCCCGTGTGGGGCGGCCCATGGGGCGTGCAGTGAACGTCAGGAGCGTGTCAGCGCGTCGGCGACCGCGTGTATACTCCCACGACCACACAGTGCGCAGCAGCCGACGCTCGAGCGCCAAGGAGCCCCCATGGACCAACGTCCTGACCTCGCCAGCATCGTCTGGCTCGGCGATCGAGAGAGCCTCGACCCAGCCGTCGTCGGGCCCAAGGCCGCGCACCTCGGTGCGCTCGCCGCGGCCCACGCCGTGCCGGCCGGTTTCTGCGTCAGCGCGCACGCCTTCCGCGCCCACCGGCAGGGCGGCCGGCCCTCCGCCGCGCTGCGCGCCGCCGTGGCCGAGGCCTACGAGCGCCTGGTGCGAGGAGACGACCAGGGCGGCTACGTCGCCGTCCGCTCCTCGGCGGTGGACGAGGACGGTGCCGAGGCCTCGTTCGCCGGCCAACACGACACCGCGCTCAACGTCCGCGGTGCCGACGCCGTCGTCGCTGCGGTCGAGGCGACCTGGGCGTCGCTGCGCTCCGAGGCGGCGCTCGCCTACCGCCGCGACCACGACCTGAGCGATGAGGACCTGGCGCTCGCCGTCTTGGTCCAGCGCATGGTCTGGGCCGACGCCGCCGGCGTCGCCTTCAGCGTCGACCCGATCGGCGGTGCCGACGACACGATCGTCGTCACGGCCGCCTGGGGCCTGGGCGAGAGCGTGGTGGCCGGCACCGTCACCGCCGACACCTGGCGCCTCGCCAAGGACGACCTGCGCGTGCTCGAGGCGAGCGTCGCCGACAAGGAGCGCATGGTCATCCCGAGCGAGGACGGCACCCGCGAGGTGAACGTCCCGCGCTTCTTGCGCGAGCGCGCCGCGCTCGACGACGCCCAACTGCGGACCGTCGCCGAGCTCACCCGCGAACTCGAGCGCGAGCGTGGCTGGCCGGTCGACATCGAGTTCGCCTGGCGCGACGACCGGCTCGCCCTGCTGCAGTGCCGGCCCGTCACGCGCGCCGGGACGCACGCATGAGCACGTCGACGGACG
>REEJ01000099.1 GCA_007695125.1 Trueperaceae bacterium | reverse complement strand
CTGTCGCGCCTGGAGCGCGCCAGGCCACCCGGCCTGGAGCGCAGCTACGCCAGCAGCGACGCCCTCGTCCTGGGCGCGGTCGTGTCACGGGCGGTCGGCATGCCGCTGGCCGCCTTCCTCGAGGAGGCCCTGTGGGTGCCGGCAGGCATGGCGAGCGACGCCGCATGGAACACCGACCTCTTCGAGCACGCGCTCGCCCACGCGTTCCTGAACGCCACGTTGCGCGACTACGCCCGCTTCGGCCGCCTGGTGCTGCACGGGGGAGCGCGCGACGGCTCGCAGGTGGTACCGGCCGCGTGGATCGACGACGCGCTGCACGCCACGGACGCTCCCCGCGTCGACACCGGTGCGGAGCCGTTCGGGGCCGACTTCGGCCTCGGCTACCACTGGTGGCTCCCCGACTCGCCGGAGGAAGACGCCGTCGCCATCGGCATCTACGGGCAGTACCTCTACGTCCACCCCGGGCTCGGGGTCGTGATCGTGAAGACCTCGACCGACGCCGGCTTCACGGGTCGCGAGGCCGAGACCGTCGAGGTGCTCCGGGCCATCGCGAGGGAGGCGGCAACGCACTGACTCGGCGGCGCGGCGGTGCGCAGGCCCGTGCGTGTGATCAGGTCGACGGCTCCGCATGGAAGTGGAAACGCCATTGCCCATCTCGCGCTTCGATGACGGCGAACTCCACAAAGCCCTGTTCCTCGAGGCCGGCCTCGGCGTCCGACGGGCGTTGGCGGCGGAACCACGGCGTCTCCGTTCGGTGATCGTCCGGTCGGACGAACCCTTCGGGTGTGAGTCGGCCTGGCATGGTGCACATCATGATGGTCCGGCGGCCGCGGCGAGCGTCCTCCGCGGCACCGGACCATGGATCGCCGGTATGGGTCCCGGCACCTCCGTGTCGCCGTCAATCGCTTCGCTGCGGCTCGTAGGTGAGGACCACACCGCGGCTCTCGAGCGTCGCGATGTCGTCCTGAACCTGGACGTCGTCGAGGTCGAGCCGGTTGAGCGACACGTCGATCGCGACACCGTCTCCGAGCGAGGCGTGCGCGACGAGCGGCGAGAGGCTCGTCAGTTCGTTGCCATGCAGGTTGACGAGCGCGAGCTGCTCGAAGTCGGCCAGGAAGGCGAGGTCGGCCTCGCTCAGACCGAGCCAGTAGAGACGGATCTGCTGCAGCGACGTCATGTGATGGATGGGCGACAGATCCGTCACGGCCGTCGCGCCAACGTCGAGTTCGAAGCGAAGGTCGAGGCCCGCGAGGGGTGACAGGTCGGAGACGCTCGTGGCCCACACTTGCAGGCGTGTGAGCTTCGGCATCGAAGCCACCATCGCCACGTCGCCATCGTCGAAGCTGGTGCCGCCGACCAACAGCACCTCGAGGCCAGTCAGCGTGGCCAGCGGCGAGAAGTCCGTGATGCCCTCGGCTTCGTTCAACCACACGTAGATCACGTCGCCCTTGTCGGCCAGCACGCCGATGTCGGTGATGAGCGTACGCGCCGCGCCGAGGTACTGCAGGGCATGGAACGCACGCACGACCTCGAGCGAGGCGATGGGGTTGTCGCTCAGCATGAGCACCCGCATGGCGGTGAGGCCGGCGATCGGTGTGACGTCGGCGATGTCGTTGCCCGCGACCTGTAGGTGGTCGATGCTCGTGAGACCGGCCAACGGCCACAGGAGCGAGATCGCGTTGTCGTTGAGTCGCAACCTCGTCAGGTTCGTCGCGTACTGCAGGCCGGCGAGGGACGTGACACCCACGCCCTCCACCACGAGCTGTGTGATCGCCCCGACGTGCGCGCAGGTGATCGTGTTCGACGCGAGGTCGAGCTCCGCCGCGATGCCGGCGGCGAGCTGCGGATCGAGCACCGTGACGACGTCGTCCATCGTGGCGCAGGCAGCCGACACGGGGAGGGCGGCCTGCGCGGTCGGGCTCGAGGTTCCGGCGGCGCCGCGGGCACTGACGGTGTACTCGTAGCCGGCGCCGAGAACCACCGTCTCGTCTCGGTACGAACGTGCGGCAGCGTCGACCTCGGTGAGGGTCTCGAAGGCGCTCAGCGTGGCAGCGCCGTCCCCAGCTTCCACGGTGCGGCGTTGCACCGCGAAGCTCGTGACGTCGCGTCCGTCGTGTTGCCACGACACGTCGACGACGCCGGGTCCCGATACGACGATGACGCCCTGCGGCGCATTGGGCGGCACGGCGGTGCCCGTCGGGCCGCCGCATGCGGTGAGCAACAGGGCGATCAGGGTGAGCGTTGCGATCGTCGAGCGTTGCATGGTGCCTCCTCCGTCGCGAAGCGACGCGCCATGCATACGCGGGTACCCCCGTCCGATGCCCGTCCATGCGCGCGAGCGGTGCCATGTGCTCGGTGACGTCCACCTGCGCTCGGTCGGTTCGGCGCACGGTCTCCGCGCTGTACGCTCACCCAGCCAGGAAACTGAGTCGCACCGTGCGCGTGTGGTTGTCGACGTTCGTGTCGACCAGCACGATCGACTGCCAGGTGCCGAGCGCGAGCGCGCCGTCCAGCACCGGCACGGTGAGGCTCGGGGCCACGAAGGCGGGCACCACGTGGTCGCGGCCGTGGCCGCGGCTGCCGTGCCGATGCGCCCAGCGGCCTTCCTCCGCGGGGAGGAGCGCGTCGAGCGCTGTGAGCAGGTCGCCGTCGCTGCCCGCGCCCACCTCGACGATGGCCAGGCCGGCGGTGGCGTGCGGCACGAAGACCGAGAGCA
>REEJ01000002.1 GCA_007695125.1 Trueperaceae bacterium | reverse complement strand
TGCTCACCAACGTGGCCCTGCGCGTCGAACCGCTCGGCGGCGAGTCGTACCGGGTCGCGGGGCGGGGCGAGCTGCACCTGTCGATCCTGATCGAGCAGATGCGGCGCGAAGGCTTCGAGTTCTCGGTCTCCAGGCCGCAGGTGATCATGAAGACGATCGACGGGGTGCGCTGCGAACCGTTCGAGAAGGTCGTCGCCGACGTGCCGTCGGACACGATGGGCAGCGTGATGGAGGGGTTGGCCACCCGGCGTGGCCAGCTGCTCGACATGAGCCAGGGCGAGACGCGAGCGCGCCTCACCTTCTCGATGCCGAGCCGCGGTCTGTTCGGTTTCCGCACGCAGTTCCTGTCCATGACCCAGGGTGAGGGCATGCTCAGCCACGTCTTCGACGGCTACGAGCCGTACGTCGGCGCCCTGCGGATCCGCCCCTACGGCTCGCTGGTGTCGATGGAGCAGGGCGAGGCCTTCGCGTACGCGATCTGGAAGCTCCAAGAGCGGGGCGTGTTCTTCATCGACCCCGGCACCGAGATCTACGTCGGCATGGTGATCGGCGCCAACAGCCGGCCCGGCGACCTCGAAGTCAACCTGACCAAGAACAAGAAGCTGACCAACGTGCGCGCCTCGGGTTCCGACGACAACATCGTGCTGGTGCCACCGAAGCGACTCACGCTCGAGGCCTGTCTCGAGTACCTCGCCGACGACGAGCTCCTCGAGGTGACGCCGAAGCACCTCCGGCTGCGCAAGCGTCTGCTGGACGCCAACATGCGCAAGCGCGAGGCGAAGCGAGCCAACGAGTCGGCGGACGCCGACGACACCGCCGTCGCTGCCGGCTGAGCGTACGGCCGGCGCCGCTCAGGCGCGCTCTTCGACGTGTTCGACCTCGATCGGGTCGAACGCCTGGTCTTGGCTGGCGACCACGCGCCGTTCCCGGACGAGCTCCAACAGCCCTGCGAAGAACACGGTCCGGGTCGACCAATCGGCCGGCGCCGACAGGCTGGCGAGGTCGGCACGGCGGACCGTTCGGAGCCGCTCCAGGATGCGGCGCATCGCTTCCGGCACGCTGAGGCGGTCGCGGACGATCTCGAAGTACGCGTTGGACCTGTAGCGTGCCGCGAGCGCTGCGAGTCGTCCGAGCGCCACCTGGATCGGTCGGGTCCGGCGCGGGAAGCGCACGTCGGGTGGCCGCGCGGCGACCAGGTGACGCCTGCGCTCGCGCCGTTCGCGCAAGAAGGCGATGGCGTGCTCGAGGCGCGCGAGCGTCTCGACCGCTTCGACGGCCTCGCCGCGCACCTGCTCCAGGGCCTCGTCGTCGTCGATGCGCGGAGGACGCGGGAGCAATAGGCGGAGCTTGAGTTCGATCACCTGGGCGACCGCCGGCAACGCTTCGCTGGCCAGGTCGAGGTCGCGTTCGGCGTGCAGCTCGAAGAACCGCAGGAAGTCGTCCACCAGGCGCCGGAGATCGAGGGCGGTCGGCGCGAGCCGGCCTCGGCGCAGCGCCGAGGCGAGCTCCGTCAGCGTCCCCTCGAACCCGTCCTGGTCGACCATGAAGCCTGCCACGACGATGTCCGTCGGGCCTCCGACGTCGCTCATCGGGCGGCCTCGTCCGCGAGGTGGGCGACGTCGTTCACGCGCTCGACGATGGTGAGCCCCTCCTCGAACCGGACCTGCGAGACGCTGGTGTGGTCGACCTCGAGCCGCACGCGCCAGCGCGGCCGGTCGACGCCGAGCATGTGCGCGAGCAGCATCTGGATCGTCCCTGAATGGCAGACCGCCACGACGTCGGCACCCTGCCAGCGTCCTGCGGCCTCGTCGAGCCAGGCGATCGCCCGGGCCTGGAGCGCTCGATACGACTCCCCCCGCGGCGCGGGGCGTCCGAACGGATCGGCGGCCCACCACGACCAGGCCGGGTGGGCCTCGTTCTGGGCGAAGGTGCGCCCCTCGAACACGCCGAAGTCGAGCTCTCGCAAGCGCTCGTCGTACCGCAGCCGGTGCCCCGGGAACGCGATCGCGGCCGTCTCGGCGGCGCGTACCGACGGGCTGCTCAGGACCACGTCCACCGGCTCGAGCCACGCGACCTGCTCCCGGAGCCGCTCGGCCTGGGAGCGGCCCCGCGCCGTCAGCGGCACGTCGCTGTGGCCCTGGAAGCGCCCCTCGCTGTTCCAGGCCGTCACTCCATGGCGGATCAAGGTGAGTCGTCGCATCGGCGCCGTAGGCTACCGCGGCCTGGGTCGGCGGAGGGCGAGCGGGCTGCGTGGTATCCTCACGCATGCGAGATATCAGCGGCACGACGGCGTTCGTGACGGGCGGGAGCAAGGGCATCGGTCGCGCGGTGGCGGTTGCGCTGTGCCGTGCCGGCGTGCATGTGACCATCACTGGGCGCGACGAGGCCGCCCTCGAGGCGAGCGCCGAAGCGATCCGCGGCGCGGCCGAAGGCGGCGCCGAGGTCTTGCCGGTCGTCGCCGACGTGCGCGATCCCCGCGCGCTCGAGCGCGCGGCCGCCGCCACCGTGGCTCGCTTCGGCGGCATCGACCTGGTCGTCGCCAACGCCGGCGTCGGCCACTTCGGTTCGATCGTCGACATGTCTGCCGACGACTGGCACAGCGTCATCGACACGAACCTCAGCGGCGTGTTCCACACGGTCAAGGCGACTCTGGACGCGCTGATCGAGCGGCGCGGCATGCTGATCACCATCGGCTCGCTCGCGGGTGTCAACACGTTCGCGGGCGG
>REEJ01000245.1 GCA_007695125.1 Trueperaceae bacterium | reverse complement strand
AGTCCGAGCGCGAGTCACTGCAGGTCGCCTGGCGTGAGGCCGTGCTGCAGGTCGCGGCAGCACTCGAGCGCGAAGGTCGCCTGGCGGAAGCGAGCGCGCATCTCGCCGCGGTGCTCGAGCGCGACCCGTTGGCCGAAGACGTCGTGCAGGCCTACCTCCGCTGCGCTCGTGGGACCGGCCAGCGCGCCGCGGCGCTGCGGGCCTACGAAGCGTTCGAGGCGACGCTTCGCGACGAGTTGCACCTCGCACCGCTCGAGGCGACGGTCGCGCACGCGCAGGCCCTGCGCGACGCACCGGCCGACGCCGAGCCACCCCGCGCGGCCGATGCGGCGAAGCCACCCGCGCCGACCACGCCCGACGCGGCCCAGGCGGTGCTCCGCGGCTTCCCGGCGCCCGTCACGCCGTTCGTGGGACGCGAGCGGGAGATCGAGGCGCTCCACGCCTTGCTGACCGCGCACGGAGAGCGCCTCGTGACGCTCGTCGGGCCGGGCGGCGTCGGCAAGACGCGCTTGGCGATTGAGGTCGGCCGGCGTGCGGCGGTCACGTTCACCGACGGCGCGGTGTTCGTGGCGCTCGCCGACCTCGACGATCCCGCCTTCCTGGCCCACGCGGTCGCCGCGGCGCTCGGGATCGCGAGCGGAGCGAGCACCGACGAGGCCGAACTGCTCGCCGCCGTGTCGCAGCGTTCGCTGCTGCTGGTGCTCGACAACCTCGAGCACCTGTTGCCCGGCGCTGGGCTCGTGGCCGAGTTGCTGGCCGCCTCGCCGGGCTGCAGCGTCGTCGTGACGTCGCAGGCGCCGCTCGACTTCCAGGGCGAGGTGCGGTTCGAGGTCGACGGGTTGCGCTACCCGACGGAGGCCGCCACGACGCTGGACGGGTTCGACGCCGTCACGCTCTTCCTGAGGAGCGCGCGCCGGGCGCATCCGCAGTTCGTCGCGACCGAGGCCGACCGCGCCGGCATCGTCCGCCTGTGCCAAGCGCTCGAGGGCTCGCCACTCGGGTTGGAGCTGGCGGCGGCGTGGATGCGCATCTTGCGGCCCGACGAGGTCGCGGATGCCCTCGAGGCCAACCTGGACGCCGTCGCCACGAGCCACCGCGACGTGCCGCCGCGGCACCGTAGCCTGCGCGCGATGCTCGACCACGCCTGGGCGCTGCTCAGCGACGACGAACGCGCCGCGTTGGCGGGCGTCTCCGCCTTCCGCGGCGGTTTCCGGCGCGAGGCGGCGGAGGAGGTCGCGGGGACGAGCCTGCGGACGCTGCTCGCGCTCGTGAACAAGTCGCTCCTGCGGCGCACTTCGGACGGGCGCTTCGAGTCGCTCGACGTGGTGCGTCGGTACGGCTTGGAGCGCCTCGGCGAGGACCCAGCGCGCCGGGCCGCGTTGCTCGACGCACACGCGGAGCACTTCACGGCCGTCGGCCTCCGAGCCGGCCCGGAGCTCGTCGGTTCGGCGCCAGCGGATTGGGGCGACCGCCTCGCCGCGGAGCACGACAACCTGCGTGCCGCCCTCGACCACAGCGTTGCGAGTGGCGCGGCCGAGCGCGGCCTCCGCCTCGCGAACGCCCTGTTCCAGTACTGGTGGGTCCGGGGCCACTATCGTGAGGCGCGCTCGACGCTCGACGCCCTGTTGCGTCTGGAACGACCACTCCCCGACGACGTCTACGCCGAGGCGCTCGGCAACGCGGGTGCCTTCGCGCACCTCTTCGATGACTTCGGCTCTGCTCGCTCGCACTACGAGGCGAGCATCGCGATCGCGCGCCGCTCGAGCGATCCCGTCGCCCCTGCAGTCACGCTCGAAAGACTCGGCACCCTACTGAACTTGCTCGGCGACATGGACGGCGCGCAACGCGCTCTCGAGGAGGCTCGCGCACGCGCACAATCCGGCGACGCTGGCGCGAAGCTCGTGGCGAGAACGCTGAATGGCCTCGCCGGACTGGCCAAGGCGCGCGGCGATGCCGAAGCGGCGGAGCGCTGGAACCGTGCGTGCTTCCAGGCGGCCAAGGATGCCGGCGACGAGTTCATGGCTGCCTGCGCACAAGCCAACCTCGGCGAGTCGGCCATGCTCCGGGGTGATCTCGATGCGGCGCGCTCGCTCCACGCGGAGGCGCGCTCGGCCTTCGAACGCCTCGACTTCCGCGTCGGCCTGGCGATCAACGCCCAGCAGTGTGCCGAAGTCGCGCTCCAAGCCGGCGACCTGGCGGCCGCTGGATCGGAGCTCGAGCGGGCCATGACGCGCTTCGCCGATCTGGACGACACGCTCGGCGTGGCCGAGGTAGCGGCGAGCCTGGCCGACCTCGCCGCGGCGCGGGCCGACTGGCCGGACGCGCTTCGGTGGATCGGCGCCGCGCGCGCCCAGCACGACCGGCTCGGCGTCGTCCTGTCGGTGACCGTCCGCGAGATGCTCGACGGCCACCAGGCCACGGCGGGCGCGCGCCTCCGACCCGCGGAGGCCGCTGAGATGTTGGCCGAGGGCGCGAGCTGGACGGTGGAGGAGACCGTGTCGCGTGCGAGGGTCGGTGCGGGGTGAGCGGTGGCTGCTGGCCGGAGCGTGGGGCCCACGCGCGCTCCGAGACGACGACGCAGCCTCCGTCACTACCCGACGCACCACCAGGCTAGGGTGCGGCCACGGAGGCACCATGCGCTCGACGGACGAAGGCACCCTGCGGCTCACGCCGACCGACCTCACCACCTTCACCGCCTGCCGGCACGCCAGCCGGCTCGAGGTCGACC
>REEJ01000095.1 GCA_007695125.1 Trueperaceae bacterium | reverse complement strand
CCGCCGCAGCAGCAGCAAACGTCATCGCCGCCGTCAACGTCGTCTTCCCATGATCCACATGCCCAATCGTCCCCACATTCACATGCGGCTTCGTACGCTCAAACGTCGCTTTCGCCATCGCTGGTCACTCCTCGTGCGGGACGCTGCCCGCGGTCTGGTCGCTCAATGCCTGGGTGCGGCGGCCGGAGCCGCCGCGCCACACCGTCGCTTACTTCTTCGTCAAGGACTCCTGGATGCCCTTGGGCACCTGGGCGTAGTGGTCGAGGAACATGGTGAAGGTCGCGCGCCCCTGGCTCTGGCTGCGCAAGTCGGTCGCGTAGCCGAACATCTCCGAGAGCGGGACGTGGGCGTTGACCACCTGGGCGTTGCCGCGCGGCTCCATGCCCTGGATCTGGCCGCGGCGCGCGTTCAGGCTGCCGATGACGTCGCCCGTGTAGACCTCGGGGGTGACGACCTCGACGCGCATGACGGGCTCGAGCACGACGGCGCCGCCCTGGTTCATGACCTCGCGGATCGCCATGCTGGCGGCGATCTTGAACGCCATCTCCGATGAGTCGACCTCGTGGTACGAGCCGTCGTACAGGCTGACCTTCATGTCGACGATCGGGAACCCGAGCAGCGGTCCGTTCTGCAGCGCTTCCTCGACGCCCTTCTGGACGGCGGGGATGAACTCCTTCGGGATCGTCCCGCCGACGACGGCGTTCTCGAACTCGAAGCCCTCGCCCCGGCCGCGCGGCTCGGCGCGCACCTTGACGTGGCCGTACTGGCCACGGCCGCCGGTCTGGCGGACGAACTTGCCGTCGACGTCGACCGACTTGGTGATCGTCTCGCGGTAGGCGACCTGGGGAGCGCCGACCGTGGCGTTCACCTTGAACTCGCGCTTCAGGCGGTCGACGATGATCTCGAGGTGGAGCTCGCCCATCCCGGAGATCTTGGTCTGGCCGGTCTCGGAGTCGGTCTCGACGCGGAAGGTCGGGTCCTCTTCGGAGAGCTTGACCAGGCCGTTGCCCAGCTTGTCCTGGTCGGCCTTGGAGGCGGGCTCGATGGCGACGGTGATCACCGGCTCGGGGATCTCGATCGACTCGAGGATGATGGGGTGGTCGGGATCGGCCAGCGTGTCGCCGGTGGTGGTGTCCTTGAGGCCGATGACGGCGCCGAGGTCGCCGGCGCTGATCCGCTCGACCTCTTCACGGCTGTTGGCGTGCATCTTCAGCAGCCGGCCGATGCGCTCGCGCTTGCCCTTGGAGACGTTGAAGACGTACGAGCCGGCCTCGAGCGAGCCCGAGTAGACGCGCACGAAGGTCAGGCGGCCGACGTAGGGGTCGGTCATGATCTTGAACGCCAGCGCCGAGGTGGGCGCCGTGCTCGTCGACTCGCGCGCCTCGACCTCGCCGCTGCCGGGCAGCAGGCCCTTGATCGGCGGCACGTCCAAGGGGCTCGGCAGGAAGGCGTTGACGCCGTCCAGAAGCCGCTGGATGCCCTTGTTCTTCAGCGCCGAGCCGGCGTAGACCGGGAACAGCTTCAGGCTGACCGTGCCGTAGCGGATCGCCTTGCGCACGATCTCCTCGGGCACGTCCTCGCCCTCGAGGAACAGCGTCGCGACGTCGTCGTCGACGTCGGCGAGCATCTCGATCATCAGCGCGCGCTTCGCTTCGGCCAGCGCCCGGTACGACTCGGGGATCTCGACGACCTCGATCGCCGTGCCGAGGTCGTCGCCGTACGTGATGGCGACCATCTCGACCAGGTCGATCAGGCCCTTGAAGTCGTCCTCGGCGCCCATCGGCCACTGCACCGGCAGCGCCTTGGCGCCCAACCGGTCGCGCATGGAGTCGAGCACCAGCTGGTAGTCGGCGCCCGTCTTGTCCATCTTGTTCGCGAACGCGATGCGCGGCACACGGTACTTGTCGGCCTGCCGCCACACGGTCTCGGACTGGGGCTCGACACCCTGCGAGGCGTCGAAGACGGCCACCGCGCCGTCGAGCACACGCATCGAGCGCTCGACCTCGATGGTGAAGTCGACGTGCCCGGGGGTGTCGATGATGTTGATGCGGGTGTCTTTCCAGAACGCCTGCGTCACCGCCGACGTGATGGTGATGCCGCGCTCCTTCTCCTGCTCCATCCAGTCCATCTGCGAGGCGCCCTCGTGGGTCTCGCCGGTCTTGTGGATGCGCCCCGTGTAGAACAGGATCCGCTCGGTCAGGGTCGTCTTGCCCGCGTCGATGTGGGCAGCGATCCCGATGTTGCGGGTCATGTGGAGGTCGATCAAAGTCTGCGTGGGGGTGGCCATGGGGGTCCTCGCGCCTACCAGCGGTAGTGGGCGTAAGCGCGGTTCGCCTCGGCCATGCGCTCGATGTCTTCCTTCTTCTTGACGGCCCCGCCGCGGCCGGCGGCTGCGTCGAGCAGCTCACCCGCGACGCGTTCCACGGCGGTGCGCTCGGGACGCGAGTTCGACGCCGCCACCAGCCAGCGCAGCGCCAGGCTCTGCGAGCGGCGCGGGCCGACCTCGACGGGCACCTGGTAGGTGCTGCCGCCGACGCGTCGGCTGCGGACCTCGATGCGCGGGCGCACGTTGTCCACGGCGGTGCGGAAGACCTTCAAGGGCTCCGACCCGCTGCGGTCTTGGATCAAGCGGCTCGAGCCGTAGAAGATCCGGCTCGCTAGGTTCTTCTTGCCGTCGCGCATCAACTTGTTGATGAACGCGGCCACGGTGGTGTCGCTGTACACCAGGTCGGGCTCGAGGCTCCGGACTTCTGCGCGTCTACGTCGTCCCATGATGCTCCTCTCGCCTACGCCTTCTTCGGCTTCTTGGTGCCGTACTTCGAGCGGCCCTGGTTGCGCTGCACGTAGCGGCCCACGCCGACACCCTGGGTGTCGAGCGCGCCGCGGACGATGTGGTAGCGCACGCCCGGGAGGTCCTTGACACGGCCGCCGCGAATCAAGACGACGGAGTGCTCCTGCAGGTTGTGCTTCTCGCCGGGGATGTAGGCCGTGACTTCGTACCCGGTGGAGAGGCGGACGCGCGCGATCTTGCGCAGCGCGGAGTTGGGCTTCTTGGGTGTCTGCGTCTTGACGGCAACGCACACGCCACGACGCTGGGGGCCGCCCTTCAGGGCGGGGACCTTGGTCTTCTTCGAGACCTTCTCGCGGCCCTTGCGGAGAAGCTGGTTCACGGTAGGCAGAGTGATCAACTCCCTCTCTCTGGTCCGGGCCCTGCGGCTCGCGTGAGCCCGGTACCGGTGAGCCCTCGTCGGGGCGGTCCGTTCCGTCGAACGGCTCGCCGCGGATCGCTGCCCGTCGGCGAGGTAGATGCGGGTCTTGCGTGCTGGAGGGCGGGAACGTCACCGGCCGCGCACAACCATACGCCCCCCGTCGGTCGATCGGCGCCGACCCGGGGGTCAAACCGGTGCAGCATAGCGCGCGCGGGGGTCCGAGCGCAAGTCCAGGAGCGCGTCCCCGCGCTACGCGGCCGCGGCCGGTCGCGGCGACTCGACCGCGGGGCGCGCCGCGCTGCGCGACCGGTGCGTCAGACCAACCAGAGGCGCTGGTACGGCCGCAGGTGCAGGTACTCGCCCGCCGTGTCGACGAAGCGTTGGTCGAGCTGGTCGAACGCCTGCGCCAGGCCGTGTTCGTGGAGGACGGCCGTGGGCACGCTCTGGTACGACTCGGTCAGGTTGTAGAGCGCCAGCGTGGGCCCGAGCGGGTGGCGCCGCAGCGTCACGAACACGTGCGGGTGCACGTCGAGCACCTCGGTCGGGTAGGTGGCGTGGAGCTGTGGGGTGCGCTTGCGCGCGCGCAAGATGGCGCGCAGGCCCTCGAACAGGCGCTGCTCGACGCTGCCCACCAGGCGGCGCCGGGCGACCGCCTCCCAGTCCATCGCGGGGCGGTGCAGCCAGCGGTTGTCGGTGGCGTGGTCCGGGTCGCGCAGGTAGCCGTAGTCGTTGCGCAGGCCGATCTCGTCGCCCATGTACAAGAGCGGCACGCCGCCGAACCCGCAGATGAGGGCGTGGCCGAGCAAGATGCGCTCGATCGCGAGCTGCACCAACGCCTCGTCGCGCGCCTCGAGCGCCGCCTCCAGCCCGGCGAGGCTGGCGAAGCTGCCGGAGATGCGGCGGTCACCGGTGGCGGGGTTGTACTGGAACACCGCGCCACGGGCGTGGCTGCCGGGGAACTGACCGGAGTAGAAGTCCGACAGGAACGAGCGGTGCCCCGAGCCCGAGAGCCCCACCGCGGCGGCGTCCTCGTCGGTGACGGCCCAGCCGATGTCGTCGTGGCTGCGGATGTAGCAGCCCCAGGCGATCGAGGGCGGCGTGGGCGGGAAGGCGCGCAGCGTGTGCGTCATCAGGCGCGTGTCGCGGCTCGCCAGCGACGACCAGAACTGCACCATCAGGCTGTTGTGGTAGGCGAGGTTGGCGACCTTGCCGAAGCGTCGGCCGGTGCCGAAGTAGTGGATCAGGTCGCTGGGCGACACGATCGCCTCGGCCTTGTGGGCCACCGCGGCGGTGGCGATCTTGGCGCAGGCGCGCAGGGCCTGCAGCAGGTCGTGCACCTCGGGTTGGTTCTGGCAGTCGGTGCCGAGCCGCTTCCACATGAACGCCACCGCGTCCATGCGCATCACCTCGACGCCGCGGTTGGCGAGCTCGCCCATGATGTGGACCACCTCGCGGAACACCGCCGGGTTCGACCAGTTGAGGTCCCACTGGTAGGCGTTGAAGGTCGTCCAGACCCAGCGCCGCATCGACTCGACCCAGGTGAAGTTGCCGGGGGCGAAGTCAGGGAACACCTCGGGCAGCGTGCGCTCGTAAGCGTCGGGCTCGTCGCGGGTCTCGAACGTGTAGAAGTAGTCGCGGTAGCGCTCGTCGCCGGCCGCGGCGGCGCGCGCCCAGGCGTGGGTGTCGGCGCAGTGGTTCAGCACCAGGTCGACGCAGACCGACATGCCGCGCTCGCGCAGCGCGGCGCAGACGCGATCCACGTCGTCGATGCCGCCCAGGCGCGGGTCGACGTCGAGGTAGTCGGCGATGGCGTAGCCGCCGTCGTTCTCGCCCTCGCGCGGGCGCAGCACGTACATCAGGTGCACGTAGCTGACCCCGAGCTCCTCGAGGTAGTCGATCTTGTCGAGCACGCCTTCGAGGGTGCCGGCGAAGCGCTCGACATAGCAGACGTAGCCGACCATCTGCTCGCGCTGGAACCAGTCGGGGCTGAGGTCGCGCTCGAGGTCGAGCACCTTCAGGGACTCGGGGCGGCGGACGTACTGCAGCGCGAGCTGCGCCACGAGGCCGACGACGACCTCGTCGAAGTCGTCGCGGCGCCCGTACACGCTTTCGAGGCCGTCGACCAGGTTCTGGAACCAGCGCTCGAGCCGTATCAGGAAGACCTGGCGATCGCGCGCCTCGAGCGGTGCGAGCGCATCACGGGCGGCGGCGTGGGCGCGCCCGAACAGGGCGCGCGCGGTGGGAGTCATGAGAGCGACGTTCTGCACGGTGTCCTCTGGCCGTAGCCTACGCCGCGCCGCCGCGCCGCAGGGCGTCACGGCCCGCGCGCACCAGCGCCTCGGCGTCGTCGGGATGCTCGGCGAGCGCGCTCAGGTGGCCCATCTTGCGGCCCGGACGCGCGCTGCGCTTGCCGTAGAGGTGCAGGTGCAGCCCGGGCAGGGCCAGGGCGCCCTCCCAGTCGGGCGTGCCACCGTGCCACAGGTCGCCGAGCAGGTTGGCCATCGCGCCGCTGGAGCGCAGCGCCGTGGAGCCGAGCGGCAGGCCGCACACGGCCCGCAGCTGCTGCTCGAACTGGTCGGTCTCGCAGGCCTCGATCGTCACGTGGCCGGAGTTGTGGGGCCGTGGGGCGATCTCGTTGACGAGCAGCGTGCCGTCGGCGAGCACGAACGTCTCGACGCAGGCCAGGCCGACCAGATCGAGCGCCTCGGCCACCCGCAGGCCGAGCGCCTGGGCTCGCTCGCGCAGCTCCGGCGCGACGCGCGCGGGCACCACGGTGACGTCGAGCACGTGCTCGGCGTGGGCGTTCTCGAACACCGGGTAGGTGGCGACCTCGCCGTTCGGGGCGCGCGCGACGATCACCGAGAGCTCCAGCGCCAGCGGCACCAGGGCCTCGAGCACGCACGGGCCGCTCCGGGCGAGGGCCTCGGCGGCCGCCAGGTCGGCCGCCGCGTCGGCGCCGCCGCGGAGCCTCACCTGCCCCTTGCCGTCGTAGCCGAAGCCGGCGGTCTTGAGCACGGCCGGCAGGCCGATGGTCGCCAGCGCTCCCGCGAGCGCTGCGCCGTCGTCGACCGCGACGCTGGGGGCGTGCGGCAGCCCGGCGGCGCGGAGGAACGCCTTCTCGGCGCCGCGGTGCTGGGTCGCGCGCACCACCGCGGCGCCGGGCCGCACCGGGACGCGCGCCGCCAGGCGCTCGAGCGCGTCGGCGGAGACGTTCTCGAACTCCACGGTCACCGCGTCGACGGCGTCCGCGAAGGCGCTCTCGGCCGCGGCGTCGTCGAACGGGGCGCGGATGGTGCGGTCGGCGACGGCCGCCGCGGGCGGGTCGTCCTCCGGGGTCCAGACCACGACGCCGTAGCCGAGGCGCCGGGCCGCCTGGCCGAGCATGCGGCCGAGCTGGCCGCCGCCCATCACGCCGATCACGGCGCCCGGCAACAGGGCGGGTCCCGGCGCATCTGGGTGCGGCGCCCCGGCGCTCGTCACGGGACGCGGAAGGCGGGCGTGGGGAGTTCGGACGCCTCCACCGCGCTCGTCTGGCGCGCCCGGTAGGCGATCAGGCGCTCGCGCAGGTCGGCGTCGGCGAGCGCCAGCACGGACGCCGCCAGGAGCGCCGCGTTCACCGCGCCGGCCTCGCCGATGGCGAGCGTGCCGACGGGGACGCCCTTCGGCATCTGCACGATCGAGAGCAGCGAGTCGAAGCCCTTGAGCGCGCGGCTGCTCACGGGCACGCCGAAGACCGGCAGGTGGGTGTAGGCGGCGATCATGCCCGGCAGGTGCGCGGCGCCGCCGGCGCCCGCGACGATCACGCGGTGGCCGGCCTCCTCCGCCCCGAGGGCGAAGGAGCGGAGCCGGTCGGGCGTGCGGTGCGCCGAGACCACCATGCAGGCGCGCGGCACCTCGAGCGCCTCGAGCGTGGCGTCGGCGAAGCGCATGGTGTCCCAGTCGCTGGTGCTGCCCATCACGACGGCGACGAGGGGGGTCTCGGGTGCATTCATGCGGTCTCCTCCGGGAGGGCGTCGTGGCCGCCCGTGTCGGCGCCCGTCGAGGGGGCGCCGGCTGCCGGCGGCGCGGACGCCGCGTCGCTGCTGGCGCGCTGCAGCCGATCGGCGATCGCGCGCCAGGGGTCGTCGTCGGGCACACGCTCGATCCAGATGGCGCCCGGCCGGGATGCCTCCAACACGCGCAGGGCAGCGTACAAGGCGCGCGCGTAGGGGGTTGGGGCGCGGCCGAGGTCAAGCCACGGCGCCGCGCCGACGGGGCGCCCCGCTGGCGGCCCGCGGCGCGCCAGCACGGCGACGTCGAGCGGGACCTCGAGCAGCGCGGCGCGCTCGACCAGGCGGGTGGGGACGTCGGGCGCGTAGTGGCGGGGGTGGTCGCCGGGGGCGGGGGGGCGGGGGCCGGCCTCGGCGCCGGCCAGCGGGCCGACCGCGTCGATCAGCGCGCGCACCCCCACGCCGCCGGGCCGCAGCAGCCGCGGGACGCCGGCGCTGAGGTCGACGATGGTGGACTCGAGGCCCACCTGGCAGGGGCCGCCGTCGAGCACCAGCAGGTCGGCGTCGCCCTCGAACTCCTGCAGCACGTGCGCGGCGCTGGTGGGGCTGACGCGCCCGAAGCGGTTGGCCGAGGGGGCGGCCACGCCCTCGCCGAGGGCCCGCAGCAGGGCCATCGCCACGGGGTGGTCGGGGACGCGCAGGGCCACCGTGGCGGCGCCGCCGGTGACGCTGGCAGGGACGTCGGCCCGGGCCCGGAGCACCAGCGTGAGCGGGCCGGGCCAGTGGGCGGCGGCGAGCAGCCGGGCCGCCTCGGGCACCTCCGCCGCCCAGGCGCCCATGGCGGCCGCGTCGGCCAGGTGCACGATCAGCGGGTGGGCGGGCGGCCGGCCCTTGAGGGCGTAGACGCGCGCGACGGCGGCGGCGTCGCGCGCCCGCGCCCCCAGGCCGTAGACGGTCTCGGTCGGGAACGCCACCAGACCGCCTGCGCGCAACTGCTCGACCGCCGCGCTGATCGCGGCGCCCTGGCGGGCTGGGTCACGGACGTCGAGGCTGCGCGGCACGCCTCGAGGCTATCGCATCGCCTGGTCCGGGGCACCGACGAGCACCACGCGGACGTCGTTCACGTTGGTGCGCGTGGGCCCGGTCACGAGCAGGTGATCGAGGGCCTCGAAGACGCGGTAGCTGTCGTTGCGGGCCAGGGCGTCGCGCGCCGCCACGCGGTCGAGGGCGCGCAGCAGCGCGGGCGTGACGAGGGCGCCGGCGTGTCCGCCGTAGCCATCGATGCCGTCGCTGTCGGCCGCCAGCGCGGCCACGGGCGCGTCGGCCGGGAGCGCCAACGCCAGGCCGAGCGCGAACTCGCTGTTGCGTCCGCCCCGGCCGCCCTCGCCGCGCACCGTCACGGTGGTCTCGCCGCCCGACACCAGCGCGACCGGCGGCGCCGCGGGCTGGCCGTGCCGCCAGGCCTGCAGCGCCACGGCGGCGTGGAACGCGCCGGCCTCGCGCGCCTCGCCGGTGATGGCGTTCGACAGCACCAGGGTCCGGTAGCCGGCCTCCGCGAGCAGCGCGCTGGCGGCCTCGAGGCTGGCCTGGTTCGAGGCGACCAGGCGCGTCTCGCAGCGCTCCTCGGCGTCGCCCTGGGTGGTGGCTGCGCCGGCGGCGGCGCCAGCGTCGGCACTGGCGGCACGCTCGCGGGCCGCCCGCTCGCGGGCCGCCCGCTCGAGGGCGGCCCGCGCGGCCGGGGCGTTCACGCCGAAGCGATCGAGGACGGCGAGCGCGTCGGCCGGCCCGCTGCCGTTCGAGACGGTCGGTCCGGAGGCGACGGCGGCGAGGTCGTCGCCCACCACGTCCGAGACCACGAGCGCCAGCACCCGCGCCGGCGCGGCGCGCGCCGCCAGGCGACCGCCCTTGATGCTCGAGAGGTGCTTGCGCACCACGTTCATGTCGCCGATCTCGGCGCCCGAGCGCAGCAGCGCGTCGGTGACCGCCTGCTTCGCGGCCAGGTCGAGGCCCGGCAGGGGCGCGCAGGCGAGGGCCGAGCCGCCGCCCGACACCAGCACCAGCACCAGGTCGTCGGCGCCCGCGGCATCGACCGCCGCGAGCAGGGCCCGGCCGGCGGCCTCGCCGGCGGCGTCGGGCACCGGGTGGGCGGCCTCGAGGCAGCGCACGCGCCGCAACGGCGCGGCGTGCCCGTAGCGCGTGACCACCACGCCTTCGACGGCCACGCCGAGGCCGTCGTAGTGGTCCTCGACCGCGGCGGCCATCGGGGCGGCGGCCTTCCCCATCCCGACCACCACGACGCGGCCGCGCGGCGGCTTGGGCGGCAGGTGCGCCCGGACGGCGGCGCCGGGATCGGCGGCCGCGACGGCGGCCGCGAACGCCCGCCGCAGCACGTCGCTGTGCGTACCCATGCCACACGGTACACTGCGGCATGTTCGGACTCTTTCGCAGGCAAGACCCGCGTTTCCGTGACGACGGCCAGGCGCTGTGGTGCCGCGTCCGCACGAACAAGAGCGGTGAGGTCATCAAGGTGCGCCTGTCGAAGACGAGCGAGATGAGCCTCTCGGGCGGCGGCTACTTCGTGCGCAAGCAGCTGGTGGGGCCGAAGACGCTGGACCAGGCCTCGCTCGAGGTCACCACGAACCGCGGACACAAGGTCCTGACCGCGGCCGTGGACGGCGGCGAACTGCTGCCGGTGTCGGCCTGGCGCGACGACGACGACTGAGGTGATACCATCGGCGTAGACCGATGGACTCAGACACGATCCTCTCCTTCCACACCCCCGGCCGCGAAGGCCCGCGCGTCACGTGCGCGCCGTCTCCTGTCATGGAGTTGGCGTACGCGCAGTTCTACCTGCAGCGCCGCCTGCACCATCCGAAGGGCTTCGAGGTGCCCTGGGCGGGGCCGTTGCTGAGCGCCGATCCCGACGTCGGCAGCGACGTCGAGGCGTTCTGGGCGGCACACTCGCTCGAGGGCCCGGGCGTCGCGCTGTTCGTGCTGGCGGCGCGCTACGGCTTCGTGTACGACGGCGATCCGGAGCGGTTCTTGCGCGAGTTGCCGCAGCTCGCGCTGCGCTACGCGCGCGACGGCGAGCACCTGGGCGCCACCCCGAGCGGCGCCGAGGACCCCGAGCAGCTCGCCGACCTGCGGCGCCGCATCGAGGTGCTCCAGGACGAGGAGCAGGCGCTGGCGCTGGCGGCCCTGCTGCGGCGCTTGTGGGCGTTCCTGTCCGAGGGCTGGGACCAGCACGGGCGGGCCGCCGTGGTCGAGGCCGTGCGCGCCTTCGACGCCGAGTTCCAACGGACCTCGGCGGTGCTCGAGGCGTTGCCCGCGCACCACTTCACGCGCTTCGAGCACCTGGCACAGAGCATCCGCGACGCCGCCGCCAGCGCGCGCGTGGCGGTGGTGCCGCTGTGGCTGGCCGCCAGCGGCGGCTTCGGCTTCCGCGTCGACGACGTGCAGTACGTCGGCTACGGCCTGCAGAGCGAGCACGTCTTCGAGCGCACCGCCGAGCGCGTCGGCGACGTGGCGCGGCGCGTCAAGGCGCTGGCCGACCCGAACCGGCTCCTGGCGCTGGCGCTGGTGTCGACGTTCGCCGGCATGCGCCCGACCGTGGGCGACCTGGCGCAGCAGATCGGCGTCAGCCAGCCGACCGTGAGCGGTCACCTGCGCCTGTTGCGCGACGCCGGGCTGGTCGCCGTCGAGAAGCAGGGCAACAAGGCCTACTACCGGCTCGAGCCGGACGCGGTCCGGGCGCTGTTGCACGACCTGGAGGAGACGCTCCTGCGTTGATGGCGAGCCGGCGCGCCCCACCAGACGCTCTCCATAGGCATCGTCCGATAAGGGCTTGACAGCATAGGCCTTCTCCGATATATTGATGTCAGGAGGTCGCCGATGCTGCAGTCCCCGAGCCTGATCAAAGCGATCGCAGAAGCCCGCCACCAGGACGTGCGGCGCGCCGTCCGCCCCACCCGCAACACCCGCCCCACACGCTAAAACGACCTATCCCCGCGAACCGCGGAGGCGCCACCCGGCCGAGCAGATCGACCGGGTGGCCGGCTGTCGTGGCGCGCCGCGAGGCGCCCGAGATCGACGTCAGCTGCATAGGCGCACCGCGATGATGCCGTGATAGCCTGGCACATGCTCACCTCCAGTACCGCCGAGACCGTCCTCCGCGCGGCCCGCCGCGGCGGCGCCGACTTCGCCGACCTCTACGTCGAACGCTGGCGCCGGCGCAACCTCCGCGTGATCGACGGCGAGGTCGAGGACGCCGTCAGCGCCATCGAACAAGGCGCCGGCGTGCGGCTCTTCTTCGGCACCGACGTCGTGTACGCATACACCAACGAACTCGACGACGCCAGCCTCGGCGAGCTCGTCGCGACCCTGGTGCGGCTCCGCGGTAGCGGCGCCAGCGACGGCCAGGTCGACGAGCGCGGCGCCGGCGGCCTCGACCTGCGGCGTCGCGGTCCCCAGGGACTGCACGCGCCACGGATCGCCTTCGACGCCTTTGACAAGGCCTGGCGCCTCGAGCGCCTGCGCGAACTCGATGCGGGCGCCCGCATCGACCCGGCCGTGAGCCAGGTCGAGGGCCGGCTGATCGAGTGGGAACAAGACGTGCTCGTCGTCACCAGCGAGGGCGACTGGGTCGAGGACCGGCGCGTCAGGACGCGCTGCGCCGCGAACGTCATCGCCAGCGAGGGCGATCAGACCCAGACGGGGTACGTCGGACCCGGCCTGTCGGTCGGCCTCGAGCTCTTCGACCAGAACCCGCCGGCCGAGATCGGCGCCACGGCCGCGCGCCAGGCGCTCACCAACCTGCGCGCCGTGCCCGCCCCCGCCGGCACCATGCCGGTGGTGATCGGCAACGGCGTCGGCGGCGTCATCTTCCACGAGGCGCTCGGGCACCTGGTCGAGACCACCTCCGTGGCCAGGCGGGCCTCGGTCCTGACCGACAAGCTCGGTCAGCAGGTCGCCTCGCCCGCGGTCACCTACGTCGACGACGGCACGACCCCGCACGGCTGGGGCTCGTCGGAGTTCGACGACGAGGGTATGGCCACCGAACGCACCGTGCTCATCGACAAGGGCATCCTCACGTCGTACATGGTCGATCGCTGGGGCTCGCTCAAGACCGGCTACCGCCGCACCGGCTCCGGGCGCCGCGAGAACTACACCTACGCCCCCACCTCCCGCATGCGCAACACCTTCATCCTGCCGGGCGACGTCCACGACACCAAGGACCTCTTCCAGGGCATCAGCTACGGCCTCTACGCCAAGGCGATGGGTGGCGGCCAGGTCATGCCGGGCTCGGGCGAATACAACTTCGCCGTCAGCGAGGGCTACGTCATCCGCCACGGCGAGATCGCCGAGCCGGTGCGCGGAGCGATGCTGGTCGGCAAGGGACCGGACACCATCCAGAAGGTCGACGCGGTCGCGACCGACCTGAGCACCGAACCCGGCATGTGCGGCAGCCGGAGCGGGTACATCCCGACCGAGGTCGGCCAGCCCCACCTGCGGGTGAGCGAGATCGTCGTGGGAGGCGAAGCATGACCTTCGAACAGGCCAAGACCGTCCTCGTGCAGCGCGCCACCGAGCGCGGCGTCGAGGCCGAGGTGCTCGCCACCAGTGGGCGCGAGCTCACCCTCTCCGCCGCCGACGGTCGCGTCGACGAGATCACCAGCGCCACCCGTGGCGGCGTCGGCGTGCGCGTGGTGCACGAGGGCCGCATCGGCTACGCCTCGAGCGAAGCGCTCGACGAGGCCAGCCTCGCGTGGGTGCTCGACGAGGCGATCGAGAACGCCGCCCTCCAGAGCGCGCGCGGCGCCGTCCTGGTCGAAGGGCACGCGCTCGGTCGCTCCGACCTCATCGGCGAGGGGCTGTCGGCCCCGGTCGAACGCAAGGCCGAGGCCGTCACGACGCTCGAGAGCGCCTTGAGCGCCGACGAGCGCGTGGACGCGATCGCGTTCGCGCGCTACAGCGAGTCGGAGAGCGAAGCCGTGCTCGGCTCGACCCGCGGCGCCGACGGCGGCTACCGCAACGGCTACGCCATGTTGATGGCCAGCCCGATCATGCGCCAAGGCGAGAGCGTGAAGCAGGGCTACGAGATCGACTTCGGCAAGGAGTTCCACGCCATGGACCCGACCCGCACCTCGCAGCGGATCTTGGAGAAGGTCGGCCGCCACCTCGGCGCCACGCCGCTCCCCACGGGGCGCTACGCGACCGTCTTCGAGCCGGAGGTGGTCGCCACCATCCTCCAGCTGTTGCTGTTCAGCCTGTCGGGCAAGACCCTCGCCGAGGGCAAGTCTCGGCTCGCCCAGCGGCTCGGGCAGCCCATCGCCAGCGAGCGCTTCACGCTCGTCGACGACCCCACGCTCGAGAACGGGCTCGCCAGCCGACCCTTCGACGCCGAGGGCACGCCCGCGAGCCGCACCGTCGTGATCGAGCGCGGCGTGTTGCGCTCGTTCCTCCACAACAGCGACACCGCGCGCCGCACCGGCCAGGCCAACACCGGCCACGCCTCGCGCAGCTACGCCAGCACGCTCGGCGTCGGCGCCACCAACCTGATGCTCGAGGCCGGCGAGGGCGTCGTCCTCGACGACGGCGTCATCGTCACCAACCTCATGGGCGTGCACGCCGGCGCCAACCCCATCAGCGGCGACGTCTCGGTGCAGGGCCTGGGCCTGCGGGTCGAGGGGGGCGAGTCGCGACCGGTCGAGAACTTCGCGCTGTCGTTCAACCTGTTCCGGCTGCTCGAACGGATCGAAGCCGTCGGCGCAGAGGTGCAATGGCGTCCGGCCGGCGGCGCGATCGTCGGTGCGCGCAGCCTGCAAGTCGACGCGCTGTCGTTCGCGGGCGCCTGACCCGACGGCGCCGTAGGCCCGAGGAGGCGGCGTGATCCGACCACGACCATGACGGTGGCCCTGCTCCTCCGCGCGCTGCGCTGGACCGCGCTGATCCTGGTCGGCCTGGTGGCGTGGGTGGCCGTCGCCTTCGTCGGGACGGTCCACGACTGGTGGCGCCCGCCGATCGCGCCCCGCGGCGACACCGCCGCCTTCGCGGCCGCGGCACGCGTGATGGCCGCTGAGCGACTGCGCGGCAACCTGGCGATGGTCGTGATCCATCGTGGGCAGGCCGTCGCCGAGCACTACGCGTCCGTCGACGCCGAAGAGCGGATCGGACCCGACACGGTCTTCCAAATCGCCTCCATGAGCAAGTGGGTGA
>REEJ01000096.1 GCA_007695125.1 Trueperaceae bacterium | reverse complement strand
GCCGTCCAGGCCCGCCGAGCCTCGGCCGCGGCCCGCGTGCGCTCCGCCTCGCGCTGCGCGCGCTCGAACGCGGCATCTGCGTCCGCGAGGCCGCTCCTGGCCCGCTCGAGGCCGTCGGCGGCGCCGCTGCCGACCTCGGCGCGGCGCAGCAGCTCGTCGGCCTCGGACTCGAGCACCTGCAACCGGCGCGGTTGACGCAGGTCGGCGAGGCCCAGGTCGAGCGCGCGCAGGTCGCGGGTACGTTCACGCAGCGCGTCCGCAAGACGCTCCAGCGCAGCCGCCGCACCGCCGGCGCCGGCGCCTGAGAGCAGCCGCTGGACGTCGCCGCCGAGCCGATGCGGATCGCCGCTGAGGTCGCCCTGGGCGAGCACCACGGTCGCCATGGCCAGGTCGCCCTCCACCAGACCGACCGTCGCACGCAACCAGGCCTCGTACGGGCTGACCGCCAGCCGCGCGGCCGGGTTGTGCACCGTGTCGACGAGCAGCGTGTCGCCATCCGGGTCGTGCCGCCGCACGCGCACGCGGTGGTTGTCGAAGGCGCGCTCGACGGTGTAGCGGACCCCGTCGGTGGCTTTGAGCGTCAGGGCGCCACGGTGCGGGCCGCCGTGCCACGAACGGTAGCGGCCCCAGCCCGGGGCGGCGGGATCGGCGCGGTGCGGGACCCCCCACAGGGTCGCGGCGAGACCGAGCACCGCCGTGGTCTTGCCGTGTTCGTTCGGCGCCGTCCAGACCGCGAGTCCCGCCGGGAAGCGCACGTCGAGGTCGCGGTGGCGCCCGAAGCCCTGCAACCGCAGCCGCTCGTAGACCAGCGCAGGCGCATCCGCGAGGGGACCCTCGAGGCGTGGACCGTCGTCGCGGAGCGTCATCGCCCACCCGCCAGGGCATCGAGACCGAGCCGCAGCGCCCGCGTGATGCGCTCGCGTTCGGCGGGATCGTCGCTGGCGTCCAGCCGGGCACGCAACCGTCGCACGAAGGCGCCGCGCACCGTCGGGCTCGCGCCCCACGCCTCGAGCAGCGCCGGCGACACGCTGCTGGTGTGGTCCTCGAGCCGCAGGTGGAACGCCTCGGCCCCGCAACGCTGCCCGAGGTCGTCGAGGTCGAGCGGCGCCGGCAGGGCACCCCGCAACCGGACCCGCAACAGGTCGCCCGGGTGCCGCCCGACCAGTCCGAGGAGCGCTTCGGCGACGCCGTCCTCGTCGTCGCAGGCGCTCACGTCGAGCGTCAGGTCGCGCAGCGCCGGCGCGGCGTGGCGGCGCCGCTGGACACGGACGCCGTGGGCGCCGAGTTCGACCAGCGTCCAGGCGTCCGCGCCGGGGTCGTCGAAGCCCTTGCCGCCGACGCAGCCCGGGTACACCGTGAGCGCGCCCCCGAGGCGCTGCTCGCTCGGCGCGTGCACGTGGCCGAGCGCCACGTACGCGTAGCCGGCGGCCGCGAGCGCGGCACGCGGGAGCGGCAGGCTGCGCTCGTCGAGGGCGTCGGCGACCGTGTGCACCAGCGTGCCGTGGGCGAGGAAGAGGTGCCGACCGGCGGCGCTCGTGTCGGGTAGGTCGGCCAGGACGTTGCGGACGTCGGTGACGCCGCCGACGTAGGCCACCCCGTGCAGGTGCACGGTCTCGCCGTCCAGCACGAGTTCGTCCAGGCGGGCCGGCATCGGCGAGCGCACCAACAGGCCGGGCCAGCGCTCCGACTCGCGCCGGTAGACGGAGCGAGCGTACGTGAGCTCGTCGTGGTTGCCGGGCACGGTGACCACGGCGATGCCGGCCGCGACGAGGCGCGCGAGCGCCGCCCTGACGTCGCGCACCACGTCGCCCGGCGGGTCGAAGGTCTCGAACAGGTCGCCGGTGATCAGCACGGCGTGCACGCGCTCGCGCAGCGCGAGATCGACGGCCTCGCGCAGGCGGGCGTCGCGCTGCGCGCGTCGGGCGTCCGCCAAGGCGACCGGGAGATCGCGCGGCGTCCAGCCGAGATGCAGGTCTGCGAGGTGCAGCAGCCGGGGCATGCGCTCCCAGCCTACCTGTCCGTCGCCCCCTCACCGCCCAGCGCGCGTTGGAGCGCCGCCACCACCGTCTCCGGCGCGAGCGGGTCGAGCGCGAGCCAGCGCCATCCGCCGTGGTCGAGCGGGGCGGACTCCGCACCGGCCGGCAGGTCCTCCGGCGCCGTCAGGGCCACGCCGCTGCGCCCCGCTCGCGCCGGCCAGCGCATGACGACATCGACGGGCCGAGCGCCCGGCCCTGGCATCGTCACCAGCAGGTCGACCGGCCTCGGCGCAGCGACGCCGGCGTCGGCCAGCACCCGTGCGGCGCGCTGCCAGGCACCGTCCTCGTCGAGGACCGCCAGGGCCGCCGCCGCCGCGCGCCAGGTCGCACCGTCGACGCCGTCCCCCGCCGCGCCCGCGGACGGCTCCGCGAAGAGGGGTGCGTCGGCGAAGGGATCGGCCGCAGGCAACGGCAGGCCGGCGTGCACATCCAGCGGCTCGCCACCAGCGATGCGCGCCGCCCAGAAGCGATCGTCGTCGTCGACGCCGGTCGGCACGGCCGGCAGGGGCGGCAGCGCCGGCGCCCCCTCGGCGGCGACCGTCACTCGTTCGACGACCACGCCAGCCGCCTCTAGGCCGGGCCCCAACAGAGCGCGCAGACCGCCGCGAGAGGCGCGCGCGGAGAGGATCACCACCTCGCGGGCGCGTGTCAGCGCGACGTAGCCGAGGCGTGCGTCCTCGGCCGCTTCCCGGTCGCGCGCGCGCCGTTCCGCCAGGCGGAACAGCGCGGGCTCGGACCACGGTGCCGCGCCGCTGCGCCAGCGCAGTGTGACGCCCAGGTCGGGGTCGACCAGCACCTCGTCAGCCGACGCGCGGCCGCGTCTGGCCAGGTCCACGACCACGACCACCGGCCACTCCAGCCCCTTGGCGCCGTGGATCGTCAGGAGCGCCACGGCGTCGTCCGAGCGCAGCGGAGGGCGCGGGACCTTGACGTCGGCCGCCCGCAGTCGCCGCAGGCGCCGTTGCAGTGCGAACGCGTCCGCGCTGCCCCCCTCGAGGTCCTCGACGAGTTCGAGCACCCCGCGCCAGTCGGCCAGGCGGCGCGCCGCGTTCGGCAGGTTCGCGAGCTGCGCACCGAAGGCGGTGCGGTCGTCGGCCATGCGCAGGAGCTCGAGGGCGCTCGCGCCGCGCGCATGCGCCGCCCGTAGGTCGGCGAGCAACGCCGCACCGCGCCGCAGGGTGGGGTCGGTGCCCTCGTCCAGCCGGCGCCACCAGGGCGCGTCACGGCGCCCACCCGGGACGTCGCCTCGCTCGGAACCGGTCGCCAGGACGTGGATGGCGGTGTCCGAGGCCGCGACGAAGGGTCCGCGCAGGAACGCCAACAGCGCGGGCGTGTCGCTGGCGTCGACGACTGCGGCCAGCAGCGCGACCGCGTCGAGACCCTCGCGCGTGCCGAGGACGTCGCCGCCGCCGGCGTTGAGCACCGGTACGCCGAGGGTCGCCGCCACCGCCTCGAGCGCCTCGAGCGAGGTGCGCGAGCGCGCCAGGACCGCGACGTCGCCAGCGCGCAGCGCGCGGCGCGCAGCGCCGTCCTCGATCGTCAGCGGCGGGTCGGCGCGCAGCAGCGCGCGGATCTCGGCGGCGATTCGCTCGGCCTCGGCCAACGCGAGCGCCTCGCCGCGCGCGCCGTCGGCCTCGAGTTCGAGCCAGCGCACGTGCGGGCCAGGCAGCGCGCTCGCCGTGCGCGCCGCCGTGAGCGGAGCGGCTGCCGCGCCGAGGACCACGTCGAAGACGCTGTTGACGGTCGCGACCAGGGCCTCGTGGCTGCGGTAGCTGGTGCCGAGCTCGATGGCGTCGGCCGTCGCATCGAGCGCTAGGCGCTCGCGCTCGCCCCGGAACACGGCGACGTCGGCGCCGCGGAAGGCGTAGATCGACTGCTTCTCGTCGCCCACCATCGTGACCGGAGCGTCGCCGCGGAGCAGGGCCAGCAAGCGCGCCTGCGCCGGGCTGGTGTCCTGGTACTCGTCGACCAGGACGGCGCGCCAACGCCGCTGCACGGCCGAGCGGACGCTGTCGTGCTCGAGCGCGCGCACAGCGTGGACCTCGAGGTCGCCGAAGTCCACGACCTTGGCGCGCCGCTTGCGCTCGGTGAGGTCGGCCCTGACGCGCGCGAACGCGCTGCGCACCGCCTCGGTGCGCTCCACCATGCGATCGTCGAGCGGCCCCCAGCGCCACGCGGCCGGGCCGCGACCGTCCTGCCACAGCTCGCGGGCGGCGTCGCGCAAGGTGCGCAGCGCCGCCTTCACGTCGGCCAGGTCGCCACCGCCCCAGTCGGACGCGCGGCCAGCGCTGGGCCGCAGGCCGGCGAGCGTCTGCCAGGCCGGCGCGGCCTCGTCGTCAGCGACCGTCCGAGCCGACAGCGCGGCCACGGCGTCGAGGGCGTCGCGGCGCGCCACCTCCGCCGGGTGATCGCTCGGCCCGGACGCCCCGCCGAGGCTGGCGACGGCGTCGCTCCAGGCCTGGCCGCGACCGTCGGCGAGCGCGCGCTCGCGTGCCGCGTCGAGCTCGGCCCGGAGGGCGCTGGCGTCCTTGGCCAGGGCGATCTCCGCCCGGAACGGGTCGGCCAGGAGCGTGCGCAGGGCCTGGCGCAGGAGCGAGAACGGCAGCGCCTTGATCTCCCTGGCGTGCACCGCGTCCAGCGCGGCATCGAGCGCCTCGGCGGTCCACAGCCGGCCGTCGAGCTCGTCGAGCACGGCGACGTCGGGGGGCAGGTCGGCCTCGTTCGGGAAGGCGTGACAGATGCGTTGGGCGAGGGCGTGGATGGTGCCGATCGGCGCCGCCTCGACCTCGAAGGCCGCGTCGGGGTGTACGCCGGTGTCGCCTGCGGCGAGCGCGTCCTCGACCACGCCGCGGATGCGCGCGCGCAGCTCGTCGGCGGCGCGGCGCGTGAACGTCACCGCGACCACCTCGAGCGGCCGCAGCCCAGCTGCGCGGAGGTGGTGCAGGTAGCGCCTGGCGAGCATGTGCGTCTTCCCGGTGCCGGCGCCGGCCACCACCGCGACGCTGCCGCCCGCCTCGACCGCCCTGCGCTGCGCGGGATCGAGGCTCACGGAGCCGCCCCCCTGGCCGCGTTCGGGGTTCGGCCCTTGTGCTCGAGCCGCGGCCCCTTGCGGCACGCCGCCTCGAGCGAGCAGAAGCGGCACGCGTCCGACGGTTCGACCGGGTAGTCCCCGGCCGCGAGCGAGCGGCGCAGGCGCGCCACGAAGTCCGCCGCCTCGGCGGGGTTCGGCGGCTCGCGGGGGATCTCGCGCATCGCTCCGATCGACAGGTAGCGGGCGCTCGCCACGCGCTCGCCGGGCGCGAGCCGTGGCGCCGCGACCTCGAGGTAGAGCGGGAGCTGGAGATCGAGATCGAGGCGCTCGGCATCGAAGCCGCGGGCGCCGAGCGGCCGACCGGAGCCGGTCTTGTAGTCGATCACGACGACGCCGTCCTTCGTTCGGTCGATGCGGTCGACGCGGCCGACCACCTCGAGCTCGTGCCAGGTACCAGCGAAGCCGCTCTCGAGCCGGAACACCTCGTGGTCGTCGGGCAGGAAGGCGGGCGTGTCGATCAGGACCCTGAGGTGCTCGAGGTGTTCACCCCGCAGGTGCCGCCAGTGGGGCACGGCATCGGCGTCGGTGGCGCGCTCCGCGGCCGCGAAGGCGGACTCGAGCGCGCCTTGGGCGGCGCTGCGCGCGGCCTCACCGCTGCGGCCGACGGAGGCCTGCAACGCGAGCGCCAGCGCGTGGTGGTAGAGGCTCCCGCGCAACAGCGGGCTCACCTCCACCTCCCCTTCTCGCGGCTCCCGCACGCCCCACGCCGACTGCGCCAGCCAGCGGAAGCGGCACTGGCCGAAGGTGGTGAGCTGCGTGGCCGACCAGCGCCGGGACAGCGCGTCGAGCGGCCGTCCGACCACGCCGTCGAAGGCGTCGCGCTCGCTCGCTCGCTCGCGCGTCAGCTCGACCCGCCAGGCGTGGCGGGCATGTCGGAGCACGGGGTCGGTCGCCGCGTCGACGACGTCGACCCGGGCGAGGTCGCGGGCGCGCCGCTCGGCGGGACCCGCGGGTCGAGCGAGCGCCACCGGCCCGGGGGTGGCGCCCAGGGCGGCGAAGAGCAGCCCGGGCAGGCGCGCATCGCGGCCGATCTGCTCGGGGTAGCTGAGCCACAACCGTTCGGCGGCGCGCCACACGCCCCACGCGGCCAGGCGCTCGCGCCGCGCCAGGTCGGCGGGGCTGGCCACCACGACGCCCGCGGAGCGCAGCGACTCGCGGTCGAAGGCGTCGAACAGCGGCGGATCCTGGACGGGTGCGGGGAACATGCCCTCTGCGGCACCGAGCACGAACACGCGGCCGTAGCGCGCCCCCGTCAGCGCCTCGGGCGCCACGACCCGCACGCCGACCACCCGATCGCCCGGCGCTTCGGCGTCGGCCCCAGCCACGTCGTGCGCCTGGTCTTCGGGCAGCTGGCGGTCGGGCACGCTCACGATCCGCATGGTCTCGCGCAGGCTGCGCAGGACGGCGCCGCGAGCGCTCGCGCCCACGGCATCGGCGGGCATCGCGTCGTCCAGCGCGCGCCGCCAGGCCAGCAGGACCGGCTCGTGGGCCGCGGCCGCGGCAGGGCTCAGGAACGCCTCCAGGAGCCGCTCGAGCGCCTCGCGCCAGCCCTCCGCGGCGCTCGGGCGCGCCCCGCGGGGCGGGCGGGCGACGAAGGGCGTGAGTGCATCGAGCGCGGCCAACGCGTCGCGACCCCGCACGGTCCGCGTCAGCGCGCGGCGCCACGCGGCCTGACCGCGTGGCCGCCAGCGGCGAGCGGCGTCGAAACCCGCCTGATCGAGGAGCGCGCAGAACGGGTGTCGCAGCAGCGCCGCCGTGGCCTCGAAGGGGAGGTCGTCGGCGAGGGCGTCGACCAGCGTGGCCAACCAGCCACCGAGCGGCGTCGCGCGCAGCGCGACGCGGCGCTCGAGCGTCAACGGCAGTCCGTACGCGTGCGCGACCGTGCGCAACGTGCCGGCGTAGCGCTCGAGGTCACGCGTCACCACGACCACCTCGCCGGCGGGAACGCCGTCCTCGAGCAACGCCCGCTTGACGGCCGCCAACGCGGCGCGGACCTCGTCGTCGAGCGTGGCGGCCCGCCAGGCCTCGACCGTGGCGTCCGGGCCGGGATCGGCGCGTGTGGTGATCGACCAGCCGAGCGCCTGCAGCGCGTCGGCGGCGACGTCGGCGGCGACGGTCCAGGCACCGTGCTGCGGCAGGATCACGACGCTGCCGGGCCCGGACACGGCATCGACCAGCGCCACCTCGTCCGGATCGAGGGTCGGGTACCCGACGAGCGCGACCGCGACGCGCTCCGGCGGGGCGGCGGCGACGAGGCGCGCGGCCTCGGCGGGGTCGATCGCGCCACGGGCCTGCAACCCCGCTCGGTAGCGCTGCGCGACACGCCACCACGCGAGGTTGCGCTCGCCCACGCCGTCGGGCGGCGAGGGTGGGAAGCCGGCGCGGAGCCAGGTGGTGACCGGGAGCGTGGCGCGGGCGGCGTAACCGGCGGCGTCCGACGCACCGAAGACGGCCTCGCAGGCCTCGCGCAGGGCCTGCCGGCGCGTGACGGCGCCCGCGAGGCGGCCGTGGCGCCGGACGGCGCCGCGCACGAAGCGCGCCAGCGACGTGGTCCGCGGGCCGAGCCCGGCGGCGCGCGCCGCCTCGAGGCTCGCCGCGAGGACGCGCTGGCGTGGCCCATCGACGAGCGCGCGGGCCGCCGCTGCAGGATCGGCGCTGCGGACCACGACGCGGGCGGCCGGCCCGCTCACCGTGTACCCACTCCGCTCAGGGCAGCGCTGGCCGCATCACGATCGGCGAACGTGGTGTCGGGTGGGATCTCGTGCAGGCGCTGGGCCAGGACCGCGAGCGCGGCGACGTGGCTCGCGACCTCGTCGTCGGCGGGGCTGACGAGCAGCGCGATGCGCTCCACGACGGCACCGCTGGGATGCTGCAAGCCCGGTTTCCGGAACCCCACCAGGGCGACGCGCTCAGCGACGCCGCGCACACGGGCGTGGGCGAGGAGCGTGCCTGGGACGACCTCGGCCGCGTAACCGACGTCGTCGCGGGCGAGTGCGCGGAGCGCGTTGTCGAAGGGGCGGGTGCCGGGGGGCAGCGAGCACGCGAGCAGCGTCGCGATGGCGGTGTCGAAGTCGTGGCCGCGCAGGTCGAGCATCACGTGCTCGGCGGGGACCCGCACGGTCACAGCGCCGGGCGCGTGTGGCGTCGCGCGCAGCGAGCGTTCGCTCGGGTAGAGCGCCAGGAAGCTGGTGCCGAGCGCTGCGAGCATCGCGGGCAGGCGGTCGAGCGCCGGCGACCAGGCGACCGTGCCGCGGCGAGCGCCGACCACGGCCACCAGGTCCTCGGGCCGCGCGTCGGCTTGGAGTCGCTCGACAACGGCTCGCCACGACGCGACCGTCTCGATGGCGATCTGCGCGCCGTCGGCGGCCTGGGCGAACGACCGGCGGAGCCGTTCGGCGTCGGATCGTACGGCCAGGCCGGTCGGGGCGACGCCGAGCTGCGAGGCGAGTTGCATGAGCGTCCCAGCCGCTTCGTGGAAGCCCGGGCCATAGTCGATCCCCGGCGGCAGGACGACGAAGACGCGCCTCGAGGTGGCGATCGGATAGACGAGGCGGCACACCAGGACTTGCTCTTGGGCGTGCTCGATCACCTGGTCGATCACGCCCCCGAACACGGCGCTCCGCGCGCTGCTGTCGCCGGTCCAGCCGATGATGACGTCGGTGATGCGCCGCTCGCGGGCGGCGGCGAGGATGCCGCTCGCCGGGTTGGTGGCGACGCGGGTGAGGGCGGCGACGGGCACCTCGGCCTCGGCCGCGACCACCACCGCGTGGGCGAGGACGCGCTCGGCCGCGGCGACCTTCGTCTCGACGCTGGCGTCGTCGGGCACCACGACGAGGGGGTACACGGCCTCGTTCGAGTCGCGCTCGCGGAGCAAGAAGGCCACCTCGAGCAGTCGCTCCGCCGTGTCGGGGTTGGCGAGCGGGATGAGCATCCGGTGGACGCGGGCGTCGGGTGCGGGCGCGGCTCGCCTGGCCAGCACCAGGGCACGGCCACCGCGCTCGACCAGGGTGGCGCCCACAAGCACGCTGACCAGGATCAGTCCGATGACGGCGTTGACGACCTCGGTGCCGAAGAGGCCCAGCTCGAGCCCCACGAACGTGACCGCCAGCGTGGCGGCGGCCTGCGGGATCGACAACCCCGCCATGACCACGCCCTCGCGCCGGTCGAGGCCCATGAGGCGCTGCGCCAGCAGCGCCGCGCCGCCCTTGCCGACCACGACCACGAGCGTGAGGGCGGTCCCGAGGAGCGCGACCTCGGCGCTCAGCAAGACGCGCACGTCGACGAGCATGCCGACGGTGAGCAGGAAGAAGGGGATGAACACCGCGTCGCCGACGAAGCGGACCCGCGCCATGACCGTCGATTGCTCGGGCGTCAGGCGGTTGAGCGCCAGGCCAGCGAGGAACGCGCCGATGATGGGTTGCGCGCCCGCGGCCTCGGCCAGGGCGGCCGAGACGAACATGGCGGCGAGCAAGAACACGTAGCGGATCGCCGCCTCGGCGTCGGTGTTGCGGAAGAACCAACGACCGAGGCGAGGCAGGAGCAGCGTGACGGCGAGCGCGTACGCGCCGAGCGAGGCCACGAGCCGGAGCCAGAACGAGGGGCCGACCTCGGCGCCGCCCGCGATGGCGCCGACGACGGCCAACAGCCCGAGCGACAGCGTGTCGGTCAGGAGCGTGCCGCCGACGGTGGCCGTGACACCGGGGCTGCGCGCCAGGCCGAGCCGCGCCGCGATCGGGTAGGCGAGCAGGGTGTGCGAGGCGACGATGGCGCCGATGAGCAGGGTGGCCGCCCACCCGAAGCCGAGCCGCGGCGCGACGAGCAGCGCCAACGCGAGCGGCAGGGCGAACGACAGCGAACCGAACAGCACCGCGCCGGCGCGCTGGCGGGCGAAGCCACGCAGGTCGAGCTCGAGGCCCGCGACGAACATCAGGTACAGCAGGCCGACGGTGCCCAGCAGGACCATCGTCTCGCCGCGCGCCAGCAGGCCGAGGCCGTTGGGGCCGACGATCGCCCCCAGCGCGATCACGACGACCAGCGTGGGCAGGTTGAGGCGGCGGCTGATGAACGGGGCCAGCAGGAAGCTGGCGATCGCCACGCCCATGACGACGACGGGGTTGGTGAACGGCAGTTCGAGGGTCACGCGATCGGCGGTCCGGCGTTCAGGTGGGCGCCTCGGCCACCCGCAGCGAGTAGCGGCTGCGGGCGTCGTAGGACAGGTGCGGCAACCGGGGCAGCCGGCCGGCGTACACCTGATCGCGCAGCCACGCGAGCTCCTCGTCGAGCGCGTCCTCGGGGACGTCGCACCACCACACGCGAGCGTCGGGGTTCCAGCGGTAGCCGCGAGCCTTGAGCAGGTCCTTCGTGTCGAACGGCGAGCCCACGGCCCACACCCGCACGTCGCGCCGCAGGGCGTTGCGCCTGAGGGCAGCGAGCGCTCGCTCGCCACTGCGCGGCAGCGGTCGAGCCAGCAGGTAGACGCCGGCGTAGCAGTCCTCGACCGCGCGGTGACCCTCGAAGAAGCCGCCGCTCGCCATCACCAGCGCCTGCAAGCCGCTGCTCTCGAAGCCCTCGTCGCGCCAGGCCACGTCGCGCAGGCTGCAGGCCCAGTGGACGTCGGCGAAGGCCGGGAGGCGCGCCTCGGCGAAGGGGCGATCGAAGCGGGCGTTGTGCGCGATGACGACGCTGGCACCCTCGAGCAACGCCTGGACACGCCCGTCGTCGATGCGCTGACCCGCCAGCATCGCGTCGTCGATGCCGGTGAGGCGGGTGATCTCGGGCGGCAGTGGTCGGCCGGGGTCTTCGAGCCCGGAGTAGTCGTCGAGCATCCCGAGGACCGTGCCGTTGTCCAGGTCGTACGCGAAGCGCACCAGGCCCAGCTCGATCACACGGTCGGCGCGGTGGTCCAGGCCGGTGGTCTCGAGGTCGAGGTACACGCCGACGCGCGCCCCGTCAGGCAGGGCGTCGAGTCGCTCGGGTGGGGCGACGGCGCGCAGGACGCGAAAATCGGGCGAGGCCTCGAGGCGGACCGCCAGGGCTTCGAGCTCGGTGGTGTCGCTGGGCATGCCCGACGCTACCGCGTCGGGACGCCGCGTGCGGCGTCGCGTGCGCAGGTCGGCGATCCAGGCCGCTGGAACGCTTCGCTCAGCGTGCTTGCACCCGGTACCACGCGACGGTGCGCTCGACCGCCTCGTCCCAGTCGGTCGCGTGATCGCCGAAGCGCTCGGCGTAGGCGCCGTGATCGACCACCCACGGCTTCACGGTCTGGTAGCGCACCTGCAGCACGGCCTTGACCGGCGGCGCGAACAGCGCTGCGATGCGCATGCCCAGGTACGGCGCGACCTGCAACGGCAGGGACGGCACGCCGGCGACGCGCGCGACGCGCTCGGCGAACGCCCGGACGGTCTCGGTCGGTGGGTTCGGGACGTGCCACGCGCGCCCGTGCGCCGCGCCGTCGGCGCCGAGCCGGAGCATCGCCTCGGCGAAGTCGGCGATGAAGGTCAGGGTGTGCGGCAGATCGGGGTTGCCGATGACCTGTGGCCGCTGACCGGCCAGGAGCCGACCGACGACGCCGGCGCCCGCGATCGAGACGCGCACGTGCGGTCCGAAGAAGTCCGAACCACGTGCGACGACCGCCTGCAGGTCACCAGCTTCGTGCGCAGCGAGCAACGCCCGCGTGATGCGGCCCCGCACCGCGCCGTTGGGGAAGGTCGCCGCCTCGGGCAAGCCCTCGTGGACGGGACCGTCGACCGGCCCGTAGGCGTAGAGGTTGTCGCCGAAGACGACGGTCGCACCGGCCCGGTCGGCACCCGTGATCACGCCGTCCATGAGCGGTGGGAGCACCTGCGGCCAGCGCGAGTAGGGTCCGTTCAGGCACTGGTACGCGACGGTGGCGTCGGCCAGCGCCACGCGGGCGGCCTCGGGATCGGCCAGGTCGGCCTCGATGCCTCGAACGCGCTCGGGGAGGTCGTCCGGCACCTGGCGCGTGACGACCGCGACGTCTGCGCCGCGTGCCATGAGTTCGGCGCACACGGCGCGGCCGAGCGGCCCGAAGCCGAGGACCACGTGGAGCCCATCGGCCAAAGGGATGGTGCTGGGGGACTTCATACCGGAGTCTCGCACGTTTGCGACGTGACGTTCGTCCGGGTTCGGCCTCAGCCGCGGTTCACACTGGGGCCCGATCGACGCCTGCGGTTGCCGCCCGCGCTCGGCGCCGACGGCCGATCGCGGCGACCGCCAGCCTGGCCGCCGCCACGCGAGCCACCGCGACTGGCGCCCTGCCCGCGCCCGCCGGGCCCACCGGTGTTGGGGCTGCTGCCGCGCTCGAAGCGGCGCTGGTCGGCGTCGAGTTGGCGGGGCGGCGGTGCGTCGTACGCGAAGCCCTCGAGCTGCTCGCGCGGGATCGGCGCGGCGAGGCGCCGCTCGATGCGGCGGATCATGTCGGCGTCCTCACGCGTGACGAACGTGACCGCGTCGCCTTCGTGCTCGGCGCGGCCGGTACGGCCGATGCGGTGCGTGTACGCGTCTTCGGTGTCCGGTACGTCGAAATTGACGACGTGCGAGACCATGCTGATGTCGATGCCACGCGCGGCGATGTCGGTCGCGACGAGCACGTGGAAGTCACCGCGCTTGAAGCCCTCGAGCGCCTGCTGGCGCTTGTTCTGCGACAGGTTGCCCTGGATGTTGGCGGTGAAGAAGCCGCGCCGGTCGAGTTGCTCGGCGAGCCGCTTGGCGCGGTGCTTCGTGCGCGTGAACACCAGCACGCGCCGGGCGTCCCAGCGCTTGAGCAGCGCTTCGAGCAGGTCGATCTTGAGGTGCATCGGGACCGGGTAGAGGCGATGGTCGACCGTGTTGGCGACCACGGGACGCTCGACCTCGACCGTCAGGGGGTTGGTGAGCGTCTCGTCGACGAGGTGCCGGACGTCCGAGGGCATCGTCGCGGAGAAGAGCAGCGACTGGCGCTCGCTCGGCAGGGCCCGCAGCAGCCGCCGGATGTCGGGCAGGAAGCCCATGTCGAACATGTGGTCGGCCTCGTCGAGGACGAGCACCTCGAGGTGCCTGAAGTCGCCGTGGCCCTGCTGCATCAGGTCGAGCAGGCGCCCGGGGCACGCGACGATGACCTCGGTGCCGCGGCGCAGCGCCTGAATCTGTGGGTTCATGCCGACGCCGCCGTAGATGGTCGCCGAGCGGACGTTGGTCGCCTGCCCGAGGGTCTTGAAGGCGTCGTGGATCTGCTCGGCGAGCTCGCGCGTGGGGGCCACGATGAGCGCGCGGGTGCGGTTGCGGGGCCCGTTCATGAGGCGTTGCAGGATCGGCAGCGCGAAGGCCGCGGTCTTGCCGGTGCCGGTCATGGCCAGGCCGAGCACGTCGCGACCGGCCATCACGGCCGGGATCGCTTGCTGCTGGATCGGTGTGGGGGTGGTGTAGCCGGCGGCACGGATGCCGGCGGCCACGCGCTCGTGGAGCGCGAAGTCTTCGAACGTCACGGTGTACTCCTCTTGCTCGGCGAACTGCCGACTCCGAGGCGTACCCCCAGGCCCGTTCGCGCAAACCTGGACACTCTACACGATGATGGCGCCGGCCGTGTCCACAGCGAACACAACGGCCGGGCGCCAGGGTCGCGTCCGGCTCAGTGCGGGAGCCGATGGCGCAGCAGGCCGTACGTGTAGGTGCCGAGGACGGCGGCGACGAGGACCACGGTGAAGCCCGTCAGGCCCGCACCGATGAGTGCAGCGATCGGACCAGGACACGCGCCCGTGAGCGCCCAGCCGAGGCCGAAGAGGCTGCCGCCAAGCAGGTAGCGCGCCCAGCTGCGGTCCTTGTCGGTGAAGGTGATCGCGCTGCCGTCCGCGGCCCGCAGCTGATAGCGCTTCACCAGCGCGACCGTGACGAGTCCGACGACGACGGCCAGGCCGATCACGCCGTACATGTGGAACGAGTGGAAGCGGAACATCTCCTGGATCCGGTACCAGGAGAGCACCTCGGCCTTCACGAGCACGAAACCGAAGTACGCACCGATCGCGAGGTATCGCGCGACGAAGCCGACCGTGGTCGCGCTCTGGGTCCGGGTGGTGTCGGGGGTCGTGGTGGCCATCGGCGTCAGAGCCCCAACACGAGCGGCAAGACGAGGTGGGTTGCCATGAGCCCGCCGATGAAGAAGCCGACCACCGCGAGCAGCGACGGCCACTGCAACTCTGACAGACCCATGATCGCGTGTCCGGAGGTGCAGCCGCCCGCCCAGCGTGCCCCGAACCCGATCAGGAAGCCGCCGAGCACCATCACGACGAACCCCCGGAGCGTG
>REEJ01000100.1 GCA_007695125.1 Trueperaceae bacterium | reverse complement strand
TTCTGTCGCAGTTCTCGTACGCCGATCGTCGCCATGTAGCACATGATGGCACAACGAGTCGCGGGCCGGCCAGGGACACCTCGAGGCTCATGCAGTTGACGCTGGTCGCGAGCTCGGAGCCGTCGACGAGCAGGATCAGGTCATTCGGGTCGCGCCCGAACGTCAGGCGCAGCGTGACGCCCGGGACGGGTCGGTCGCCGGGAAGTCGAGCACCTCGGTGTGGCGATATAGGCTCGACCAGTCCTCGGTCCAGGTGCGGTTGGCGGGGTCGAACCAGCCGCTCTGCTGCGAGAGTTCGCCCGCTGCGCTCGTTCACAGACAGCGCCGACACGACGGGCTGGCGTGCCCGGGTGCAGCAGCCGCGGTCGCATCAAGACGAGGCTTTCGACCACCTACCCCAGTCACGGCCGGCGCCGGTGACCAACCGGTCGACCCGATTCAACACCTCGTGCAGCCCTGCATCGTCCGTGTCGGGAAACGCCCGGCGCAGCGCCGGGGCCGCCGCCATCCGCGCTACGACCGGCCGTGGGTCGGCGAGGTACGCACCGCACCCGAGGGCGTGCAGCGAAGTGCCCACGCCAAGCCTCCGCATCCACCGGGCGCGCCCCACGAGCGTGTCGTCCGAGGCGCCGGTCAGCGCGAGCTGCACCAGCACACCGAACGCAACGAGTTCGCCGTGCAGCGAGTCGTGGTGGCCGGGCAGCAGCGTGAGTGCGTTGTGGACCGCGTGGGCGGCAGCGAGCTTGTTGCCCTCGCCCGCGAGGCCCGCGATGAGCGCGGGGAGCACGATCACGGCCTCGGCGAGCGCGGCGCGTTCGGCTGGTGTGGAAGGCAGCCCCGAGGGGAGCGCGCCAACGGCGGGGTCGACGGCCCTGGCGAGCGTGTCGCACAGGGCGAGTGCGGCGTCCAGGAACGGGTCGCGATCGGGCGCGGCGCGCGCGGCGAGCCGAACCTCCTCGACCTTGCATAGGGCGTCGAGCACGCCCGCCGCGAGCAGGCGGTCGGGAGTGGCAGCGAGTACGGTCCAGTCGAGCACCACCACGCTGGGGCAGTGCCGCACGAAGAGCGGCCCGCTCCAGACGCCCGCCTCGTCGTAAAGCACGCAGAGCGCGGTGGCGGCGGCGCAGGTCGCGGGGCTGGTGGGCACCGCGACGAACGGCACCGCTGCGCGATCGGCGGCGCCCTTGGCTGCGTCCAGGACCCGTCCGCCGCCGACGCCGATCACCACGTCGTGGCCTCCGGCATGCACGGCTGCTGCCAAGCGCTCGATGGCCGCCAGCGTCACGATGCCGTGGTGACGCGCCGCGGGCACGCCCGAGAACGCCGCTCCGGCGGCCGTGGCTCCGGCGGCCGAGGCACCGGCGTCGCCGCGCACCAGGAGCGGCCACGCACCGAGCGCCGCCGCGTGCTCCAGGACGGTCGCGATGGCGCCCTCGCCGCGCTGCACGAGGCCCGGCGCCAGCGTCGCGGTCACGGTCGGTCGAGCACCTGGAGGAGGGCGCGCGCCTCTGCGGCGGCCGCGGCGAAGCCGTCGTCGGGGCTGCCGGAGGCGAGCGCACCGCCGACACCGGCGCCGATCGCGCCGGCGCGCAGGTACGGCGCGAGGTTGGCGCTGCCGACGCCGCCCACGGCGAGCAACTCCAAGTCGGGGTAGGGACCGAGGAGCGCCTTGACGTAGTCGGGGCCGACGGCGGAGGCGGGGAAGAGTTTGATGAAGCGGGCGCCGGCCTCGCGCGCCGTGGCGATGTCGGTCGGGGTGAGGGCGCCGGCGAGGACGCCGAGGTCGTGCTCGCGGGCGTAGGCGATCGTCGGTAGCGCCACGTGCGGCGTGACCAGGAAGGTCGCTCCGGCGCGGTGCGCGGCCTCGGCGAGCTCGCGTGTGGTGACGGTGCCCGCACCGACGAGCATGTCGGCCGGGGCGAGCCGGACCAGGTCCTCGAGCGCGGCCAGGGCGGTCGGTTCGGAGAGCGCGACTTCGATCAGCCGGACGCCGGCGCCGTGCAGCGCGGCAACGCGCGCCGCGAGCGACGCGCGCTTCACCCCCCGGAGGATGGCGACGAGGCGGTGCCGTCGCACGGCGGCGTCGAACACCGCGCTCATGCCCTCGCTCCCAGGGCGCGCTCGTAGAGCGCGACGGCGCCCTCGACGGCGGCGCGGTCCGAGGCCTCGCCGTCGACGCGGACCACGTGCTCAAAGCCGTCGGTTGCGAGGAGCGCGGCGAGCGCTTCGGGGAAGGCGCCGTGGCCGTAGAGCACGATGGTCGCTCCCGCCGATGGCGGCGGGAGCAGCGGCACATCGAGCGCGGACAGGGCGCCGATCAGGAAGCTCGTCATGCGCTCGCGTGCGATTCCGGCGAGCTGCTCGCCGACGCGAACGAGGAAGAGTGCGCGCCCCAGGCCGTGTTCGCGCGTCGCCCGGGCGCCGGCGTGCACGGCCTCGAGGTCGAGCGTGAGGTCGGCGAGCGGCACGACGCTGCTGCGCAGGATCGTGTGCTCCGAGGTGGCGGCGAGCAGCTCCCCGGTCACGGCGGTGCGCGAACCGGTGATGCGTCCGGCGGCGTCGACGTCGACCGCCTTGTGGTGCGAGCCGAAGTGCACGAAGGTGGCGGGCGCGCTGAGGCCGAGGTGCGCGCGCAGGCCGGTCACCTCGGCCTCCTCGCCGCGGAGCACGTCACCCTCGGCGAGCGTGTCGAGCGTCAGCCCGGCGCCGAGCGTCTTGACGCCGGGGACGAACGACACGGCCCCGACCCCTTCGATCGTCGTGTGCACGATGCCGGCGGCGAGCTCGTCTGGCCCGGCGGGCGCCGCGAGGTGCGGCACCTCGAACAGACCGAGGTTCGAGGTGATCATGCCCGAGCAGATGGTGGCGCTGGGACGCGCTCCCGTGTCGCTCGTCACGCGCGCGAGCAGGTCGGCGACCGCCTCGCGGATGGCGCGGTTGTCGCCGCTGATCGCCGTGTCGCGCGCTCCGGCTGCGACGCTGCCCGACCAGCGCACCGCACCGTGGTGCCAGAGGCGGAGCCGGGTGGTGGTGGTGCCGGAGTCGACCACCGCGTAGCGACTCATACCGCCGTCCGCTCGGCCGGCAGCGCCAGCGCCCGCACGCGCGCCTCGTCGATCTCGATGCCGAGCCCGGGGCCCCGCGGCACGCGCACGCAACCGTCGTGCAGCGCCAGCGCCGGTTCCGTCAGGAGCGCGTCGCCGAGCGGGTTCTCGCCCATCCAGTACTCGTGGCGCGCGAGGTTGGGCATGGCGGCGGCGGCGTGGAACGACGCGACGAAGTGGACCGCCGAGCCGATCGAGACGTGCGGCGTGCAGGCCACGCCGAAGGCGTCGGCGAGGATCGCGATGCGGCGCAGCTCGGTGAGCCCACCGGCGCGGCAGACGTCGGGCTGGACGATGTCGAGGCCGCCCATGCGGAGGTAGCGCAGGACCTGGTAGCGGTTGGTGAGGACGTCGTTGGCGATCGGGATCGCCAGCGCGTGCGCGACCTCGGCGTAGCCGTCTACGTGTTCGTGCGGGAGCGGTGCCTCGAAGAAGCCGACGCCGAGCGCCTCGAGGTCGCGCCCGACGCGGATGGCGGTCGCGACGTCGTAGTTGCCGGCTGCGTCGGCGTAAACCTCGACGTCGGGTCCGAGGTGTTCGCGCACCGCCCGCACCGAGGCGACGTCGGACTCGGCGCCCATGCCGATCGCCATCTTGAGCGCGCCGAACCCGCGCTCCACGGCGCCCGAGGCGGCGTCGAGCATGCGCGTGTGGTCGGCTTCGCCGGGCGCGGCTCGGGTGGCGGGGACGCCGGACGCGTACACGGGAACACGGTCGCGGTACGCGCCGCCGAGTAGCCGATGGATGGGCTCGCCGAGGAGCTTGCCGACCACGTCCCAGAGCGCGATGTCGATGCCGCTGATCGCCTCGAGCAGGAAGCCGCCCTCGTGGCCGCGCAGGCGCATGGAGGCGTAGAGGGTCTCCCAGATCGGTTCGACGTCGCGCGGGTCGGCGCCGATCAGCTGGTCGCGTAGCAGGTCGTGGATGATCGCCTGCGCCACGCGCGGCGCGACGGGCGCCTTCGCCTCGCCCCAGCCGACGATCCCGGTGTCGGTCTCGATGCGCACGAGGCAGGTGTCGATGCCCTGCGCGTAGGCGGGGCGCATGCGTGCCGGGTGCGGGAAGTGCACGCCCCGCCAGTGGGCGAGGGGGTTCGGTACCGCGGCGGAAGCGTCTGCAGGCGCCCCCCAGGTCGCCTTGCCCCAGTAGGTCCCGGCTGGGTTCGGGGCGGAGATCGCGATCGCTTCGACGTCGACGATCCTCATGCTGCCTCCTCGGCGCGTGCGCGCGGCGGCGCCACGGTCACGCCACCCGGTAGCGCTCGACGACGTCCTCGCGCACGCGCATCCCGAGCCCAGGGGCGTCGCTCACGTGCAGGTGCCCGTCGCGCCAGTCGATGCCCTCGTCGAGCAGGTCGTCGACGAGCGGGTTGGGGAAGACGGGGTACTCGTGGATGAACGCCTGGCGCTCGCTCGCGGCCCAGTGAAGCGACGCCACGATGTGGATGGCCGCTCCGATCGACACGTGCGGGGCGACGCGCACGTTGTGAGCGGAGGCGAGCACGCCGATGCGGTGGCAGGCGGTGAGGCCACCGGCGCGGCAGATGTCGGGTTGGATCACGTCGAAGGTGCGCTGCGCGAGCAGCTCGCCGAAGCGGTAGTGGGTGCACTCGCACTCGCCGCCGGCGATGGCCACGTCGACCTTGCTCCGGAGCTCGCGGTACCCGGCGACGTCTTCGGGCGGCACGGGCTCCTCGAACCAGACGAAGCCGTGCTCCTCGAGCACGCGCGCCATCGCGACGGCCTCGGCGACCGTGTAGCGGCAGTTGGCGTCCGCCATCAGGTCCAGGTCGGTGCCGACCGCGCCGCGCGCCGCCTCGACCTTCTGCCGGTCGATCGCCGCGCCCTGCCCGACCTTGAGCTTCATGGCCGTGAAGCCGGCGTCGCGGTGGCGGGCGGCCACGTCGGCGAGTTGCGACGGTTCGAGCCACTGCAGCACGGAGGCGTAGGTGCGCACGCGCGCCTGCTGCAGACCGCCGAGCAGCGTGTAGCAGGGGACGCCGAGCGCCTTGCCCTTGACGTCGTAGAGCGCGATGTCCACGCCGCTCATCGCCTCGGGCATGAAGCCGAGCGCGTGGCCGCGCGGGCGCATGAGCGCGTACATGCGGTCCCAGAGCGGCGCCGTGTCCAGCGGGTCGGCGCCGAGCAGGGCCGGCGCAATCAGCACGTCGATGATCGACTTGGTCACCTCGGGGGCGACCGGCGCGTGCACCTCGCCCCAGCCGACGGTGCCGTCGTCGGTGGTGACCTTGACGAGCGTCGACTCCGCCCACTTGAACGGCACGGCGAAGCTCGCCGCCTGCCACGTCTCGATGCCGGGGACGGGCGCCTTCACGACCATCGCTTCGATGCGTTCGATTTTCATGCGGGACTCCCGGCGGCGGCGCGCCGCGCTTCGGTGAACGTGAGGATCAGGGGCCCCTGGCCCCAGGGGAAGACGCCCGTGGGTCGGTCGACGTACGTCGCGCGATCCCCGACGGGCGTCGCGTTCGAGACCTGGAGACCGCCGTCGGCCCCGGCGTCCGACAGCAGCGCCGCGATGGCGCGGTCGAGCATCCCGTCGAGCGAGTCCGCAAGTGGCGCCGGCACGATCGCGAGGCGGCGCGCCTTGAGTGCGCCCGAGGCGAAGAATGCGGAGGTGGAGGCCTCCAAGGGGCTGTTGGGGTCGTCGAGGATGGTGGTCCACCGACCGGACGGGTGCTGCCGGTCACACAGGGCTGCGAGGAGCTGGGCGAGCCGTTCGCGAGCCTCGGGGACGGCGGCGTGGTCGGCCGGCAACGCCTCGAGTGCGTCGACCAGGCCGTGCAGCGCCCAGCCGTTGCCACGCCCCCAACGTACCGCGCTCGCGCGGTGCGTGTTCACGTCGTACCCGTGGACGAAGAGCCCGGTGTCGGCGCCTTGCAGGACGCGCGCGTAGCCGAGCAACGCCTCGGCCGCGTGATCGGCCCATGTACTGTCGCCGGTCGCCCGCGCCAGCCGCGCCAGGAAGGGGCCATCGAGCGCCATGCAGTCCACCCACACGGTGTCGCGCCAGCCCTCGAGGTCGCGCCGGTGCACCGCGACCCCGTCGGCGATCGGGAAGGACGTCAGCAGCGCGCCCAACGCGAGCGCGTCGTCGAGGTAGGCATCCTCGCCGGTGCGCGCGTGCAGCTCGAGCAGGACGACGCCGGGGGCGACGTGGTCGGCGGGCGCGAGGGGTGCGCTGCGGCGGCCGCGGCGGGCCACGTCGGCAACGACAGCGACCAGCGAGGGCTCCTCCAGTGCGTCGGCGAGTTCGATCAGGGCGCGGAGCGCGATGTCCTCGCCGAAGCCCCAGACCTTGTACGGGTACGCGGTCGCGTGCGTGGCCGCTGCGCGCGCCATCGCCGCCGACAGTGAGGCGGGCTCCCCGTGGTTCATCGCCGTGCGGTCGTGCGCTGGGCGGTCGGACTGCCGGTCGAGCGCCCGCCGGTCGCGCGCGGCTCGCTCATGTGTCGGTGACGTCGAGAAGGAGGTCGGCTGCCCGTTCGAGGAGCTGCGTCAGCTCCGCGTGATCGCCAGCGTCGAGTGCCACGCGGCCGACACGCACGTGCGCGGACTCGATGAGCCCGCGGCGCCGCAGCACCTCTTTGGTCATGTCCATGCGGAAGACTGTCTGGAACGTGAGCAACGGGAGCGTGCGGTCGTAGAGGGCCCGAGCCGTGGCCGTGTCGCCTGCGCGGTGGGCATCGTAGATGCGGACGTGGATCTCGGTGAGCTCGCAAGCGGGCATCGCGCCGATCGCTCCGCGGGCGAGTTCGTCCATCAGGTAGCGTCCGCCGGCGCCACCGAACACGCCGGCGAGGGCGGCGGGCGGGTCGGTCAGCAGCTGAGTGATGCGCTGCCCGCCGGGCGTGTTCTCCTCCTTGACGTAGCGCACCTCGGGCACCCGCTCGATCAACTGCCGCACGAACGGGATGCCGTGGCCGGAACCGAGGGGTGGCGGAGCGTTCTGAGCGACGAGGGGCACGTCGACCGCGTCGGCGATGGCGGCGTAGAGCGCGATGTTCGCCTCGGCGCCGTCGCGCACCACGTAGGGCGGCATCAGCATCAGCGCGTCGACCCCGAGCGCGGTGACCCCGCGTGCGAGCGCGACGGCGGCCTGCGGGCTGGGGGCCGTCGCCGTGCCCACCACAGGGACCGCGCCGCCGACCTCGTGCACCACGATGTCGGTGAGTCGCAGACGCTCGGCGTCGGACAGCGCGTAAAACTCCGAGGCGAGCGCCGGGAACGCGACGCCGTGCGCGCCGGCGGCGACCACGTAGCGCACTACACGGGCGAACCCGGCCTCGTCGACGGCCCCTTCGGCGTCGAAGATCGAAGGAAGGATCGGCACGATCCCATGCAGCGGCTTCGTCATCCTTTCACCCCACTCGCGGCGATGCCTTGCACCAAGTAGCGCTCCAGGAACGCGAACAGCACGATCACCGGGAGCACGAACAGGAGCGAGGCCGCCATGATGTCGTTCCACTCGATTCGGTACTGCTGGTTGAACGCGGCGATCCCGATGGGACCGGTCCAGCGCGACTCGCCCGAGATGAGTGTGGTCGCGAAAACGAACTCGCCCCACGTGAGGATGGCGCAGTAGATGGTGGTGGCGGCCAAGCCCGGCAGCGAGAGCGGCATCACCACCCGCATGAGGGCCCCGAAGGCCGAGGCGCCGTCGATCATGGCGGCGTCCTCGAGCTCGCGCGGGATGGAGTCGAAGAAGCCCTTCATCATCCACGCGCCGAAGGGGACGACGAAGCTGGTGTTCGCGATGACGAGCGACAGGTAGTTGTTGATGAGGCCGAGCTGTGCGAAGACAATGTAGAGCGGGATGATCAGCAGGCTCGCCGGAAGCATCCGGGCGACCAATAGCAGGAACCCGGTCTCGCTGACACCCCGGTAGCGGAAGCGCGACATCGCGTAGCCGGCGAGCGACGAGATCGGCACGGCGATCGCGATCGTGACCGCCGCGACCACGGTGGAGTTCAGGAACCAGCGGAAGATCAGCGTCTCTTGGAGCACGCGCCGGAACGCTGTGAGCGACGCATCTGCCGGGAAGAACTGTGGTGGCCACGAGAGCAGCACGTTCCCGGGACGCAGTGCCGTCACCAGCATCCAGTAGAGGGGGAAGAGCAGGAACGCCAGCGTCCCGACGACGAGGACGTAGAGCACCACGGTGTTGAAGCGACTCCTTCGGAGCACGGTCTCGGGACCTCCTCGCGGCCGGAGCGGCGATCAGTAGAACGACTTCGACGTCAGCCGCAGGTAGACGAAGGTGGCGATGACGGAGAGGAGCAGCGTCACCATGCCGACGGCGGCGGCGTAGCTCATCTGGAAGTACTGGAAGGCCTCACGGTAGATCTGGATGGCGAGCGTCTCCGTGGCTCCGCTCGGACCGCCGCCGGTCATGACGAAGATGATGTCGAAGACGCGGAAGAGCCAGAGGGTGGAGATCACGAGTGAGATACCGATCACCGGCCGGAGCGCCGCGATCGTGATGTGCCGGAACTGCTGGACGGCGTTGGCGCCGTCGACCCGAGCGGCCTCGAACAGCTCCTTGGGGATCGACTGCATGCCGGCGAGCAGCGTGACCGTGAAGAAGGGGTAGCCCTTCCAGATGGTCGCGGCCGTGACCGCGAAGAACGCGGGACCGGAGCGCGTGAACCAGGGGACCGACGACTCGATCAGACCGACTTGGAGGAGAAGATAGTTGACGACGCCGAACGATGAGTTGAACATCCACATGAAGATCGTGGCGGCGACCACACCGGGGATGGGCCAGGGCATCATGACCAGGATCCGCGCCAGGAAGCGGCCACGGAACGGCTGGTTCAACAACACGGCGGTGAAGAGCCCGATGCCGAACGAACCCACCGTTCCCCAGAAGACGTAGCCGAGGGTGACCTGGAGAGACCGCCAGAAGGCGGCGTTCTCGACCATGTCGCGGTAGTTGAACCACCCAGGCGTGCCGGTGAAGCCGCGGTCGCGCCGGAAGACCTGCACGTCGAAAAAGCTCATCTGGCCCGCGATGACCAGCGGGTAGACGATCACGAGCAGCACGACGATGATCGCGGGCGCGAGCAGGGCGAACGCATAGAGCCGGCTGCGGGCGGCGCTCGTGAACCTGCGGCGGCGGGCGAGGGAGTGGATCACGGGACGCGGAACCTCCGGGGGCCGGGGGGATCGGCGGTTCGGGGACCGCCGATCACCCCGAGCACCTGACTTAGCGCAGGCGCGCGATGTCGCGCTCGAGCTGGTTCAACACGGCGTCGATGTCCTGCTCTTGCACGACGGCCGCGAGCGTCGCCTCGACGACGAGGTCGCGGAAGCGGGTGTAGTTCGCGGCCATGCCCGGCGGGATGAAGTCCGTGGCGACGTTCGCCTCGGCGACGAAGCGCTGCATGTTGGGATTGGCGGCGAGGAAGGCGTCGTCGAGCACGCCGGCGCGCGCCGGCGGTTGCCCGGCGACCGAGGCGTACTTGGACTGCCACTCTTCGGAGGTGAAGAGCTCGATGAACTTCCAGGCGAGCTCCTGCCGGTCGGGGTCGATGTCGGCCGGGACCGCCAGGACGTTGCTCGCCCCGCCGTAGACCGTGCCGTCGAAGGGCGTCGCGGCGACCTGCAGGCCTTCTCGGATGCCGTCGGCGGCGCTGTTGATGTTGCCCTGGATCCAGGGACCCTCGAGCATCATCGCCGCGCGGCCCTCGACCCAGAACTGGCGCTTGCCGTTGTTGTCGAGGCCGAGCGGCACCGAGCCGTCGGCGATCAGACGACGCAACTGCGTCCATGCGAAGGTGATCGCGTCGCGGTTCAGCTCGCCCGCTTCGTTCACCCAGTGGCCGTCGGGGTCGTACTCGAACAGGAACGAGGTGGCCGTGGTCTCGACGCCGGCGTGGGTGACGGTCGGGAACACGAAGCCGTACTGGTCGATCGCGCCGTCACCGGTCGTGTCGACCGTGAGGATCTTCGCGACCTCGATCAGCTCCTCGCTGGTCGTGGGCGGGCCCGCGAGGCCCGCGGCCTCGAAGGCGGCCTGGTTCCAACCGAGTACGTAGCCGTAGCCGAGGACGACGACGCAGAGGGTCTGGCCCTCGTACTCGCAGACGGACTGCACGGGGCTCCAGACGTCCATCACGTCGGCGATCCCGGCGAGGCGATCGTCGAGCGGCGCCAGCCAGCCTTCGGTGGCGTAGACCATGAAGTTGGCGGCAGGCAGGTGCAGGATGTCGGGCGGGTTGCCGCCGGCGAAGCGCGTGACCATCGTCTGGTTGTACGAGGCGAAGGGCTCGTGCGTGAACTCGATGGTGACGCCGGGGTTCTGCGCCTCGAACTCGGCGATGAGCGCACGCCACCAGTCGGAGGTGCCGGGTTCGGTCGCTTGCCAGGACGGCATCTCGAGCACGATGTTCTGGGCGAACGTGCCACCGGCTGCGAACGCTCCGACGAGGGCGAGCGCGAGCGCGTGGTGGCGGATCGAACGGCTGATTCGCATGTGGACTCCATGTCGTGCGAGAGGTGTGGGGTGCGGGCGGGCGTCAGTCGGCGGCTCGTCCAGCGTCCCTCCCTTCCGGACGGGTGACGTCCTCGATCAGCGACTCGCTGGAGCGCCGGAGGTGCGCGTCGAGCGCGCGCTTCATGGCGCCGACGTCGCGTGCCGCGAGCGCCTCGACGATCGCGAGGTGCTCGGCCGCTTCGGTCGGCACGCGGCTCAGCCAAGTGTCGGCGTCGAGGTGGGCCCGGGCGATGCGCAGGTGCGCGCGGAGGTCGTCGTACATGGCGAGCAGCCGGCGGTTCCCCGCGAGCTGGACGATCCGGTGGTGGAAGGCGAAGTTCTTGGCGTCGTGCGTCTTGGCCGCGGCCTGCGCGTCGCTCGTGTCGGCGACGCAGCGCTCCATCTCGTGCATGAGCGCGCGGAGCTCGGCCACGTCGTCGTCGCTCGCGCGGACGCAGGCCGTCTCGCAGGCGAGCACCTCGAGCGCTCGGCGTACGTCGAGCGTCTCGGCGTAGTCGTCGCGCGTGAACGACGTGACGAAGGTGCCTCGGCGCGGCTGCACGTCGACGAGCCCGTCGGTGGCGAGCACCGCCAACGCCTCGTGGACGGGCGTGCGGCTGACGTCGAGACGGCGCGCGATCTCGTCGACGTTGAGCTTGGAGCCGGGCGCGAAGGTGCCGTTGACGATGCCCTCGCGCAGCACCTGGTACACCATGTCCGTCACGCGTTCGGTCTTGATGGCCTGCAACACGCTCTCCGGCAACCGGCGCACCCCCTTCCCATGTCGTGTAGTATCTGAAATGTTACACATCACGCCTCAGGTGTCAAGGCGCGAGCGGCGCCGCTGCGCCGTCACCGTTCCACCGTCACGGAATCCCCGGGAGGTACGTCATGGCCACCGAATCGCACACGCCCGCCCCGCACGCCCGCCCCCAGCGTGACGGCGACGCGCCGCTCGACAAGGCGAGCGCCGACAAGGCGAGCATCGTGGCGGCCCTCACCGCGCACGCCGGGCTGCGCCTCGATAACGACGAGCGTGAGCGGCTCGAGGAGTACGTCGACACCGTCTGGGAGATGGCCACCCGCCTGCGGCAGGTCGACACACCTGGCCTCGAGGGCCTGCGCTCCCAGATGCCGCTGCGCGCGGCGTATGCGAACCGCGCCGGCCCGGGCGCGCCACCGCCGCCGGCCGAGCGGACGCGGGGCGACCACACGCGTGTCCCCGACGCGCTGCTCGACGGCGGCCTGACGACACTCGCCCACGCCGTCGCGGGCGGCGACGTCACCCCGTCCGATGTCACCCACGCCGTGCTCGAACGCATCGAGCGCTTCGACGGCGCCGTGCGCTCCTACATCACCGTCGATCGCGAGGGGGCGCGCGCCGCCGCGCGGGCACTCGACGCCGAGATCGCGGACGGCGGACCGCGCAGCGTGCTCCACGGCGTGCCGATCGGCGCGAAGGACAGCATCCCCATCGCCGGCATGGCCTGCACCTACAACTCGCCCCTCATGCGCGATTGGGTCCCGAAGCGCGACGCGGAGGCGATCCGCCGCCTGCGGGCCGCCGGCGCCGTGATGATCGGCAAGCACAACCTGAACGAGTTCGGCTGGAGCCTCCCGACCGAGGACGACCTCGCCCCGCCACCACGCAACCCGTGGTTCCCGGCGGAGCGCTCCGTCGGCTCCACCAGCGGCGGCGGTGCTGCGGTGGCCGCGGGCCTCGCGCTCGCCGCGATCGGAACCGACGGCGGCGGCTCGATCAGGCTCCCCGCCGGCCAGCACCTCCTCTTCGGCGTCAAGCCGGGCCACGACGACGTCCCGCGTCAGGGCGTGGGGGAGGGGGGCGTTTCGGAGGTCAGCGTCCTCACGCGCACCGCCCCGGACGCCGCGGCGGTCCTCGCCGCGATGCAGATCGACGTCGACGCGGCCGGCGCCGAGGAACGCCTGCGGCGCGAGCCTGCCGAGCGCGCGGAAGCCGTGCTCGCTCCGATCGGCGCGCTCCGGATCGGCGTGCCGGAGGGGTACCTCGAGGACGTCGGCATGGAGGACGACGTCGCGAGCGCGCTCGCTCACGTTCGGCGGGCGTGTGCGGAGCTCGGCATCGAGCTCGTAGGCGTTCCGAGGGCGGCGCTCGACATCCTGCACGACGCCGTGCGGGCGAACTTCGTGGTCATCGCCGCGGAGCACTTCTTCGACCACGAAGGCCCCGGCGCGGACCGCAGTCGCTACGGCGAGAGCGCGGGCTTCTACAACCTGCCGGGCTCGTGCCTCAGCGCCGCCGACTACTTGCACGCGTTGCGCGTAGGCGGCGTCGCCCGTGCCGCCATCGACGCCGTGTTGGGCGGCGTCGACATGCTCCTCACGCCCACGTCGCCCGTCACGCGCACGTCGACCGCGCGCAACCCCAAGACCCATCGCAAGGGCGGCAACGCGGCGTACACCGCACCCTTCAACATCAGCGGACACCCCGCCCTGTCGTTCCCGGCGGGCATCAGCGCGGAAGGGATCCCCATCGGCATGCAGCTCGTCGGCCGACGCGGCAGCGAGTTCGAGCAGCTGCGCGTGGGCCATGCGGTCTCGTCGCAGCTGCGGCTGCCGGCGTTCCCGGACATGGAGCGCGTCGTGGCGCGTGTGCACGCTGGCGAGGTCGCGTGAGCGGGCCGAGCGGCGCGTCGGCGGCGGGCGGTGGCTGGATCGTCGACGCCCACCTCGACCTGGCGTGGAACGCGCTGCAGTGGAACCGCGACCTGCGCGAGAGCGTGCAGGTGCTGCGCGTGCGTGAGGCGACCGAGGCGGGTCCGGGCCGTGGACGCAACACCGTCGCGCTCCCGGAGCTGCGCGCCGGGGCCGTGCGGCTGTGCTTCGCGACCGTGCTGGCCCGCTCGAGCGGCACGGTCCGTGCCCACGTCGACTTCGCCTCGGCCGAGCAGGCGAACGCGATCGCGCTCGGCCAGCTGGCGTACTACCGAGCCCTGGAGCGGGGCGGACACGTGCGGGTGCTCAGCGATCGTATTGCACTCGACGCCCACGTCGGCGCGGCCGACGCGGGCGACCCGGGTGAGCCACTCGGCGTGGTCCTGGCCATGGAGGGTGCCGACCCGATCCTCGAGCCGGACGACCTGGGCGACTGGGCCGCAGCCGGGCTGCGGACCGTCGGCCTCGCCCACTACGGTCCCGGACGATGCGCGGGTGGGACCGGCACCAGCACCGGGCTCACCGACCTCGGCCGGGCGCTGCTGCCCCAGCTGGATCGAGCGGGCATCGCCCTCGACCTGACGCACCTCTCCGACGCGGCCTTCTGGGAGGCGATCGAAGCGTTCGAGGGGCCGGTGCATGTGAGCCACGGTAACTGCCGGGCTCTTGTGCCGAACCAGCGACAGCTGAGCGACGATCAGATCCGGGCGGTGGCCGAGCGCGGCGGCGTGATCGGCATGGCCCTCGACGCGTGGATGCTCGAGCCCGGGTGGGTCAAGGGGCACAGCCGTCGCGACGGCGTCCGGCTGGAACGCGTGGTGGACCACGTCGACCACGTATGCGCCCTCACGCAGAGCACGGCGTTCGTCGGGATCGGGAGCGATCTCGACGGCGGCTTCGGGACGGAGCAGAGCCCCGAGGGGCTGGACACGATCGCCGACCTCGCGAGGCTGGAGGACCTGCTGACGGGGCGCGGGTACGCGCCGGCCGACGTCGCTCGGGTGATGCACGGGAACTGGGTTCGGTGCGTGCAGGAATGGTGGAGCGAAGGCACGGGCATTTAGGCTCGGGGGCTTGGACCCAGCGGCCGAGTGCATCGCCGTGCCTGCCGTTGCGTGGCACGCTCGCACCCAACGCAGGAGCGCCCGTCGTCGGGTCGAGCCGACCCGACGAACGTTGCCACGACATCGGATGACGAACCCGCGCGCGCCGACGATGACCTCGCGCACCCCGTCGCGACCGGGCAGGTGCGCCTCGAG
>REEJ01000105.1 GCA_007695125.1 Trueperaceae bacterium | reverse complement strand
GGCTGCCTGGGTTTGGGGGGCGGGGACGGGTGGGGGTGGGGGCGCGCCTTCGTCACGTCGGCAGCGGAGTACGGCGGCGGGGCCTCAGGGGCGCACGTGCGCGTAGAAGCCGAAGGTGCCGGGTCCCACGTGCGCGGCGATCACCGAGCCGATCTCGTACACCGAGCCGTCCTCGTACTTGATGCCCGCGTCCTTCACGGCGCGCTTCAGCGTCTCGGCCGCCTCGGGCGCTCGGGCGTGCATGAAGTCGAGGACCAGCGGGCCAGGATGCTCCTCAGCGTGCGCCTTGATGCGGTTGATCAACTCCGCGATCGCCTTCTTCGTGCCGCGCGCGCGTGCGGCCGGCACGATCTTCCCGTCGTCGAGCGTCAGGATCGGCTTGATGTTGAGCATGCCGCCGATCAGCGCCGACGCCTTGCTCACCCGCCCGCCCTTGAGCAGGAAGTCCAGGGTATCCACGGCGAAGGAGGGGCGCATGGTGGCCCTCGTGCGCTCCAGGGTGTGGACGATGTCCTCGATCGCCGCCCCCTCGTCGCGCATGCCTGCAGCGATCCGCACCAGGTTCCCGATGCCCAGGCTGGCCTGCTTCGAGTCGACGATCGTCACCGGTGCGCCGGCGTCCTCGGCGGCGATGTTGGCGGACTGGAACGTCCCCGAGATGGCGCTCGAGATGACGATCACCAGGATGTGATCGGCCCCCGCAGCGACCGCCTCCTTGTACGCGACGGAGAAGTCCTCCGGGCTCGGCTGGCTGGTCGTGGGCAGGTCGGCGCCACCGGCCACGCCGTCGATGATGTCCTTCGGCGTGATGTCGAGCCAGTCCTTGTGCGCCTTGCCCTTGAAGTTGACGTACAGGTGCACCCGGCGGACGTCGAGCGCCTCGAGTTGATCGGCGGTCAGGTCGCAGGTCGAGTCCGTGACGATCGCCAGCTTCATGCTTCGCCTCCTTGGAGCCGCTCCGGTGCCGTGAGCGTGCCCTCACCGTTCGCGACTACGGTCGTGGTTGACTGTCAGCCTAGCAGACGCGTGGAGCGTGTCGGGCGGAGGAAGACGTGAGCGAGGCACTGTGGGCCCTGTTGCAGCCGAGCAGCCTGTTGGTCGTCTTCATCTGCCTGGCGCTGTTCGCCACCTGGCTGCGCTGGCACGCGCTCGCCGCCAGCCTGCTCACGCTCGTGCTGGTCGCGATCGGTGTGGCGGTGCTGCTGCCGGTGACCGAGTGGATCGCCGGGCCGCTCGAGGCGCAGGTCGCTCCGGAGCCGCTGCCGGAACGCGTCGACGGCATCGTCGTGCTCGGCGGCGCGGTCGAGTGGCGCATCACCGCCGCACGGGGGCAACTCACGCTCAACGACGCCGGCGAACGCGTGGCGGCGGCCGCCGCGCTGGCGCAGCGCTACCCCGAGGCGCGACTCGTGCTCACCGGCGTGTTCGGTGACGCGTTCGCGCAGGACTTCAGGGCGCAGCCGGGCGAGCGTTCGCTGTTCTTCGGGCCGGTGTTCGCCGGGCGCGACATCCGCTACCTCGGCGCGGCCCGCAGCACCTTCGAAGACGCCATCGTCGCCCTCGCCGAGGCGGCGCCGGTCGCGGGCGAGACGTGGCTCCTCGTCACCAGCGCGATGCACATGCCGCGCGCGCTGGCGACCTTCCGCACCCAGGGCTGGACCACGATCATCCCGTACCCCGTCGACTACCGTTCCACGGGCAGCGCCGCGCCGGGGCTCGACTGGGACGTGGCCGGCACGCTGGCCGACCTCGATCGCGCGGTGCGCGAGTGGGGTGCTCTCGAGGTCTACCGACGCACGGGGCGCATCGCGCCCTGACGGCGGCTCAGCGGCAGCGCGTCAGGCGGCGCCGAGCCCTTCGGCGATCTGCACCGCGTTGAGGGCCGCACCCTTGCGGATCTGGTCGCCGACCACGAACAGCGCCAGACCGCCCGGAAGCGAGGCGTCGGCGCGGATTCGACCGACCAACACCTCGTCGCGACCGCTGGCCTCGATCGGCATGGGAAAGGTGTTCGTCGAGCGGTCGTCGACCAGTCGGACGCCTGTCGCGGCCGCCAGGACGGCGCGCGCTGCGGCCACGTCCACCGGGCGCTCGAACTCGGCGTGGATCGCCTCGGCGTGCGCCCGCATCACCGGCACGCGCACGCACGTCGCGGACACCTGTAGGTCCGGGGCGTCCAGGATCTTGCGCGCCTCGAGGCGGAGCTTGCGTTCCTCTTGGTTATAGCCGTCGTCGCCGATCTCGGAGTCGTGGCTGAAGAGGTTGAACGCGATCGGGTGGGCGAAGGTCGTCGGCTGCGGGCGCCGCCGCTCGAGGACGTCGCGGGTCTGCGTCTCGAGCTCGACGATGCCCGCTTGGCCCGCACCCGACACGGCCTGGTACGTGGCGACGGTCACGCGCCGCAGGCCGAACGCACCGTGCAGCGGCGCGAGCGCCATGAGCGCGATGATGGTGGAACAGTTCGGGTTGGCGATCACGCCCTCGTGCGCACGCATGGCGTCGGCGTTCACCTCGGGCACCACCAGCGGAACGCGCGGGTCGAGCCGCCACGCGCTGGTGTTGTCGATCACGACGGCACCGTGTGCCGCCCAGGTCCAGGCGTGCGCCCTCGACACGCTGCCGCCGGCCGACGAGAACACCACGTCGCTGCCGAGGTCGCCGTCGTCGGGGAGGGGCTCCACCGTCACGGAGTCGCCGGCGAAGCGACGCGTCTGCCCGGCCGATCGCGGCGAGGCGAACAACCGCAACGACGTGAGCGCAAACGAGCGCTCCGCGAGCAGTTCGAGCAACTCCTGGCCGACGGCACCCGTCGCACCCACGATCGCGACCCGCATGCATTGCCTCCCGATGCGCGCACCACGGGTGCGAGCGATTGGGCGCGAGTCTAGCACGTGCTCCATGCGCCCCAGGACGCGGGCCTTGGACGTGCCCGACGCACGCGCGCCACGGGCGCGCCCGTCGGGCGGCGTACGATGCGGGGCGTGAAGCGGTCTTCGCACCCACTCGGACGGTGGCGCCGCGTCGTCGTCAAGATCGGCACCAGTTCGTTGACCGACGATGCCGGTCGGCTCCACCGGCCCACGCTGTGGGCGATCGCCCGCGGACTGCAGGTGTTGGGCGCGGCGCGTGGCGCTCAGGTGGTGGTGGTGTCGAGCGGCGCTGGCGCCGTGGGGCGCGAGCGCCTCGGGCTCACGCTCCCGTTGACGCTGCCCGAGCGCCAGGCCGCCGCCGCGGTCGGACAAGCGCTCCTGATCCTCGAATGGGAGCGGGCGTTGGCCCCTGAGCCCGTTGCGCAACTGCTGCTCTCGGCCGGCGACGTGCACCACCGCGAGCGCTACGTGAACGCCAAGAGCGCGCTGGAGGCGACGCTGCGCTTCGGCGTGGTGCCCGTCGTCAACGAGAACGACAGCGTCGCCACCGCCGAGCTGAAGCTCGGCGACAACGACACGCTCTCCGCCTGGACGGCGTACCTCGCGGACGCCGATGCGCTCGTCATCCTCACCGACGTACACGGCCTCTTCGATGCCGACCCGCGCACCAACCCGGCCGCCCGCCCGCTGAGCGTCGTGGAGGACGTCGAGACCGTCGAGCACCTGGCCGGCGTCAAGGCCGGCAGCAACCGCGGCACGGGCGGCATGGCCACCAAGCTCCGCGCCGCGCGCATCGCGACGCGCGCCGGGATCGAGACCTTCGTCATCGGCGGCGGTGGCGCGGGCCTGGAGGCGCTCGCGCGAGGCGAGGTGACGGGCACGCGCTTCGTGGCGAAGCGCCGCACCGGCGCACGCAAGGCGTGGATCGCAGAGCAGCCGCCGCGCGGGCGGCTCGAGGTCGATGCCGGCGCCGTGGCGGCGTTGGCGCGCGGGCGCAGCCTGCTGCCGTCGGGCGTGCGAGCCGTGAACGGCACGTTCGCGTTCGGCGACGCCGTCGACGTGGTGTGCGACGGCGTGGTCGTTGCACGCGGCCTCACGAACTACACGAGCGACGCGCTCGAGCGCATCCGCGGGCGACGCACCAGCGCCATCGCCGACCTGCTCGGCGTCAAGGACTACGACGAGGTGGTGCACCGCGACAACCTGGTCTCGCTCGGCGAGCCCTCGGCGACGCCGGACGCCGCGGACGCCGGTGATAGCATGCCGACACGATGACGCTCCGAACGCAACTCGCGTACGCCGCAGCCGTCCTCACGTTGGTCGTCGGGCTCCTGGCGCTGGTCAACCCGATGCTCGCCGCGCGCCTGCTCGGGCTCGAGGTCGTGTCGCCGCGCGGGCTCTCGGAGCTGCGCAGCGGATACGGCGCGCTGACGCTCGCGCTCGCGGGTCTCATGCTGTGGGCGGTGCCGCTGCGCCCCAAGGCGGCGCCGTTGCTCCGCACGCTCGCCGTGATCGTCGCGGCCGCCGCTCTGGGCCGCCTCGCGTCCATCGCCATCGACGGCGTCTTCGGTCTCATGAACCTGCTGTTCCTGGTGCTGCAGTCCGCGGTGGCCGGCAGCCTGCTGTGGGCCAGCGGCGAGAAGCCGCCGAGCAAGCGTGAGCGACAGGCCCGGCGCGAGACCGCTGCCGCCCGCGACGAAGCTGCCAGCGCTCGCATCGCGGCGCTCGAGGCGCAGCGCGACGGGCGGACGCCACCGGAGGAGCCCGTGCGCCAAGCGCGTCCCGAGGCCGATCGATCGTGAGCCAGGCCGCGCTGCCCGACGGCACCCGTTTCGTCTTGCCCGACACCGCCGCCAGGCGCGACGAGCTCCGCGACCTGCTCCGCGACCTGTATCACGCGTGGGGCTTCGATCAGGTCGAAGTCCCGTCGCTCGAGCGCTACGACCCCAGCCACCCGCGCGCGGCCCAGTCGTTCAAGCTGGCCGACCGCGACAGCGGCGTGCTGGCGCTCCGGACCGATTTCACGCCGGCGCTGGCCCAGCTGGTGCGCGCCGCCCACCCGGCGGTGGCCGGCGGGGCCCAACGGCCCGTCCGCTACCAGTACGCCGGCACCGTGTGGCACGCGATCGACCCGGAACTCGCGCGCACGCGCGAGTTCACGCAGGTGGGCATCGAACTCATCGGCGTGTCGAACGCGCGGGCCGATGCCGAGTTGATCCACCTGGCGCGTGAGAGCGTGCGCGTGGTCGGCCTCGAGCCACGCGTCGAGGTCGGCAACCCCGGATTCGTCCGCGCCGCCTTCGACGCCGCGGGCGTGCCGGCTTCGCTGCGCGACCTCGCCGCCGACGCCATCGATCGCAAGGACCGCAGCGACCTCAGCGGCGTGCTGGCCCCGGCCGGCTTGGCCCCGGCCAGCGTCGACGCGCTGCTCGCCATCCCCGACCTGTACGGCGGCACCGAGGTGTTGGCGCACGCGCGCACGGCGGTCCCGTGGCCAGCCGCGCTGCGCGAGCTCGACCGGCTCGAGGGCGTGTTGCGCGAGTTCGAAGACGACAGCGAACTGATGCTCGATCTCTCCATGGCGCGCCGCCTCAGCTACTACACGGGCGTCACGTTCCGCGCCTACACCCCCGACTTCGGGCAACCGCTGCTCGGGGGCGGCCGCTACGACGGGGCCCTGCTCCCGGCCGCGGCGGGCTTCTCGCTCGGTCTCGAGCGTCTGATGCGGGCCGTCGCCCGGCGGCGCAGCGTCAGCGAGACCGAGCCGCTCGTGCTCGCGCTCGATGACGCTGGTGCGCGGCGCCTCCGCGCCGCGGGCGTTCGCGTGGTGCGGGCGCTGGACGTCGAACGGGCAGCCGTACGGCTTGAGGCCCGCGATCTCGGCATCCCCTTCGTCCTCGTGGACGGTCGGCTGGAGGCGGTCGATCCCGCCGCCGACGCGGCGCGCTTGGCACACCTCGAGGCGGCCCTCGTCGGCGGAAGCGGAGCGGACGCGTGAACGGTGCGCGCGGTGATGCCGGCGTCCGCACCGCAGGCGCGCTCGTGCTGGCGCTGCCCAAGGGGCGTGTGATGGAGGAGAGCCTCGCGGCGTTGCGCGCCGCGGGGTTGCGGCTCGAACCGCGTGGGGCAGGACGCGCCCTGAGCTACGACGCCGGCGACGCGCTCGTGATCGAGATGCGCAACGCCGACGTCCCCACCTACGTCGAGCTCGGCGTCGCCGACGCCGGCGTCGTCGGCAAGGACGTGCTGATGGAGGCGGGCAGCCGCCTCGCCGAGCCGGTCGACCTCGGCCTGGCGGCGTGCCGACTGTCGCTGATCCGTCCGCGTGGCGCCACCACGATGGTCGAGCGCGTGGCCACCAAGTACCCGCGGCTCACCGCGGCGTACCTCGGGCGCATCGGCAGCGGGGCCGAGGTCGTGAAGCTCACCGGAAACGTCGAACTGGCCTGCCTCACGGGCCTCGCGGACGCCGTCGTCGACGTCGTCCAGACCGGCGGGACGCTGCGCGACAACGACCTCGAAGAGGTCGACGTCATCGCGCACAGCACGGCGCGGTTCGTGGTGAACCGCGCCTCGCTCAAGCTCCGCTCGGACCGGCTCCGCCCGTTGATCGAGGCGCTGCGGCGTCAGCCTGGCGCTCGCTGATCGTCCCGCCAGCGCTGGGCGGCCCGTCGGGAGCCGCTTCGGGCGAGGTGCCCGTGGCGCCGGCCGAACCTCCCGCGGGCGCGCGCAACAGCCTGATCTCGAGGGGTGTCGTGCCAGGCTGCAGCGTGCGCTGTGGGAAGGGGATCTCGATGCCGGCGGCGTCGAACGCCTCCTTGATCTCGCGCGTCACGGTGTTGCGGACCGTGAGGAAGTTCTCGGACTTGCCCCACACGGCCAACAGGTAGTCGATCGACGAGTCGCCGAAGCCCTGGCTGATCAGCAGCGGTGCGGGCTCGTCGAGCACGAGGGGGTTGCGTTGCGCCACCTCGAAGAGGGTCTTCTGCACGAGCCCGAGGTCGGATTCGTACGCGACGCCGACGGTGAGGTCGATACGCCGCAGCGGGAAGCGGTTCAGCGTCGTGATCCGCGCCTTCACCATCGTCTCGTTGGGGATGCGGACCTGCAGGTTGTCGAACGTGCGCAGCTTGGTGGACAGCAGGTCGACGGTCAAGACCTCTCCCGTGACGCCGTCGACCGTGACGATGTCGCCGGCCTGGACCGCCTTCTCCATCACGAGGAACAGGCCCGAGATCAGGTTCGAGGCCGACGTCTGCGACGCGAAGCCGATCGCCACGGTCACGATCCCGGCGGCGCCGAGCACGACGGCGAAGTCGAAGCCGAGCTGGCGCATCGCCGACACCCCGAACAGCCCCAGGACGCCGTAGTACGCGAAGCGAGCGAAGAGCTGCTGCTGCTGGACCGGGAAGCCGCCCAGGCCGCGCTTGATGGCGTACCGGGCCCCGCGCGCGAGCACGACACCGACGGTCAGCAACAGCACCGCCCGGAACAGGGCCCCGAGACGCGCCGGGTCGGTCAGCCAGGACAGGAGGGTGGAGATGGAATCGCCGGTCTCGACGCCGTTCATGCTGTGCCATCCCCGCGCAACAGGCGCCCGAATGCGCGCACCATGGCGCTGCCGGTGACGACGCTGCGCGGCTCGGACAGGCGCTCCACGCCGCCGGCCACGGTCCGCGGGGGTGAGCCGTCGACCCGCACCGCAGCGAGGTCGCCACCCGAGTCGCGGGTGAGCGTCACGCCGTTGGTCCACAAGGCGCCGCCTGCGTCGCGATAGACGGCGAGCAAGGGCAGCGGCACCTGCACCCGTTGGAACTCGAGTGCGTCGCCCGCTTTGTTCTCGATGCGCACGGGTGTGACGATCCGATGCGGGCGCTGGGGCACGTCGGCGAGGTCGAGCCGCCCGGACGTGCGCGTCGCGTAGCAGAGCTCGCCCGTGCGTGTGTTCGGTCCGAACCAGGTGTCGGTCGGCCGCTCGCTCGGCACCTCGAGCAGGCGCAGCGACTCGCTCTCGCCACCCCCCTTGCCCTTGGCCTTGCCGCCCGGTCGTCGCCGCGAGATCGTCAGGGCGATCCACACCGGCGTGCTCACGAACAGCGTCACCGTCTCACCCGACTGGATGGCCAGCGGGCTCTCTGGACGCACCACCACGGGGCGGTCGGCTTGGGCTGCGCCCACGACGATGTGCCCCGGGCTGTCGGCGAACGAGGCGCGCAGCACTGGCGTGTCGCTCGACATGTCGTCGGCGTCGGCGCGCGCGATGCGGCGTGCGCGCGCCTCGCGCGTCTCGCCCCACTCGTCGTCGCGCTCGACGTAGACACGCCACTCGTGCGCCCGGCGCTGCGCGAGGATGCGAGCCGGTCCGACCCGCACGCTGGCGGCGGCACCCTGCGGGACGTCGACGCCACCCCACCAGATCGACTCGAGCGGTTCCGTGGGCGCATCCGCTGAAGCGGTGTCCGTCGGCACCGGGTCGTGCGTCGGTCCGGTCGCGTCGTCGTGGGCGAGCATGCGCCCAGCATAGCCTCGCGATCGTGCCCGCGCGTGGACGGCCACATCGGAGCGCGAGCCTATGATGGAGCGATGTCGTCATCGACCGAACGCGTGCACGCCAGTGAGGGCGCTGGCCTCGATCCCGATGGAAGCCGACCGCTCCTCATGGTCGGCGACTACGCCTGGGACGTCATGATCAGGACCAACACGGCGCTCTTGACCGGAGGCGACACCTTCGGAGAGGTCCAGCTCGCGCCGGGCGGGAGCGCGGCCAACGCGGCCGTGTGGGCCGCCCGCTGCGGCGTGCCGACGAGCTTCGTCGGCAAGGTGGGCCGCGACCGCTTCGGTGCGTTGGCCGAGGAGGACCTCGGCGCGGAGCGCGTCGAGGCGTACCTGGTCCGGACCGACGCACACCTCACCGGGTCGGTCGCGGTCTGGATCGACCACACCGGCCAGCGCTCGATGGTGTCGGGCAAGGGCGCCGACCACGCGCTGTTCCCGCAGGAACTCCCGCGGGCGCTCCTGGCGCAAGCGCGGCACCTCCACCTGTCGGCATGGTCGCTGTTCGACGACCCGCCCAGGGCCGCAGCGTGCGAAGCGGCGCGCGTGGTGCGTGAGGCGGGTGGCGCCGTGTCGCTCGATCCCGGCTCGTTCCAGATGATCGAGACGATGGGTCTCGAGACCTTCATCGACGTGAGCCGGTCGCTCGGACCAGCGGTGGTCTTCCCGAACGCCGAGGAGGCCGCCACGCTCACCGGTCAGCGCGCCCCGGCGACGATGGCCGCCCACCTGGCCGAGCTCTATCCGGGGGCCCTGGTCGCCCTCAAGCTCGACGCCGACGGTGCCTACGTGCTGTCGCCAGGCAACGCCGGCGTGGCGATCCCCCCCAACGTCAACCGCCTGGTCGACGCCACCGGCGCTGGCGACGCCTTCGCCGGGGCCTTCCTGTCGCGCTGGTTGCGCGGGGCGACGCCCGAAGCGGCGGCGCGCTTCGCGGTGGGGATCTCGGAGTGGGTGATCCAGCACGTGGGCGCGCGCCCGGCGCCGGACGCCGCGCTGCGGGCGTACCTGCGTGCCGACGGTGCGACCCCGTGAACACGCACCGCGCGCGTGAGGTACGGTCGGTCGCATGAGCCACTGGTCGAGGGCGGCCTGCCTCGATGACGAGTTCGCTTCCCAGGCCGAGGAGGTGCTGCGAGGCGCGAGCCTGCGGCGCGGCAACGAGGTCATCGGCACGATCGCCGCGCGCGACGCCATCGAGGACCCGCTCAACTACGACGAGTGCTTCGTGCGCGACTTCGCCGTGTCCGCAGCGGCGTTCCTCGCGGTGGACGAGTTCGACGTGGTGCGATCGTTCCTGCGGGTCGTGGCGGCGCTGCGGCCCAGCGAGGTGGGCAGTGCCACGCCGCCCGCCGACGGCTTGATGCCGGCCAGCTTCGCGGTCGCGCGGCACGGCGACGCCGACGGTGCCGACGGCGCGAACGGCGATCGTCTGGTGGCGGACTACGGCCAGCGCGCCATCGGACGTGTCGCTCCCGTGGACTCGGCGCTGTGGTGGATCCTGATCGTGCGCGCGTACGTCCGCGCGAGTGGCGACGCGGCGTTCGTGCGCGAAGAGGTCGTCCAGGCCGCGTTGGAGCGCGTCTTGACGTTCTACCTCCGCGAGCAGTTCGAGATGCTGCCGTCGCTGCTCGTCCCCGACGGCTCCTCGATGATCGACCGCCGCATGGGCGTGTACGGTCACCCGTTCGACGTCCAGGCCCTCTTCTTCGTCGGCCTGCGGGCGGCCAGCGAACTCCTCGGCGAGGACGACCCGTTGCGGGAGCGCGTCTTCGAACGGCTCGTGGCGCTCGGTCGCCACCTGCGCGACGATTACTGGTTGGACCGCGCCCGCATCGAGACGATCCGCCGCTACCCCGTCGAGGAGTTCGGTGACGACCAGCGCAACCCGTGGAACCTCCACCCGGACGCCATCCCCGTGTGGACGATGGCGTGGCTCGCCGAAGGTGGCGGGTACTTCGCCGGCAACCTCGGACCGGCGCGGCTCGACGTGCGCTTCTTCGCGCTCGGCAACCTGATGGCCGTATCGAGCGGTCTCGCGACGCCGGCGCAGGCCACCGCGCTGTTCGAGCTCATCGGCGTGCACGAGCGCGATCTTCTGGGTGACACGGGCATGAAGCTGACATATCCACCGCTGGAGGGTCGGGACTGGTATACCCTCACCGGCTCCGATCAGAAGAACGTGCCGTGGTCGTACCACAACGGGGGCACGTGGCCGATGCTGCTGTGGCCGCTCGCATCCGCCGCTCGGCGCGCCGGCTGCCATGCGTTCGTCGAGTCCATCGTCGAGCGCTCCGCGCCGCGCTTGGCTCGCGACGAGTGGCCGGAGTACTACGACGGGCCCTACGGTGGCCTGATCGGACGACGAGCCCGCTTACGGCAGACGTGGACGGCGGCCGCGACGCTCGCGGCAGCGGCCCTCCTCGGCGACCCCGACGACCCCGACCCCTTCGCGTTCGAGCACGACGACGAGCTCGAGGCCGCGATCGCGGCGGCGACGCCCGATCGCGTGGGCCGCGTGGGTTGACACGTCGCACACGGGGCACGCCAGCGTGCCACCATGTGGAGACGGGTGCGCCGATGAGAGCGAGGACGGTTGACGTGCGAGAGCATGCTGGCTCCCCTCGACCGAAGCAACCTGGTTGGTCGCGAACACGCTGCGTCGCGCTGCTGCTCGCCGTGCTGACGGCGTGCGCCAGCCCGGTGGTGCGTGACGACCCGCCGGTCACGCCGTCGCTGGACGACCTGCCCGCCGGGGTGTGGAGCATGGTCGAACTGGCCGACGCGCCGGGCTGCGCCGACGGGTCGGCGTACGCCATCCAAGTCCGGCCCGGTAGCCGCGACGACGTGCTGCTCGTCTTCCAGGGCGGCGGGGCCACCTGGGGGGAACTCGACGTGCCGACCGGCCTACGCCTGACGCTGGCGGGTCTGGGCACCCAGACCTACCTGCGCAGGGTCACGCCGATCGAGATGAGCGGGTTGGCCGACCCACCCCCGGGCAGTACCCTCGGCGGCCCCACCCAGGTGGTCGTCAGCTACTGCAGCGGCGACGTCCATTGGGGCGACGCCGCCGGCGTGGACGATCGTGGCAGGTCGATCGAGCAGCGTGGCGCTCCGAACACGGCCCAGGCGCTGCAGTGGCTCGGGGCGCAGGGGCTCGCGCCGGCGCGCGTGGACGTGGTGGGCTGCAGCGCCGGGGCGTACGGCGCCCTGCTGTGGGCGCCATCGGTGCGATCGATGTACCCGGCTGCAAGCCGCTCGCTGCTGCTCGACGCCGGGCTCGGGGTGGTCCAGGAGCCCTTCCTCGTGCGCGACGCGACGCCTCCGCGTGGCATCGAGGCGTGGCAGATCGCGGGAGCGTACGCCGCGAACGGCCTCCTCGACCTGCTCGCCGAGCCGTTGGAGGACGACTACTTCGAGCGTCTGGTGGCGGCGGTCGCGGAACGCTTCGACGGGCCGATCGGCGTCGCCAGCACCGATCGCGACGTGGTGCAGACCCTCTTCTGGTACCTGATGGGCGAGGACTTCGAGTCGTTCCCCGACGGCGAACCGATCGACATCGGCGAGGTTGCCGCGTTCGCCGCGGAACGCATCGATGCGTGGTCGGCGCTGGCCATGCCGCGCTTGGAGCGGCTGGACGCCGTCGACGCGGTGGTCACGTTCGTCTCGGCTTGGGTTCCCGGCAGTCTGCCGGACTCGGTCGCAGAGGCCGGAACGGGCCACTGCCTCACCAGCGACGACGACCTCTGGGACGATCCTGTAGGCGATGCGTTCGTCGCCTGGTGGGGCGCGTTGCGTGGCGACGGCGCTGCGCCGTACTCGGCCGATCTGCGCGGGGATTGAACGGGCGCCGTGCTCGTTCACCGGCGCGGCCCGGGTGGTCGCCTGGGCCGCGCCACCTTCAGTCGCCCAAGTGCCCCAGCTTCGCGCGCTTGGTGGCGAGGTACGTCTCGTTGTACGGGTTCTCGCCGGCGTGGAGCGGCACGCGCTCGACCACGTCGATGCCGTACCCCTGCAGCGACACCACCTTGCGCGGGTTGTTCGTGAGCAACCGCAGGCGGCGCACGCCGAGGTCGCGCAGGATCTGGGCGCCGATGCCGTAGTCGCGCAGGTCGGGGGCGAACCCGAGTTGCTCGTTCGCCTCGACGGTGTCTGCGCCGTCGTCCTGCAGGTGGTAGGCGCGGATCTTGTTCATCAGCCCGATGCCGCGTCCCTCTTGGCGCAGGTACACGAGGACCCCGCGGCCGGCATCGGCGATCGCCTTCAGGGCCGCGTCGCGCTGGAAGCCGCAGTCGCAGCGCAGGCTGTGGAGCGCGTCGCCGGTCAGGCACTCGCTGTGCATGCGCACCAGCACGCTCTCGCCGTCGTCGACCTCGCCGAGCACGAGCGCGACGTGTTCCTTGTCGCTGACGGTGTCGCGGTAGCCGACGATGTGGAACGACGCCCAGGGCGTCGGGAGACGCGCCTCGTCGACGCGCACCACGAACGGGTCGACCTGCAGCCGATAGGCGATGAGGTCGGCGATCGTGCCGACCTTCAGGCCGTGCTCGCTCGCGAAGTCCAGCAGCGCCGGCAGGCGCATCATGCTGCCGTCGTCGTGCATCAACTCGCTGATGGCGGCCACGGGTTTGAGGCTCGCGAGGCGGCAGAGGTCGACGGCCGCCTCCGTGTGACCCGCGCGACGGAGCACGCCGCCGCTCTTGGCCCGCAGCGGGAAGACGTGTCCAGGCCGCGAGAAGTCCGCGGCCGTGGCGCCGTCGCGCGCCGCCAGCCGGATGGTGTGCGCGCGGTCGGCGGCCGAGATGCCGGTGGTGACGCCCTCGGCGGCCTCGATCGTGACGGTGAAGGCCGTCTCGCGGTTCGACGTGTTGTGGTCCACCATCGGAGGCAGTTCGAGGCGATCGGCGCGGTCGTCGGGCATGCTCAGGCAGACGATCCCGCCGGTGTGCCGGATGATGAAGGCGAGTCGCTCGGTGGTGGCGAACTCGGCGGCGAGCACCAGGTCGCCCTCGTTCTCGCGGTCCTCGTCGTCGACGACGATGATCGGCCGACCGTCGCGCAACTCGTCGAGCAGCTCGGGGACGGTGGCGATCAGCGGGTTCGTGGTCATCGCGCGCTCCCTGTGAGCGTCGCGGCGTCGTCCGTGACTGGGCTCGAGGCCTCTTCGCGCGGACCGAAGCCCGCCAGCCGCTCGAGGTGCTTGGCGATCAGGTCGGCCTCGATGTTGACGAGGTCGCCGACACGCAGATCGCCGAACGTGGTCACGTCGAGGGTGTGCGGGATGAGCCAGAGCGTGAACTCGCTCGGGGCCAGGTCGTCACGCGTGCCGCCCGGTCCGCCCAGGTCGACGACCGTGAGCGACACGCCGTCGACGGTGACGCTCCCCTTCGGGATCAGGTAGCGCGCCATCGCGTCGGGCGCGCGGACCCCGATGACGAACGCCCCGGGCTGCGCGTCGATCGCCGTGACCACGCCCGTCCCCTCGACGTGTCCGGACACCAGGTGCCCGCCGAGGCGATCGCCGAGCCGCACGGCCCGCTCCAGGTTGACGCGCGCGCCGACACTCCAGCGCGGCGCGGTCTTCGCGACCGTCTCTTTCGACAGCTCGACCTCGAACGCGTCGCCGTCGATCGCCACGAGCGTGAGGCAGCAGCCCGAGATGGCGATCGAGTCGCCGATCCGGGCGCCCTCGAGCACGGCGCCGGCCTCGATGCGCAGCCGCAGGTCGCCCCCGTCGTCATGGACGGCACGAACGGTGCCGACTTCCTCCACGATGCCAGTGAACATGATCAGTCCTCTCCGTCGACGGGCCCGCGCTGGACCGGCTGGTCCGCAGCGGGCGCCGAGTCACGCACGTCGCCGGGCGATGGGTAATGCACATCGCCTTCGATCAACAGGTCGTCGCCCACGTCGCGCACGGTCGTGCCAGTGAGCGTGAGCGCGTCGTCCATGGTCGCGACCCCGAGCCCGCCGAGCGGGCTCGCGGCCGTGCCGCCGAGCAGTTTCGGGGCGACGAACCAGGCGACGCGGTCGAGCGCGCGCGCCTCGGTGAACGACCAGGCCAGCGTTCCGCCCCCCTCGAGCAGCAGGCTGAGTGCGCCTGCGTCGGCCAGCTGCGTCAGCGTCTCGGGGACGCTGGGGCGGCCGCGGCCGTCGTCGCTCACGAGCACGGTCGCGCCGCGGTCGCGCAACGCGGCGACGCGCG
>REEJ01000003.1 GCA_007695125.1 Trueperaceae bacterium | reverse complement strand
TGATGCCGAGCCGTTCCAGGCGGCCGAGCCGCTGGGTCAGCGTGGTCGGGTTACAACCGCCCACTTCGCGACCGATGGCGTTGAACCCCTTCGGGCCCTCTAGCAGCGCGTGCACGATGTGGAGGACCCACTTCTCCTGCAGGACGGCGATCCCCTCGCAGGCCGGACAGCGCCCGACGGACGCGGCGGCGGCGGCGCGTCGGTCCAGGATCCGCCGTCGATCGGTGCGCTGCCGCACGGCAGACTCCACACGATGTTCGCCGCGGGCGGTCACGTGCGTCGAGGTCGGCTCATCAGCGCTCACACCCCAACGCTAGCACGGTGTCGCTACGGCCGCCGTCGTACACCTAGCGCCACGGGCGCGTCTGACACGCACACCGGCCGACTCACCGACGCGCTCTCGCGGGGACGGTTTTCCCTCAGGAGCCCCTCGTCGCACTTGGTACCATGACGGGTCAGACGGGCCGCACCTGGACTCGGACCTGCGAGGGGAGCGAGGATGCACATCTACAAGCTGATCGGCCGCGACATCGAGGTCACGGACGCCATGCGTACGTACGCGGAGGACAAGCTCGGCAAGCTCGACCGGTTCTCGGACCAGATCGTCGACGCTCGCGTGGTGATGTCGTACGACGATCGCATCGGCGGTGCGCCGGCCAAGGTCGAGGTCCAGTTGAACGTGCCCAACGGCGTCGTCCGCGCCGAAGAGCGCGGCGCGGACACCTACGCTGCCGTCGATCTGGTGGTCGACAAGCTCGAGCGGCAGCTCAAGAAGTTCAAGGGCCGCCTGCTCGCCAAGCGGGGCCAGGAGAAGCCCGCGCCCGAGCCGGTCGACGAAGGCGAACGCGAGCCCGAGATCGTCCGTACCAAGCGCTACGTCTTGCGCCCGATGTCGCCCGACGACGCCGCGATGCAGATGGAGGCGCTGGGGCATGACTTCTTCGTGTTCAAGAACGTCGACACGGATCTCGTCAGCGTGATCTACCTGCGTCACGACGGCGACTACGGCATGATCGAACCCGCCAACGCCTGAGGCGTTCTTCAGACGTCCCGCAGCGGTACCTGGTCCGTCTCGAAGCTGACCTTCACGAGCGTGCGCGGCGCGATGACGCCGCGCACGCTCGCGTTGGCGTACACGACGCTCCCGACACCGATGAGGGTACCGGGGGCGAGGACGGCGTTGCAGCCGATCGACACGTCGTCGCCGAGCATGGCCCCGAGCTTGCGTAGGCCCGTCTGCGTCTCCCCCACGCGCACGCCGCGACCGATGGCCTTGAGGTTGGCGCACTTGACGCCCGCCCCCAGGTTGACGCGCCGCGCGAGGAGGCTGTCGCCCACGTAGTTGAAGTGCGGTGCCTTGGCCCCCTCGAGCAGGACGGCCCGCTTGACCTCGGAAGCGTGACCGATGGTGGCGCCGGCGCCCATGACCACACCGCCGCGGACGCGAGCGCCGTGACCGATCGACGCCCCCGGCCCCAACCATGCCGGGCCGGACACGTACGCGTGCGGACCGATGCGGGCCCCGGCCTCGAGCCGCACGGGCCCCTCGACCACGGCCGTCGGGTGGACGCTTCCCTCGAGCAGCGGCTCGAGCCCAGCGAGCAGGTCGTCCAACCACGCGAGCGCGTCCCACGGCTGCGCGACGTCGCCCAGGCTGCGCCATGCGGATGGCAGTGCGGTCACGTCGGTCAGGTCGCTGACGGTCACCATGGACCCACGATACCCGAGCGCGGTGGACGGCCAGGGGGTACGATTCGCAGGTCGTGCTGCACCTGGTGGTCAACCCCGTAGCCGGCCGTGGTCGGGTGCTCCCGCACCTGGACGGCCTCGTGCGTTCGTTGGAGGCCGCAGGGCTCGCGATCACCGTGCATCGCACGGAGCACCCTCGACACGCGACGCAGATCGTGATGCGGTTGCCCGTCGGCGCGATCCCCGTCGCGGTCGGCGGCGACGGCACGGTCCACGAGATCGCCGCGGCGTGCCTCCAACGCGGGCTCGCCATGGGCATCGTCCCGTCGGGTTCGGGCGACGATTTCGCCTTCGCGCTGGGCATGGACCGCTTCGACGTCGCGGCTGCCGTGCGCACGTTGGCCGAGGGCGCCGTGCGCCGCGTCGACGTCGGCATGGTCGCCGATGCAGCGTTCGTCAACGCGTTCGGAACGGGCTTCGACGCCGACGTCGCGCGTCGCATCGAACACGCGCCCGGGTGGTGCCGTGGCCTCGGCCGTTACATGTACGGCATCGCGACCGCGATGCGCGACTTCGCGCTGCGAGACGTTCGTGTCGAGGTCGACGGCCGCGAGGTGTACGCCGGACCGAGCCTCTTGGTGGGTGTCCAGAACGGGCCACGCGCGGGCGGCTCGTTCCTGTTCGCGCCCAGCGCCAGCCCGGACGACGCGTGCTTCGACGTGGTGGTGGCCGGGTCGTTCGGTCGCCTCGGCACGCTCGGGGTGCTCCCGCGGGTCATGCGCGGCACGCATCTGACCCATCCGCGGATCCACGCGGTGCGCGGCCACGAGGTTCGCGTCAAGTGGTCGGATCCGGTGGTGGGTCACGTCGACGGTGAGGTCTTCGAGCGGACGGCCGACACCTTCGCGGTCGAGCTCCGCGCCGCCGCGCTGGCGGTCCTGGCGCCGAACGGGGTGCGCTGACGCACACGACCGCGGCAGCGCGCACCGGCACGCTTCGCCCTCGGCCCCGCGCCCCCGATCCACACGTCAGAGCCATGAAGCGCGCCCCCCGCCCAAAACCCGGGCGCCCCCCCCGTAAAGCACATATAA
>REEJ01000316.1 GCA_007695125.1 Trueperaceae bacterium | reverse complement strand
CGACCACCTTGACGATCTTCTCGAGGGTGTGCTCGGTGTCGCCGGGGTTGATGCGTTCGGGGGAGTAGCCGAGGTGGAAGTCGATGCCGGCGCGCAGGCCGGAGGTGCGTTCGAGTTCGGGGCCGCAGATCTCTTCGGTGAGGCCGGGCCAGACGGTGGCTTCGTAGATGACCAGGTCGCCATGGCGCAGGTGCGGGCCGACGGTGGCGCTGGCGTTGACGAGTGGGCTCAGGTCGGGGCGCTTGTGGGCGTCGACGGGGGTGGGGACGGCGATGACGAAGGTGTCGGCGTCCGTGAGGCGGGCGGGGTCGTCGGTGGCGACGAGGCCGCTGGCGGCGAGGCGCTCGGCGTCGACCTCGCCGTTGGGATCGCGGCCATCGAGCAGCACACGAACCTTGCGCGCGTCGACGTCGAAGCCGATGGTGCCGGGGTAGGCCTCGGCGAAGGCGACGGCGACGGGGAGGCCGACGTAGCCGAGGCCGACGACGGCGATGCGGGGATCGACGTGGTTCGGCATGGAAGGAGCGTACCGCAGGGGGAACGGGTCGCTGCGGGCGTCGCGTGCTCGCACGCCGGCCGTCTCCGGCCGTCTCCGGCCGCCGTCGAGCCGAGTGGGCGATCGTCAGCGAGCAGCTGCGGCGATCGAGGCCACGGCCATCACGACGATCGCGACGAGCGCCACCGCGATCGCCAGCCTCAGCAGGCTGAGGCCCGCCAGCGCGAGCACGGGGAGTGGCCGCCGCGCCACCCACGACCGGAAGCCCCAGGTGATGGCGCTCCAGAGCCACGCGACGAGCAGGCCGACGACGCCGACCGCGAGCCAGTCGGGGCGTTCGCCCCTGTGGCCGAGCACGAGCGCGACGGCGAAGAGGACGGTGGCGAGCGTCGCCGCGTGGCGGACCATGAGGCTGGGGTGGCTGGTGGCGGCGGCCAGGCGCACGAGCGTGTCGCCGATCGTGGTGGCGACGGAGCGCGCGAGGCCGATCAGCGGGACGCGCGGCCGTGGGGGCTCCGCCTCGCCGATGAGCCGGCCGAGGACGCGCGTGGCGCGGCCCACGGTGGCGGTGGTGGCGAGGCGGTCGAGCGGGGGTCGCGCGACGGTCGACGCCACCATCGCCTGCTCGGTCGTGCGTTCGCCGGCGCAGATGGCCGCGTGCGCGCGCTCGATCAGCGCCGAGCGCGAGCGCTCGTCGGCGACCATGGCGCCGATCAGCAGCTCGGCTGCGTCGAGGCGTCCCCAGGTGATGTCGGTCTGGCGCCAGCGAGCGTCGAAGAACGCGCCGAAGTTGCGCATCGCGGTGCCCGCCAGCTTGCGCCGGCCGGTGGCCGCCTCGTCGACGAGCGACGTGGCGTCGCGCGGGCTGATGCGATGCAGCTCGACCGCGGCGAGCTCGTCGCCGATGCCGGCGAGCGTCATGACGGGGAAGCGCACCATGTCGAAGCGTTCGAAGTCCCAGTACGCGTCGGCGAGGAGCGCTCGCGCGACGAGGGCGGCCCGCGCCTGGGGCGGGGCCCCGGCGGGGAGGGGCGTTCGGGCGCCTTCGAAGAGCGCATCGCACGCCCGCGACGCCTCGCCGGTGACGTGGTCGATCAGCTCGCCGAGCGCGGTGGCGAAGGCGTCGAATGCTTCGACGGCATCGACGTCCTCGACGGCGACGGCGACGGCGTCGGCGGCGACGGCGACGGCGTCGGCCTCGTGCGCCTCGTCGTCGCTGTTCGCCCGCAGCCACGCTTCGACGGCCGCCGTGGCGGCCGCCTGGAGCGCCTCGAGCCTCTGGGCGAACGCGTCGCCCGCGGTCGCGGCGGGGCTGTCGGCCTGGTGGTGCAGCGCGGCCGCGTGGTGCTGGAGGGTGTGCAGCGTGTCGCCGAGCGCCCGGCGGAGGCCGCGCAGCGCGTCGCCGAACGCGGGGTGCCGCAGGAGCGCGGCGTCGGCAGGGTGCGCGGCTACGGCGCGCGCGACGCGGCGCAGGGTTGCGCGCATCGTCCTGAGGCGCGCGCCGCGCGGTTCCGTCCCGGCGTCCAGCGACGCCGCCAACGGTCCGAGGCCCGCGAGCCACTCGTCGACGCGTTCGAGCACGAAGTGGAGCCGGCGCACGCGGTAGGCGAGGTCGAAGCGGAGCAGGAACGCGGTCTCGGGCTCGAGACGCCTGTGGCCCTCCCACGACGCCTCGCGGCTATAGCGGCTCGTGCGCCAGCGCTGCACCAGGGCGTCGCGCAGGTGCGCGACGCGGTCGTCGCTCCCGGCGATGCCGGCGAGTTCGGCAAGGATGCGGGCGACGTCGTCGGTGACGTTCGCGACCTTGAGCCGGTGGTGCCCCCCGTAGGCGACGCCCAGCCCGGTCGTCTCGATCAGGCGCGAGAGGTACGTCGACGCGAACGTCGATCGTGGGATCGGTTCGGAGAGCCCCGACAGCTCGCCGGCCGCGGCCTCGCGGTCCTCCGCCGCGCCCATCGTCAGCGTGCGCACGCGCTCGACCTGGCGGTTGCGCTCCAGGATGCGCTCGACGTCGTCGCGGATGGTCTCGTGCGACGGGAGCGTGAGGCCCTCGCGTCCGACCGTGAAGGGGTCGGTGCGCAGCGCCTCGCGGGCGCGCGCGCCGAGGTGGTCGGGGCTCGGTTCGACGTACAGGAGCTTGCGCGTCACGGAGGCCGCGCCGCGGCGCGAGACGAGCGAGCGCAGGGCGTGCTCGAAGGGCTTGTTGTCGAGCACGCCGCCGTCGACGAAGCTCCGCTGCGCGTGCGTGTGGGCGCTCGCTCGGTCGTTGAGCGCTGCTCGGTCGTTGAGCGC
>REEJ01000200.1 GCA_007695125.1 Trueperaceae bacterium | reverse complement strand
GCCAACACCTTCTCGCTCAAGAACTACGCCGACGCCATCGAGCAGGGCCATCTGAGCGTCGACGCACGCATGCCGTTGCACCGGAAAGATCAACTGCGCTACCGACTGATGATGGATCTGTTCGGTCTGCGCCTCGACAAGCGCGCCTTCCGCGAGGCGAACGGGGTTGCCGTCACGCAGGGGCTGTTGCCCGAGTACCTGTTCCTCAAGGCAGCCGGCGCCTTCTCGCGCGACGACGCCGAGGCGCTCGAGCTCAGCGAGACGGGCCGTTACTTGCTCGTGGTCATGATGCGGGAGTTCTTCATCGGCGTGAACGGCATACGCGATCTGGCGCGAGAGCGCCTGCCGGAGGCCGAACGAAACCTCTTCGAGGATGAGCAACCCGCCTGTGGGCGTCCCATGCGCATGCCGCAACCGGTGCTCGTGGGTGACTGACCGTGGGCACGAACCCCCGAGCGTAGGAGCCGCCGCGGCGCGGCGACTCGTGAGGCTCGCCACGGTGCTCGCCGTCGTGCTCGGCACCTCGTACGCCGTCGCGCAGCACGGCACCCAACACGGGCACGATGCGGTGCACGGCACCGCTCACACGTCCCCGACACGGGTGTTCCATCTGTATGCGACCGATGGGTACCACCGTACGGCCGACGGGGCGACGCTCTACATCTGGGGCTATTCGCTCGAGGACGTGCCTGGGACGGCCACCCTGCCCGCGCCGACCATCGAGGTGAACGAGGGCGATCACGTTGAGATCGTCCTCACCAACATCGGTCCGAGCCGCCCCGGCGTGCAGCGCGCCGCCCACACCATCCACCTGCACGGTCTCGACGTCGACCAGGCCAACGACGGTGTGCCCGAGACGGGGCCGTCGGCGCGCGTCGGGGAGAGCATCACGTACCGGTTCACTGCCACCCACGCCGGTACGTACTGGTACCACTGCCACGTGGAGACGGTCGAGCACCTGACCATGGGTATGTACGGAGCGCTCGTCGTCCATCCGGCCGACGGTCCAGGTCGAGCCTGGACGGATGGACCGAGCTACGACCGGGCCTACACGCTGCTCCTCAGCGAGAGCGACCCGGCGTGGAGCGCAGCGGTGGGTGAGTCGCGGCGTGTCGAGCGAACGCGCTTCGATCCCCGCTACTTCTTCATCAACGGCCGCTCGTTCCCCGACACCATGACGGCGAGCGACACCCACGTGATGGGCCACCTGGGCGAGCGCGTGTTGGTGCGGCTCATCAACGCCGGCTACGGCTGGCGTTCGATGCACATGCACGGCTTCCACTTCGAGGTGATCGCGAGCGACGGCCGGCCGCTGCCGGCGCCGCTGCTCAAGGACACGATCAGCATCGCTCCCGGCGAGCGTTACGACCTGCTCGTGACGCTCGATCAGCTCGGCAGCTATCCGTTCCACAGCCACGTCCTCCTCGACAACATGAACGACGGCGTGTACCCGGGCGGTATCCACACCATGGTCACCGTGGTTCCGGTGGGCGACCCGCTCGAGCTGCCGCACCACGGCGGTCACGGCGACCAGGCTGACCGGGTCGAGAGCGATGCGGAGGCGGTGGGTGGCTTGGAGGCGGTGGTCGAGATGGCGTACGACCGCTTCTCACCTGACGTGCTCACCGTGCCGGTCGGCACCACCGTGTCATGGGTCAAGGTGGACGGTCTCGGGAGGGTGCACGCCGTGTACGCGCCGACCTTCAAGAGTCCCGACATGCGAGCGTTCGAGACCTGGCAGCATACGTTCGACGAGGTCGGCGTGTTCGAGTACGAGTGTCCGCATCACAACGCCATGATCGGCTTCATCCGCGTGGTGGAGTCGGCCGAGAGCGCGCCCTGAACGAGCGGCGCGGTCGCTCGGCACATCAGCATCAGCTCCAGGGCAGATCCGAGCGTGTGCTCCAGTAGGCATCCGGCGCCTCTGCGAGCGGCGCCAGCGCAGCCGTGATGTCGTCGTCCCACGGCAGGTCCAGCGCGAGCGCGTTGGCTCGCAGGTGCGCCGTCGTGGCGGCGCCGCTCAGGACCACGTCGGCCCACGGCTGCGCGAGCGCGGCCGCGAGCGCGAGGGCGTCGATGCCGACCCCGCGCACCTCCGCCAGCGCGGACAGGGTCGCGCGCTGTGGGGCGAAGTCGGGGTCGGTGTTGTGGTCGGTGAGCCGACCGTTCGCGAGCGCCTCCTTGACGATCACGCCCATGCCGGCGGCGCGCGCCTCTTCCAGCGCCGCCCCGACCGAGGTCTCGAGCAGGTTCCACGTTGCCTGGACGGTGTCGAACAGCCGTACGCCGTCGACGGTGACCCGCGTCGCCTGCGCGACGGTGTCGGCCTGGTCCGGCCCGCTCGTCGACAGGCCGATCCGCATCCCTTGGGCCTTGAGCGAGGCGAGTTCGCTCACGAGTGAGGCGTCGTCGAGCGCCGGGCTGTCCGGCGTGACGGAGTGCACCTGGTAGAGGTCGACGTGAGCGCCGAGCCGCTCGCGCGTCTCGCCCCATTGACGTCGCAGCACCGTGAGGGAGTGCTCCTTCACCTCGTGCGTCTCAGCGTCGACACGCCAGGCCGCCGTGTACGTGTAGCCCCACTTCGAGCCGATCACGAGGTCGCCCTCCGCGTGGCCGCGCGCCGCCAACCAGCGACCGAGGAAGGCCTCGGCGTGCCCGTACGAGCGCGCGACGTCGACGTAGCGCACCCCGAGCGCCCAGGCCTCGTCGAGGAGCTCGAACGCCAGCGCCTCGAGCGCTTGGGTGCTGCGCTCCTTCCCGAGGTCGGCGTCCCGGCCGAGGTTGATGTA